>CALISI010000077.1 GCA_938041695.1 uncultured Actinomyces sp.
CGTCGTCCAGGATCGGGACGAAGGGCATCGGCTTGGGGTAGGAGCGGCACAGGGCTGGGAACCAGGCGGCGTCGATGGGGGTGACGTGCGTGGTCGCGGCGTTCGGGTAGGTGGCCATCAGTCGGTCGGCGGCGGCATGCGCGTCGGCGACGTCCTCGACGGTCGGGAACAGGGTTTCGACCTCGCCGTGGTCCACGGGGGCCAGGCGCGCCTCGACGCGCTGGAGCAGGTCGTGGTAGCGGATCTGCCAGGTGGGATCAACCCACGGGTAGGACAGGTCGGCGAAGCGGCGCACCCAGGCCTCGTAGGTCATTTCTTCGAGGTCACCGAAGTAGGGCTTGGCCGTGTGGGAGAGGATTTCGACGATCTCGTCCTTGCGGGCGCGCACCTGGGCGCCGTCGGAGCCGATCTCGGCGATGATGCGCGCGGCTGCGGCGGCCGCGTTGGAGACCTCGTGCATGTCGGCGCGCAGGTGGGACAGGCCGGAGGTCATGCCGCCGCGGGTGACGCCCTCGCCGACCCAGCCGGCCAGCTCGTCGTTGTCGGGCACACCGGGGGTGGCCACGAGGAGGTCCTTAACGGCCTTGGTGGTGTGTGCTTCCTTCGTGGTCATCGCGGCGGTACCCACGAGGACGCCGTCGACGGGCATGGGCGGGCGGCCGTAGCGGGCCGACCATTCGCCGGTGAGGAAGTCGGCGGCGCGCTCGGGCGTGCCGATGCCGCCACCCACGGTCAGGACGATGTTGGACTGGGCGCGCAGCTGGGCGTAGGTGGCCAGCAGCAGGTCGGACAGGTCCTCCCAGGAGTGGTGGCCGCCGGAGTGGCCGTCTTCGACCTGGACGATGACCTTGATTGGGTCGGCTTCGCGGGCGATGGCGATGACCTTGCGGATCTGGTCGACCGTGCCGGGCTTGAAGGCCACGTAGGGGAAGCCATCGGCGCGCAGCTGCTCGATGAGGGCGAGGGCCTCGTCCTGTTCGGGGATACCCGCGGAGACAACGACGCCGTCGATGGGGGCGCCGGATGCGCGCGAACGCGACACGATGCGGGCCTGGCCGAACTGGAGGTTCCACAGGTAGCGGTCCAGGAACATGGAGTTGAACTCGGCGGTGTGGCCGGGGTGCAACTGGGCGCGCAGGCCCGCCAGGTTCTCGTTGTAGACCTCTTCGGTGACCTGGCCGCCGCCGGCCATTTCGGCCCAGAAACCGGCGTTCGCGGCAGCGGCGACGATCTCGGGGTCGACGGTCGTGGGGGTCATGCCGGCCAGGAGGACGGGGGAGCGGCCGGTGAGGCGCGAGAAGGCGGTGTCGACGACGGTCTTGCCGTCGGGCAGGGTCACGAGGCCGGGGCGCAGGTGCGACCAGTCAGTGCCGGGCTCGGGGGACCAGCCGGGGGTCGCAGCCTTGTCGCGGTCGGAGGCCGTTCCGGCGGCGACGACGCCGACGCCGGTGCCTTCGACGAGGGCGCGGGTCATGCGCACAGTCGTGGCACCGGGGCCCATGTCAACGATCCACGTGGCACCGGATTGTGCGGCAGCGCGGATCTGATCCGGCCAGTCCACGGGGGTCGTGAGAACGGCGGCAGCCAGGGAGTGGGCGAGCTCGGCCTCAATCCCGCACTGGGCGGCCCACTCGTCCACGAGGGCGAGGGCGTCGGCGAGCATGGGGGAGTGGAAGGGCACGTACACCGGCAGGTATTCGCATACGGGGGTCAGCGGGCGACCGCCGCGCTCGTGCGCGTCGTGCGCGGCCTTGTCCTTGGCGGCGGCGCGCTCGATGGCGGCGACCAGCGACGCCAGGTCGTTCGGCGCTCCCGAGACGACGTGGGTGTCGGTGTCGTTACGCAGTGCGATCGACAGCGGGTGCGAGGTCGAGGGCAGGGAGGAGATGATGCGCTCGAGGAGAGCGTCGGACACGCCTCGCACGGACACCATGTAGGTCGCCTCGCCGGCGTGCGGAGCACGGGCACGACGCGTGATGCGGGCAGCGGCCGCACCGATCAGGCGGGCCAGCGCGAACACGGAAGCGGCGCGGGCCTCGTCCCCGGCGATCCACGCACGAGCGATCTCCACGCCGAGCACGCCCTGCGAGTGTCCCTCAAACGCGGTGGGCTGGTTCGCCACGATGTTCAGGCCTGCGCGCGTCAGGTCGATGAGTGCACCGAGCTGGGCGGCAACGATACCCGGAACCGACAGGGCGGCCTCGTCCGGGCCAGCAACGTCGCGGGTCACAGCCTCCTCGCCAGCCTCGGCCGGGATGGCGAAGGGCAGGGACGCAACCGACTGGGTGGCCAGCGAGCGGCGCACCGGGGAGAGCACCTGATCCGAGGCCTTGATGACGCCGTCAACGATTGCAGCGATCTCAGGATCGTGGGCGATCTCGTCGAGCGCGGCACGCCACGGGGTGGCCTGACCGGCAAAGGTCAGCGCGTAGGGGGTCTCATTCAGGGAGGTCACAAACGACATGTTCTTACTTTCCTTCGGGGACAATTCTTCTCAAACGGCTCCGGTCACAGAGGACCGTTGTCGTGACGCTTGACGTGGGGTGCACGCTGGTCTTTGGAGACCAGCAGGTGCAGGGAATCGATGATGGTCTGTCGGGTATCGGCGGGGGCAATGATGCCGTCGAGCTGACCGGAGGACACGGAGACCTCGGGGTTGACGGTTTCTTCCTCGTAGCGGGTAACCAGCTCGGCCTTCGTCTCTTCGAAGGTGCCGTTCTCGCGGGCGGCAGCGAGTTCGCGACGGTACATGATCGACGCCGCGCCCTCGGCACCCATGACCGCGATCTGCGCGTCCGGCCATGCGTACGCCAGGTCCGCGCCGATCGACTTCGAACCCATGACGATGTAGGCGCCGCCGTAGGCCTTACGCAGGATGACGGTGACCATCGGGACGGTCGCGTTCGCATAGGCAACAATCACCTTCGCGCCGCGGCGGATGATGCCCGCCTGCTCCTGCTCGGTACCCGGGCGGTAGCCGGGAACGTCCACGAAGGTCACGATCGGCAGACCGAAGGCATCGCAGAAACGAACGAAACGAGCTGCCTTCTCAGAAGCGTCCACGTCGAGCGTGCCCGCATCATTCATCGGCTGGTTCGCCACGATGCCCACCGACTGGCCATCGACGCACGCGAAACCGATCGTCACGTTGGGAGCGAACAGGTCCTGAATCTCCACGTACTCGCCGTGGTCCACAAGGGAACGCACCACGTCGCGCACGTCGTACGGCTGACGCGCCGAGGTCGGAACCAGCTCTGCAACCGCGCGGGCCGCCGCCTCGTCCTCTGGATTGGGAATGTACTCGTACTTGGGAGGCGCAACCTCGCACGAGGACGGCAGGTAGTCGAGGAGCGAACGCACGTAGTCGATCGCCTCTTCCTCCGTATCCGCCATGTGGTGCGCGACGCCCGACTGGAAGTTGTGAATCGCCGCGCCACCCAGCTCATCGAGCGTGACCTTCTCGCCGGTCGTCGCTGCGACGACATCCGGACCCGTCACAAACATGTGCGAGTTTTCGCGCGTCATCACGATGAAGTCGGTGAGGGCAGGCTGATACACGGCACCACCGGCACACGGACCCAGAATGATCGAAATCTGAGGAACCAGACCCGAGGCCTCGCACGTCTTCTTGAAAATACGGCCGTACTGGGCCAGGGCGACGACGCCCTCCTGAATGCGGGCGCCACCCGAATCCTGAATACCGACGATCGGAATACGCATCCGAATACCCCGGTCAATCAGATCGACGATCTTATCGCCCTCGACCTTACCCAGCGTGCCACCGAGAACCGAGAAATCCTGAGCGTAGGCAGCGACCATACGACCCTGGACGCGACCGTAACCAGCCGCGACCGCAGAGCCGATACGACCATCACGCACCGAACCACCGATGAACTGGCCGACCTCGTGCCACACGCCGTCATCAAAGAAGAGAGACAGGCGCTCGCGGGCCGTCAGCTTCTTCTTGGCGTGCTGGCGCTGAGCGGCTTTCTCTTCGGCGGCCTGCGCGATTGCGTCCTGGGCCTGAATGAACCCGTCACGCGTGAGCGGACTGGGTGTACTCATCGTGCCTCCTCTTCGGTAGCGATGTGGGCGATGCGACTTCCCGCGGTCACGGTGTCACCCTGCTTGATCGACAGGGACGTCACGGTTCCCGCGCGGGGAGCGAGCAGCGGCTTTTCCATCTTCATGGCCTCGAGGACGGCCACGAGCTGGCCTTCCTCGACCTGGTCGCCCTCGGAGACGGCCAGGGCAACGACGATGGCCTGCATGGGGGCGACGATGTCGCCGGGGGCACCCTGGTGAGGCCCTGCCTGCACGGCGGACGCGCCTGCGCGGCGCGGGGCGGAGCGCAGCGGCTGAGGCGGGCGCGGGGCACGAGCCGCCGGGGCGTTAAACATGCCCGCCGGCAGAGTCAGGGACACGCGGCGTCCATCCAGCTCGATGATGTAGGTCTGACGGGGCAGGTCGGCCGTCGCCGAGGCCTCGGCCGGCACCGCCAGATCCGAGTAGTCGTGCTGGGGCATGAACGTCGTCTCGAACCACCGCGTCGAGACGTTGAATCCGCCCACGCCGCAGAAGCCGGGATCGTTGATGATGTCCTGGTAGACGGGCACCGGGGTGGCTACGCCTTGCACCGAGAACTCGGCCAGCGCGCGGCGCGAGCGAGCGAGAGCCTGCTCGCGGTCCGCACCCGTCACGATGATCTTGGCGATCATCGAGTCGAAGGCCGTCTGGACCGAATCGCCCTCATCGATACCCAGCTCCAGGCGGATGCCCGGGCCCAGGGGCCAGTGCACCTCGTCAAGGCGACCGGCGGTGGGGGTAAGGTCCTTCGACGGATCCTCCGAGGTCACGCGGAACTCGAAGGAATGGCCGCGGGGCTCCGGGGGAGTCGTCAGCGGCAGTCCTTGCGCGATACGAATCTGCTCGCGCACCAGGTCGATGCCCGTGACTTCTTCGGAGACGGGGTGTTCGACCTGCAGGCGCGGGTTGACCTCGAGGAACCAGATGCTGCCGTCGGGCTCCAGGAGGAACTCGACCGTGCCCACGCCAACGTAGTTCACGTGCTCGAAGAGCGCGCGTGACGCGTTCACGAGAGTCTCGTGCGCTCCCTCGGGCAGGAACGGCGCCGGAGCCTCCTCGACCAGCTTCTGGTTGCGACGCTGGACCGAGCAGTCACGGGTGGAGATGACATGGAAGTTTCCCAGCGAATCGCGCGCGGACTGCGTCTCCACGTGACGGGCGACCTCGACGAAGCGCTCGACGAAGTGAGCACCCAGGTCGGCTGCGTCCGTGTGGCGAGCAAAGAACAGGTCCAAGTCAGCCTGCGAGCGGATAATGCTGATGCCTCGGCCACCGCCGCCGTCGGCTCGCTTGAGCACCACGGGGTAACCGGCCGAGGCGATGAACGCCTCGACCTCCTCGCGCGAGGTCACGGGTTCGGACACGCCGGGAACCGGCGAAACACCGCAGGCCTCGGCCACGCGACGAGCCTTGATCTTGTCACCCAGAACATCAATGACGTCCGAGGCGGGACCCAGCCACGCGATACCAGCGTCCTCGACGGCGCGCGCAAAATCTGAGTTCTCCGACAGGAATCCGTAGCCCGGGTGAATCGCATCCGCGCCAGTCTCCAGCGCGATCGTCAGGATCTTCTCACCATTCAGGTACGTCGACGCAGCATCGTCACCGCCCAGGGACAGCGCCTCGTCGGCCTCGCGCGTGTGCGGTGCGGCCATATCCTGATCGGCGTAGACGGCGATCGTGGAGATACCCATATCGGTGGCCGTGCGGCACACGCGCAAAGCGATTTCTCCACGGTTGGCGACGAGGATTCGATTAATTGTTCGCACGCTTCTCCTTGGTGTCGTGAGCGGTTGTCAGAGGAATTCCAGTAGCCAGGACGTCCCCGGCATTAATGTCGTGAGTGCGACCGTCATCCGTGCGCACCAGCAGTGAGCCACTTGACGTGAGCGCGACAGCCACTCCCTCCAGCGCCACACGCCCGCTGGGGTCTGTCGGCTCAGCGAGAGCAATGCGCTGACCGAGGAGAGCAAGAGCGCTCGCGGCTTCCTCAGCGAGGCCGCTGTCGTGGGCGTTGCCGTGCGCGATAAGGGCGCGGACTCGCTTCTCGATTCCGGACAGCACGTCGGCGAGGATGACCCGCATGACGGCGGTGGTTGCCTGGGCTGCCTCGTCGTCACCCTCGGCGTACAGAGAGGTGGCTTGCTCGGTGGCGAGGTTATCGGGGCGTTGGGCAACGTTGATGCCGTAGCCGAGGATGATCGCGGTCGTGAACGGGGACGAGGCCGGGGCGAGCTGGGCGAGGATTCCACAGATCTTGCGCTCACCGTCGACGAGGACGTCGTTGGGCCATTTCAGGCAGACACTGTGGCCGAGAGGTTCGAGTCGGCGCGCGAGCGCGTCGCGAACAGCCAGGCCGCAGGCGTACACGAGCCATCCGAGTTGATCGGTGGGAATCGAGGTAGGCAGGGAAACGACGGTGGACGCGAGGATGGCCTCCCCCTCGGGGGCTATCCATGTCCGTCCGAGGCGGCCACGCCCGGCGCTTTGACGATCTGCGATGATCGTCGTGAGGTGCGGGGTGGGTGTCGCGGTATCGGTGAGGAGACTGGCCGCGAGGTCGTTTGTCGAGGGGGTGGAGTGAACGTGATAGATCAGCGCACTGGTTCCGTCGACGGCGATGCGTTCGGGTGTATCCAATGGCTTTCCTCCCTCCGGCTGATCCTGTTTGACAGTGGGGATACTCGTCCCCGGGTACTTAAAAGTTTGTCTTAAAAATCAAACCTACGCATGCGTTTTTAAAAAATTGGAATAGTTTTCGACAAATCACTACGCATCCGTAACCATCGTGTAACCCTTGTGGGAAGCGGAAGGGGTGAAATCCGCGAAATAGTGCGCTGAGATGAGGATCACCGACCCCTGCGTCCCGCTGGGAGGCTCACTGGTTGGTGCGGGGTCGGTACCATAGGGGTGAACATGCGCGCGAGGGCGCGCCTCGAACCACCCGAACGGAGTAACGTGGCGGAGTTTATTTATCAGATGATCAAGGCTCGCAAGGCCATTGGTGACAAGGTCATCCTTGACGATGTCACCATGAGCTTCTTCCCGGGCGCTAAGATCGGTATGGTTGGCCCCAATGGTGCTGGTAAGTCTTCGATCCTGAAGATCATGGCTGGCCTGGATGAGCCCAGCAATGGCGAAGCTCGTCTGACCCCCGGATATTCGGTTGGCATCCTCATGCAGGAACCGCTCCTTGATGACACGAAGACCGTCATCGAGAACGTTCGTATGGGCGCTGCCGATATCTTCGCTAAGCTCGCGCGCTTCAATGAGATCTCCGAGGAGATGGCGAACCCCGATGCGGACTTCGACGCGCTCATGGAGGAAATGGGCAAGCTGCAGACCGAGATCGATGCCGCCAATGCGTGGGATATTGACTCGCAGCTCGACCAGGCCATGGATGCTCTGCGTTGCCCGCCCCCGGACCAGCTGGTCTCTGTCCTCTCCGGCGGTGAGCGTCGCCGCGTGGCGCTGTGTAAGCTCCTGATCGAGGCCCCGGACCTGCTCCTGCTCGACGAGCCGACGAACCACCTCGATGCCGAGAGCGTGCTGTGGCTCGAGAAGCACCTCGCGTCTTACCCGGGTGCCGTCATCGCGGTGACCCACGATCGTTACTTCCTTGATCATGTTGCCGGTTGGATCGCTGAGGTTGACCGCGGTCACCTGTACCCCTACGAGGGCAACTACTCCACCTATCTGGAGACGAAGGAGAAGCGTCTTGAGGTTCAGGGGCAGAAGGATGCCAAGCTGGCCAAGCGTCTGAAGGAAGAGCTCGAGTGGGTGCGCTCCAACGCGAAGGGGCGTCAGGCCAAGTCGAAGGCCCGTCTGGCTCGCTACGAGGAGATGGCGGCCGAGGCCGAGCGCACGCGCAAGCTTGACTTCGAGGAAATCCAGATTCCGCCGGGTCCGCGCCTGGGTAGCGTTGTTATCGAGGCCAAGGATCTTCGCAAGGGCTTCGGCGACCGCTCCCTCATCAACGGTCTGTCCTTCTCGCTGCCGCGCAACGGTATCGTCGGTATCATCGGCCCGAACGGCGTTGGTAAGACCACGCTGTTCAAGACAATTGTTGGCCTTGAACCCCTTGATGGTGGCGAGCTGACGATCGGTGAGACCGTCAAGATCAGCTATGTTGACCAGACGCGCGCCGGCATTGACCCTGAGAAGACGGTGTGGGAAGTCGTTTCCGACGGCCTGGACTTCATTCAGGTGGGTAACGTGGAAATGCCTTCGCGGGCCTATGTCTCCGCCTTTGGTTTCAAGGGTCCCGATCAGCAGAAGCCGTCCGGTGTCCTCTCCGGTGGTGAGCGCAACCGTCTGAACCTGGCTCTCACCCTCAAACAGGGTGGCAACCTCCTCCTGCTTGACGAGCCCACGAATGACCTGGATGTTGAGACCCTCAGCTCGCTGGAAAATGCCCTCCTGGCGTTCCCCGGCTGTGCCGTTGTTATTACCCACGACCGCTGGTTCCTCGACCGTGTCGCCACCCATATCCTGGCGTGGGAGGGTATCGAGGAGCATCCGGACAAGTGGTACTGGTTCGAGGGCAACTTCGAGGCGTACGAGAAGAATAAGGTCGCGCGCCTCGGCGAGGCGGCGGCGAATCCGCATCGCGTGACGCATCGCAAGCTGACGCGCGACTGATCTGTGCGACATGCGTATGACTGTGGGGGAGGGTCGAAAGGTCCTCCCCCCGGTTGTATGTTGAGTAGGCACGCGCGAAGCCCTGATGGTGTCAATCTGTGAGAAGTGAGATGACAGGGTGGGTAATTGTAGCTGCTCGCAGGAATTTTCGCTTCTGTTACTGGCGATCGGCGGATATTTGTTCATGTAGCGGATGCCACTTGCCTTTTGCGCAGGTCACATCTACCATGTGACACGTATCGCAAATATCCGACCGCGCGAAAGGGGCTCCGATGGCGATTGAACAAACGCTTATCGACGCGCTGGGTGGACGCCTCAATATTGTCGAGGTTGAACCCTGCACGATGCGCATCCGAATTCAGGTGAAGTCTCAGAGAGACGTTGACGAGGCTGCGCTGCGCGTGGATGGTGTGCTTGCCGTCGTGCGTTCTGGTGATGTTGTTCAGATCGTGTGTGGCGCACAGTCGGACGATGTCGCTGCTGCAATGATCGCGATCCTCTCAGGCGTGGCCCATGACACGTCCACGGAGTCTCTGTCTCAGCGAGTCCATGCCTAGTATTATATGTGTTATCAGCCCGCAACGTAGAAGGCTTTTCTGTGGATATTCACGCTCCCGCATCTGACAACATCGATGAGCTGCGCCGTATCGCCGATGCTAATGGCGTTGCTACCGGATTCTGGGATTGGTACGGAAACTGGGTGGGCGTCGGTGCGTCCACGCTGCTGAAGGTCCTGGGTGCTCTCGGCCTGCCCCTTAATGAATCCTCCACGGTGGGGGACGTGCATGAGGCGCTGCGCATCACCGACGAGCGCGAATGGCATCGTACCCTCCCTTCGACGATCGTCGCCCGCCAGGGCGGCGGGTACCTCTTCCCGGTGCACGTGCCAGACGGTTCGTGGGTGAACGTTCAGTGGGTGCTCGAAGACGGTCGCAAGGGTGCGTGTGATCAGGTGGATCGCTACGTCCCGCCCCGCATGATCGACGGTGAGCTCGTCGGCCGTGCGACCTTCGATGTGCCGCACTGGCTCCCGCTTGGATGGCATCGCCTCGTCGCGACCGTTGAGGGTGGCCACGTAGAGTCTGCAACCCTGATCATCGTTCCCAACACGCTCTCGCTGCCGCTCCTGGAGTCCTCTCGTCGTGCGTGGGGTGTTAACGCGCAGCTGTACTCGACGCGTTCGGCTTCTTCGTGGGGCATTGGTGACGCAGCAGATCTTGCTGACCTGGCAGCTATCTGTGCTGACAAGGGCGCGGATTTCCTGCTGATTAACCCGGTACACGCATCCCAGCCTGTTTCTCCGCTGGAGACGTCGCCGTACCTGCCGGTATCGCGCCGCTGGCTTAACCCGATCTACATCCGCCCCGAGAACATTGAGGAGTTCTCATCCCTGCCGCAGGCCTCACGCGATGCTATCGAGCAGCTGCGTGATGAGACTTGTCAGTTCGACAGTCGCGAGGACCTGATCGATCGCGATCGTTCGTGGGAGGCCAAGCGCGAGGCGCTCGAACTGATCTTTGCGGCTCCTCGCTCGTATCACCGCCAGAGCCAGCTGGATCACTTCATTGAGCGTGGCGGCTCGGAGCTTTCCAACTACGCGCTGTGGTGCGCCCTCGTTGAGCGCGAAGGCACGATCGAGTTGCCCGAGGACCTGGCCCGTTCCTCCGCGCCTCGCGTCGAACTTGAGCGACTCGAGCTGGCCGACCGCGTTGACTTCTACCAGTGGTGTCAGTGGGTCGTCGCGGAGCAGCTCGAGCATGCGCAGCATGTGGCCCGCGAGGTTGGCATGGAGATCGGTGTCATGGCTGACCTGGCCGTCGGAGTGCACGGCTACGGGTCCGAAAAGTGGAGTCGGCCTGAGCTGTTTGCCAACGGTATGAGCGTGGGTGCCCCGCCGGATGTTTACTCTCAGCAGGGCCAGAACTGGTCGCAGCCGCCGTGGTCGCCGCGGAGCCTTGCCGAGTCGGGCTACCTGCCGCTGCGCGACATGGTCCGTGCCGCCCTGGCCAATGCGGGCGCCGTACGTATCGACCACATCCTGGGTATGTTCCGCCTGTGGTGGATCCCGGATGGCTGCGCCGCTACCGAGGGCACCTACGTGTATTACGACCACGAGGCCATGATGGGTGTCATCCTCCTGGAGGCCCAGCGTGCGGGTGCGGTCGTCATTGGTGAGGACCTTGGCGTCGTTGAGCCGTGGGTGCGCGACTACCTGCGTGAGCGCGGAGTCCTGGGCACGTCCGTTGTGTGGTTTGAGAAGGAAGGCGGCGGGTGGCCGCTGCGTCCTGAGCACTACCGTGACCGTGCTCTGGCGGCTGTCAATATCCATGACCTGCCTCCCACGCTCGGTTACATCCGGGGTATCCAGACGACCCTGCGCTCCGAGCTCGGCCTGCTGACCGAGGACATTGAGACGGTGCGCGCTGGCGACCGCCTCGAGCTAGAGCAGGTGAACGTGCGCCTGCTCGAATACGGCTGCATCGACGGTGCTGAGCCCAGTGAACGAGAAACCGTTGAGGGCCTGTACCGCTACGTCGCGCGGACCCCGTCAAAGCTCGTCGTCGCTTCGCTCGTCGACGCGGTTGGAGATGTACGCCCGCAGAATATGCCGGGCACGGGCGCCGATCAGTACCCGAACTGGTGTGTGCCGCTGTGCGACTCTGACGGCGACGAGGTTGCGATCGAGGAGCTTCCCAAGGATGAGCGCCTCACATCGCTGTTTGCCTTGCTCCGCGGTAGCGTCAACTGACGCAGTCGAACGCGTCGATGAATGGTCCCCGCGACCCGAAAGGGTTGCGGGGACCATTCGTTGGAGCGGTGATCACTCTCCGTCTGGAGTTGAGAACAAAGGATCGAGTGCGCCCACCGCGCAGCTTTCCTCGTTGTATTCAGGTCGCACGTGTACGCCGGAAGGGTTCACGACAATGACGGGCACGCAGGGGGAGAGATGCGCCTCCTGAACAGGCGCGAGGTCCCAGTGGATGAGGGGCCTGCCGACTTCGACGATGTCTCCCTCGTCGACGAGGGGCGCGAAACCCTTTCCTCGCAGTCCCACGGTGTTGATCCCCAGGTGGATGAGGATGGAGACCCCGCGCGTCGAGGTGACGATCGCGGCGTGTGACTTGAGCTTTGTAACGACGCCGGCGATGGGGGCGCACACGGTCACGCATGACGCGTCGGCATCGGGAAGAAGCGCGCGCCCATCTCCAACGACGCCACTGGCAAAGACGGGGTCGGGTACCTGCGCGAGAGGCAGGATATGCGCGGCGAAAGGTGCGCGGACGAGGAAGCTCACCGGCTCGCTTTCATCTGCTCGACGAGGTCCTCAGAATCGGGACCCATGACGACCTGGACGGCATCGCCGACGACGACGACGTCGAAGGCTCCTGCCTCGCGCAGCTTCGCCTCATCGATGAGGTCGGTGTTGGCCGCGTCGAGACGGATGCGCGTGATGCACGCTTCCAGGTTGGAGATGTTGTCCCAGCCGCCCAGGGCTTCGATGATGGTCGTTGCGGTGTCCATGGTGTCCTCCTTGGCTCAATGACCCAAACCGCTGCGGTTTGCCTCACACTTATGGTATCGCGATGGCGTAGAAATAGGCACGATTGTGCCCACCGAGCGCGTCACATTATGAGAGGTCGGCGGCGCTCATTCCTCGAATGCGTGCTGCTGGTGTGAAGCCCATGGCGATGCCCGCCGCGATGGACCCTGCGGTGAAGATGTACATGGTCGCCTCGACGCCTACCCATGACGCGACGATGCCAGCGACGAAGGATCCGAGTGGCATGACTCCCCAGACCGCGAAGCGGAAGATTGCGTTCATGCGTCCGAGCATGTCGGGCGGGCAGATTTCCTGGCGCAAGCTCATCTGGGTGACGTTGTAGATCGTGATGAAATACGATGAGACGACGCCGGAACAGGCGATGACCCACGCGGCGGCAACCGGGACGTGGACGGATGCGGGCTGGGCGAGGAGCGCCGAGACGCCGACGATGTTCGTGATGGCGATGCAGCGTCCGATTCCCAGGCGCGTGATCCATAGGGGCCGCGTCAGAGCGCCGAGGATGCCGCCGAGCGCGCCCGCGCTCAGTAGCAGACCGAGCTGCGTGGCGCTCATGCCGAGGGTTCGCAGGACCAGGATGGGGAGGAGAACCTGGATGCCTGCCCCCGCGAATGCTGCGCACGCGATGCACGAGAAGAGCGGAAAGAGCAGGCGCTGGCCGCGCACGAAGGACAGTCCTTCAACGATCTGAGAACGAAGTGACGCATCGGAGTGAGCGGGACGTGGTTCGGGGGTGCGGATGCGCCAGATCGCCCACGTCGAGCACACATATGTCGATGCCGTCAGCAGGTATGCCAGGGGAGGGGCGACCACTCCGAGGAGCCAGCCGCCCAAGCCCGGTCCGCCTGCGCGCCCCACCTGATAGGAGGCCTCGAGGCGTCCGTTCGCGGCTCCGATGTAGCGTTTTGAGGCGATCATGGGCACGTAGGACTGATAGGCGACGTCGAAGAAGACGGTGGACAGGCCGAGGAGTGCAGCGACGACCATGAGGTGGGCGATGGTGAGAGAGAAACAGGCGTAGGCGATGGGGATGGATACGAGCGCTGCGATGCGCGCGAGGTTCGCTGTGATCATGACGTGGCGCTTGCGCCACCCGTCCACCCACGCACCTGCGGGGAGTCCAACGATGAGGAAGGCCAGCGTCTGCAGGCCGGAGAGGACGCCGATCTGCGTTTCGCTCGCATGAAGGACGGTAATCGCGATCGCTGACGTTGCGAGAGTGCCGACCTGGAAGCCCACTTGCGCGGCGGTTTGCCCCGCCCACAGGTGCATGAAGGCGGAGTTGCGGGTCAGGGGATGGTGCAGCCAGCGCTGCAGTGATCCGCTCACTGCGTATCGCCGAGGCCGGAGCCCCTCGTGTGGTTATGTCCAGTCAGCCCGGTCGCACTCAGAGCCCGCGCAAGCCCGTCTTCATAGACGCTGGGGGCGACGATGTTTGCAGCCTTCGTCAGGGCTTCGCATCCGTTCCCGATGCTGATGCCGAGCGCGGCGGTTTCCACGGCCTCGATGTCGTTGTTGGAATCCCCGAGTGCAACGGTGCGGGCCAGGGGAATGCCGACATACTCGCAGACCGCCCTGATTCCGACTGCCTTCGACAAGTGGGCGGGTACGACTTCGAAAGGCACGTATCCTGCTGCTCCCACCGAGCCGATAATCGCACGGTATCCGGCGGGAAGCGCGGCGGTCACCCGCTCCAACGATGCTTTCTCGGGCGGCACGTACGCAGTGACCTTCGTGAAGGTACCGCTGCCGATGTCGACGATGAAGGGCGTGATGGACTGGGCGTATTCGATCCAGTCCTCGGGGTATTTGCCAGCCCTGGGGACGAAAAAGCCGAGATACCCCTCCGACGGGCCCATCTGGTCCGGACCCTGCCAGATGTAGAAGGCGTCGAGCTCCTCCCATAGGGTAGTCAAGACCTCGACGTGGTCGCGCGGCATGCGTTCATCGACCAGGACCTGATTCCCGACAGAGGCGTATCCGCCGGCACCGCCGACGATCCCTTCGAAACCGACGTCCCAGAAGCGTGGGTAGACCTCGGGTGCCGAGCGTCCCGTGCAGGCGAAGAGGCGGTGTCCCTTGCTCCGGACCTCCGAAAGAGCGTCGATGGCCGACTGCGGGATACGCTGGCGCGAATCGCACAGCGTTCCGTCGATGTCGACAAAAACCGCGTGGGGAGATTCAGCCTCGTTGCGTGCCTGCGCAGAACAATCGGTGTTCGTCATAGAACAATCTTATCTCCGGGACGACAAGCCCTCGGATGTGCAGAACACGTCCCGTAAACGACAAATCATGCGCATGGTCGGTTGCTCAGCGCAGCGAAGGCACACACTAGAGTCATTGATGACACCCGCGATGGAGCATGAAAGGCAGTTCACGACGATGGAACACCAAGCACTGAGCGACGCCAATGACCTGACGCTGCTGCAAGCGGCGGCTCTTCTGTCGGGAGCCAGCGCCTGGGACTCGCGCGCGATCCCCGCTGCGAACGTCCCCTCCTTTGTCATGAGCGACGGACCCCACGGCGTGCGCCGCCAGCTTGGCGACGCCGACCACCTGGGCATCGCGGAGTCCGAGAAGGCGACCTGCTTCCCGACGGCGTCCGCTGTTGCGGCTACCTGGAATCCCGACCTGGCGCGTGAGATGGGCGAGGCTCTGGGTGCGGAGGCCCGAGGCCTCGGCGTCGACGTCCTGCTCGGCCCGGGCCTCAACATCAAGCGCTCGCCCCTGTGCGGGCGAAACTTCGAGTACTTCTCCGAGGACCCGATCCTTGCGGGCCGTATGGCAGCGGGCCTTGTCCAGGGAATTCAATCCACGGGAACCGCCGCCTGCCCCAAGCACTTCGCCGTGAACTCCCAGGAGCTGCGTCGCATGGCGTCGGATTCCATCGTGGATGAGCGTACGATGCGCGAGATCTATCTGACCGGCTTCGAGATCGTGTGCCGAAGCGCCAAGCCGCGAGCGATCATGAGCTCCTACAACCTCGTCAACGGTACCTACGCACACGAGAACAAGCACCTGCTGACTGACATCCTGCGCACCGAGTGGGGTTTTGACGGCATGGTCGTCTCCGACTGGGGTGGTTCAAACAGCGCCGTTGCAGCGGTGCGCGCCGGCGGTAGCCTCGAGATGCCCGCCCCCGGCCTTGCTGGTGCGCGTCAGATCGTCGCGGCGGTCGAGGCTGGAGAATTGGATGCGGCTGACGTCTACGCGCGTGCCCAGGACGTCTTGAACGTCGCGAGCGCGTGCGCCGGCCTGCCCGCACCCACGCCCTACGACCTCGACGAGCATCACCAGCTGGCTACGCGTATTGCCTCCGAGGCGATCACGCTTCTGCGCAATGAGGACGATCTCCTTCCTCTGAGCGCTGGCACGAGCGTCGCCCTGATCGGCGATCTTGCGGATACACCGCGCTTCCAGGGATCGGGTTCCTCCCAGGTCAACCCCACACGCGTCGATGCTCCGCGTGAGCTGCTCGAAGCGCAGGGAGAGGATGCCCGAGGCCTCGTTGTGACAGGATACGCCCGCGGTTATGACCGTCATGGCGGCACGAGCGACGCTCTCATCGCCGAGGCCGTGGTCCTCGCCGAGCGCGCTGACGTCGCGCTTGTTTACGTTGGTCTCGACGAGCTGGCCGAATCCGAAGGGCTGGATCGGCCCCACATGCGGCTTCCCGATGGGCAAGATCGCCTCATCGAGGCCGTCGCCGCAGCGAATCCGCGTACCGTCGTCGTCCTGACCGGTGGTGCCAGCGTGGAGATGCCATGGGCGAACTCGGTGCCCGCCCTCGTTAACGGTTACCTGGGCGGTCAGGGTGGCGCCGGTGCGATGCTTGACGTCCTCACCGGCGCTGTGAACCCGTCGGGACACCTGGCCGAAACGTATGCGTGCTCGCACGACGATCACCCGACCGCCGCCTGGTACCCGGCAAGCGGCCCGCTGTCCTACTACCGCGAAGGCCCCTTCGTCGGCTATCGCTACTTCACGACTGCGGGCATCGACGTTGCCTTCCCCTTTGGCTACGGACTGTCGTACTCGCGCTTCGAGTACTCCGATCTCGAGGTGAACCAGGAGGGCGCGACTTTCACGGTCACCAATACGTCCGAGCGTGACGGTGCTGACGTCGTCCAGCTGTACGTGAGTGCCCCCGGCGGCATGTTCGGCCCCGCCCGCGAGCTCAAAGGATTCGCAAAGGTCGAGGTTCCCACCGGTGGGTCGGTGCGCGTTACCATCCCCTTCGATCACTACACCTTCCGCCACTGGGAGACCTCGCGCAGTGCGTGGGAGACCGAGGCCGGTACCTGGACGATCTAGGTCGGGCACAACGTGGAGGACACGCCGCTGAGCGCCACCCTCGAGGTCGAAGGAACCACCCCCTCTCCCATCGATCCAGCCCTCGGTCACTACCTGAACGCCGATGTTGCGGGCATTACCAACGGAGAGTTCGCAGTTCTCCTTGGCCGCACCATTCCTACCGCTCACCCTGCGGATGATCTGGGCGCAGGAGACCCACTATCGGAGATGACACGCGCCAAGAGCTGGCTCGCCCGTGTCGTCGGACGCAAACTCCACGCCATGAAAGCCAAGGCCGACGCGAAGGGGGCCCCGGATCTCAACATCCTGTTTATCCTCAATATGCCTTTCCGAGCCTTCGCAAAGATGACGAACGGCGCGGCAAGCCCCGACATGGTGGACGCGATCCTTCTTGCCGTGAACGGACGACCGCTGCGAGGCCTCAGCCGCGCCGCCCTCGGCTTCATGTCTAACGCGCGCGCCAACAAGGCGACCCAGCGCGAACTTGACCAGACCCGATGATGCGGCCCCGGCCTCGTTACCCCAACTGACGTAAAGGAACACTCATGCAGGCTCTTTCCCGGTGGTGGAAGAACTTCGAAACCAAACACACGACGGTTGCCCAGTTCATCGTCTTTTTTGTCCTGTCCAACGGCATTACGGTCCTGCAGCTGATCCTCATGCCTGCCTTTAAGGCGTTGTTTGGATACACGAATCTTGTCGACACGGCGTTCCAATTCCTGCCCGTCGGCGTCTCGCACGGACACACGGTCTTCCTCTTCGACTAACCGGCAGGCTCAATGTCGGTCGGGGGTGGCGGCGGCCTCGCGTATTTCCTATCGGTGGAGATCACCCTGCTGATCGCGTAGGTCATCAACTTCTTTGCGCAGCGCAACATCACCTTCAAATCCAACTCGTCCGTGGGCAAGGCGGCCTTCTGGTACGCGGTCGCCTACGTCGTCATCACGATCGCAGCCGCCGCCCTTCAGGTTCTCTACAAAGACCCGATCTACGCGTGGGCAATGTCGGTGATGGGCGTGGGCGGTGAGACCTTCGCCGATGTCGTCACGATGATCATCAACGCGGCGATCTCCTTCTGGGTCTTCTTCCCGATCTTTAAGGTGATTTTTAGCAGGAACCCTCGGAGGAGGACGCGCAGGACAGCGACGCACAGTAGACTACTGGCAGACTTCACGAGAGGAGACGCCATGAGCGCGCCGCTGCTAACGGTGATCGTGCCCGCCTACAATTCCGAAGACTACCTTGATCGGGCGCTCACGACGCTCGTCGGCTACGGCGACGAACTCGAGGCGATCATCGTCAACGACGGTTCGAAGGACCGCACCGCGGAAATTGCCGATGAGTGGGCCGCCCGCTACCCCTCTGTCAAGGTCATCCACCAGGACAACAAGGGGCACGGTGGCGCCGTGAACGCCGGTCTCGCCGCCGCCACTGGCACACACGTGCGCGTCGTCGACTCCGACGACTGGCTGGACCGCCGCGCCACGAACGCTGTCCTCGACTTGTTGCGTGAGGAACGCGAGGCCGGGCGCAACCTCGACCTGCTCGTCACGAACTACGTCTACGACAAGCAGGGAAAATCTGTCAAGGCTGTCATCCGCTACCGCAACGTTCTGCCTCGAGGCCGTACCTTCGGTTGGGCGGACCTGCGTCGGTGCCGCTACGACCAGTACCTCATGATGCACGCCCTGACGATGCGCACGGAGGTCGTGCGCGCGTCCGGCCTGGTGATGCCCGAGCACACGTTCTACGTGGACTACCTCTACTCGTTCGTGCCGCTGCCTTACATTTCCACGATCCGTTACCTGGATGTGGACCTGTACCACTACTTCATCGGCCGCGATGACCAGTCCGTCAACGAGAAGGTCATGATCACGCGCCTGGATCAGCTGGCCCGCGTCAACGAGGCGATGACCCGTGCGCTGCCCCCGCGCGCCGAGGTCGAGGACAAGCTCTGGCGGTACATGGTCCACTACCTGCGTATTAACGCCGTCGTCTGCTCGGTCATGGCCCAGCTGTCGGGCACGCCCGAACACCTTGCCCTGAAGGAACAGATCTGGGAGACGATGGACCAGATCAACCCCGAGGCCACGGATCGCCTGCGCCAGGACCTGCTCGCTGGCCTCGTGCGCCACGCCTCCCCGAAGGTCGTTCGCGGCGGCTACAAGGTTGCGGCGGCTGTCCTCGGCTTCAACTAAGAGGTGCCGTCAGCGTCCGGTGAGTACGAGCTCCGTCCGGTGGACGGTGAGGCGCTTGCCGATGAGCGGGTATTCCACGTCCTCTTCGCGGCTCTGCCACGTAAAGCCGAGCTTTTCGGAGACCCGGCGCGACGCGTTGTTTCCGTCGAAGTACTTCAGGATGATCGTCGACACGCCCAGCTCCCGCGCGCGATCGATGATGGAACGTCCAGCTTCCGTCGCATAACCGTTGCCCCAGTAGGGCGCGCCGATCCAGTATCCGATGTCAGCGACGGTGTCATCGGTCGTGTCTGGATCAATGCGCAGCGCGATCGAGCCAACCAGTTCACCGGTCGACGCGAGCGTCACCGCGTAGCTGTCGCTCGCTACCAGGACGGTGGACAGTGCCTCGCGGGCGTCGTCGATGTGCTCGAAGGGCTTCCATCCGCACAGCATCCCGATGCGTGGATCGCGGGCCAGCTCGTAGAGCTCCGGTGCGTCCATATCGTTCCAAGGGCGCAAGCGCAAGCGCGGTGTGTCGATGATCGTCATTCGTCCTCCTGGGGGTGTGTTGACGGAAGCAGGACTGTCAACGTGAACCAGTGGTCGGCCACGTCCGTGACCGCTTGCCCGCCGTACTTGCGGGCCGTCCACTGGATGGATTTGACGCCCCACCCGTGCCGGACGCTGTCGGGTTTGACCGTCGTCAGTCGCCCGTCGGCGTCTGTGTTGAGGCGACCATCGAACCAGTTGTCGACCCGGATGACCACCATCTGGCCCTGGCGGAAGAGCGCGAGCTTGATGAGGCGTTTGGCCGGATCGTCGACGCGGCGCGAGGCCTCGATCGCGTTATCGAGCGCATTGCCGAAGAGCGTGGCGATATCCATCGACGACATGGTGCCCAGAAGCGCGCCGTCGACAACCGCCGTGAAATTGATGTCGGCGGCTGCGCACGCGCGCCCCTTCGTGGTGAGGATAACGTCGAGAACAGCATTGCTACTGTGGTACTGCTGACCGATCTGCTCGATCGAGGATTCGAGTTCCGCAAATGAGGTGGCGGCGCGCTCCGGGTCCAGCTCTGCGCGAATTGCTGCGACCTGGTGCTTGAGGTCGTGGTGGGCACGTGCCACGTGTTCCATGTCCTCTTTAGCGGCCAGGTACTGATGGTGTTGGGCATCCAGGGAGGCCTGGATGGAAGCCAGCTCGCGCTCCGTCGTGCTCTGTTGGATGCGCTCAAACTGGGCGAAGAGAATCGCGTAGCCCGCCAGGTCAACAAGCGTACGGATGTAGAAGACCTCCCAGCCTGCGCGCCCAGAGAACGGTGTCGCCGTCGAGATAAAACTGAGGTTGGACAGGGCGAAGAGAGAGATGCCGATGAATACCGCCGAGGCAAGGTCAGCGAGGCGCAAAAGGGGAAGCATGCCCTGGCGAACGACGCGTCGCTCGAAGAAGTAGACGACGGCCAGACACGTCCCAGAAATAGCTGCATATTCGGCGACGGAGACCGGGTGCCAGAAGGGTTTGTCAGCGTGGGAGTAGACGACGACCTGCCAGGCCAGGGATGCAGCGAGTTCGGCCACGATGAAGGCGCGTGCGCTCATGTGGGTCACCCAGCGCCAGTCCAGTGCAGTTCCCAGGCGTATGACACTCCACATGAGACCGTAAGCCGTCATCATGCCGGGCACCCACAGGGACAGGGGAGCGTGGCGGAGCGCCTCCTGAGCACCGACGAGTACTGCGAGGCCACCGACTGCGGCGGTACCGAGACGCCAGCGGGGGACGGCAGTGTGTGGGTTCAGCGCGTTGCAGGACGCTGATCGCGCAACGACGACAACGTAGACGAGGGCGGCCCCCCACTCCGCGAGGGCAGTGTAGAGACGCGGGATGTCGGGCAGGGAGTCGAACACGTCAGTGGATCCCACCCGCGAAACTTGCCAGCGCGCTCATGAAGGCCTTCTTGCGGGGCCGCGAGATACGCAGACGCTCCCCGCCGGACAACAGACACTCCTGGTCGGCCACGCCGCGCACATGGGCAAGATTGACGAGGTAGCAGGAGTTTGACCGGAAGAAATCATGACCGTCAAGCTGTTCCTCCATTGCTTTGAGAGATGAGGTAATGGAGTAGGTGTCTGAGGTGGTGTGGACGTCGAGGCGGTGCTTGATCGATTCAACGTAGACGATGTCAGCGACGTCGATGCGGTGCGTTGACGTTCCCGATTGGAGGAGGACACTGGCTCCGCGCCGCTTGGTGACGGCCTGAAGGCACCGTGACAGCTCCTGTGAGAACGCGAACCAGGGCAGGGGCTTCATGAGGTAGGACAGTGCCCCCACCTGGTAGCCATGAATCGCGAACTGCGCAGCGGATGTGATGAAGACGAGGACGACCTCCTGGTCGACCTCGCGAATCGCCCGGGCAGCGGTCATACCATCCACGTTCGTCATCTGGATGTCCAT
Source organism: uncultured Actinomyces sp. (assembly GCA_938041695.1). Classification (GTDB taxonomy): domain Bacteria; phylum Actinomycetota; class Actinomycetes; order Actinomycetales; family Actinomycetaceae; genus Pauljensenia. Next base: position 21,235 of record CALISI010000077.1, read on the forward strand.
GAGAATGATGTCGTAGACCGGCTTGTAGCCGCCGATAATCGCGCCGCCGTCCTGATGTCAAAGGTGACGCCGTTTTCGTCGCTGTAGCGGGCAAGGTAGTCGGTGAGGAGTTGACGTGAGAGCGCCTCGTCCTCGACGACGGCAATACGCACCATGACCCGCCCCTCCCTTATCGATCAGCTGATACGTACAAGGATAAATGAGCCGTTCCGTCGTGTTTGAGCGAGTCCACGCCACGGCCTCGTCAATCACATGCAGACGCACCCGCAGGTGGGGGCCGCTACCATTGACCTGACGACCGTGAAAGGGGAGTGGAGTGGATCTGCTCGTTGTTGGATCGGGCTTCTTTGGCCTGACGTTTGCCCGCGAGGCTGCGGAGCGATTCGGTATGAACGTGACCGTCATTGAGCGTCGCGACCACATCGGCGGCAACGCCTACTCGTCGATCGACGAGGCCACCGGCGTTGAGGTGCACCGCTACGGTACGCACCTGTTCCACACCTCGAACGAGCGCGTCTGGTCGTACGTCAACCGCTTCACCGCCTTTAACGACTACCGCCACCGCGTCTACGCCAACTACCGGGGCGTCGTCTACCCGCTGCCCATCAACCTGGGAACGATCAATCAGTTTTTTGGCGCGGCCTATTCCCCGGCCGAGGCCCGAGCGCTCATCGAAGAGCAGGCGGCGGAAATTACGGGAGAGCCCGGCAATCTTGAGGACAAGGCGATCAGTCTGATTGGTCGCCCCCTCTACGACGCCTTCATTGCGGGGTACACGGCCAAGCAGTGGCAGACGGATCCGCGTGAGCTGGCGGCGTCCATCATCACGCGTCTGCCCGTGCGATTCACCTACGAGAACCGCTATTTCCAGGATCGCTACGAGGGCCTGCCCGTGAATGGCTACGGCGCGTGGATCGCGAACATGGTCGACCATCCGCGCATCACCGTGCACACGGGTGTGGACTTCTTTGATGAATCCTCGCAGTTCTCGAAGGCAGCGACTGTCGGTCAAGTGCCCGTCGTCTACACGGGTGCCATCGACCGCTACTTCGACTACGAGGCGGGTGAGCTCGGCTGGCGCACCCTCGATTTCGAGACCGAGGTTGTCGACGTGCCTGACTACCAGGGCTGCTCGGTCATGAACTACTCGGATCGCGACGTTCCCTTCACGCGCATCCACGAGTTTGCTCACCTGCATCCCGAGCGGGATCGTAGCGGTGCGACCAACACGATCATCCAGCGCGAATACTCGCGATTCGCGCGCCCTGGCGACGAGCCCTACTATCCGATCGCATCGCCGTCGGACCGCTCGACGCTCGCCGCATACCGCGAGATGGCAGCGGGGGAGAAGAACGTCCTCTTCGGCGGACGCCTAGGCTCCTACCAGTACCTGGATATGCACATGGCGATTGCGTCGGCCCTCACCAAGGTCGACGAGGCCGTGGCCTCCTGGCGCTGATGGGTCTCCTTTTCACATGGTTTCGATCGTCTGGTCGGTCTTGTCGATCGCTCTCATCATCGGCGTCGGCTGGGTTGCTCGTCGTGGGGGTGTACTCGGCCCGGAGGCCGCAGGGACGCTCGCGTCGGCGACATATTGGGTCGCGAGCCCGGCGATGCTCTTCCACGCCATTGTCTCGACTGGGACCTCGGGAGTCTTCGGTGTTCCGCTCGCCGTGGCCGCCGCATCGGGTGTGGGCACCGCGCTGCTGTTCGCTTTCGTTGGCAGGTTCTTCCTGCGCCTGACACGCGGCGAAATCGCTTTGGGGGCCATGGCCTCGTCCCTGAATAACGGCGCGTACATCGGTATCCCGATCGCCGTCTATGTCCTGAACGACGCGTCCGCGGTCGTTCCCATCCTGGTGTTCCAGCTGGGTTTCTTTACGCCGATGTTCTTCGTTCTGGCCGACCTGGTGGGCTCCGGGCAGCGGCCATCGATTGTCGGCGTTGCGAGGGTCGTCGCGCGCAACCCGATGGTCATCGCAGCGGTGTGCGGTTTCCTGTTTTCCGCTGTGGGGTGGCCGATGCCGACCCTCCTCGACGTGTCGACGTCCATGCTGGGGGCTGCCGCGCCCCCGATGATTCTTCTGTCGTTCGGTGCCTCGCTCGTGGATCGACGTTCTGCGTCCGGGGATTCCGGTATTGCTGCGACCGCCTGTGCCATCGTCGGCAAGCTTGCGCTTCAGCCCGCGATCGCGTGCGGCGTCGGAATGCTGCTCGGTTTGGCCGGTCCTGCGCTCATGTCGGTGACCATTATGGCGGCGCTGCCTTCCGCGCAGAACGCCTACATCGCTGCGACGCGTGCCAAGGCGGGGGAGCGGATCGCGCAGGGAACGGTCCTCGTGACGACCTTCGCGTCGCTGCCCGTCGTCGTTGGAATTGCCGCGCTTTTTCACGCCTTGGAGCTCGTGGACTAACTGTTTCGTCCGTCGTTTGACGCTTTGTGTCCACCCTCGCTGCAGATTCCGTGTGCCAAGACTACGTAAAAAAGAGTGCAAAAACACGGTCTGTATCGTGGACTCTGGCTGACTTCCTGGTATATCAGTCCTAGTCTGGCTGGGAATTATCCCGTATAGACACGAATGCAAGGAATTCACTTCATGTCATCCTCCGCATCCAAATCCGCGCCTCGCGCGCGCGACTCGTGGAGCGGCCAGACAGGCTTCCTCCTGGCAGCCATCGGCTCGGCCATCGGCCTGGGCAACATCTGGCGTTTCCCCGGCGTCTCCTACTCCAACGGCGGCGGCGCCTTCCTGGTCCCGTACCTCGTCGCGCTGGTTTTCGTCGGTATCCCCATGCTGTGGCTCGACTACGCGGTCGGCCACAAGTTCCGCGGTTCACCGCCGTGGGCGTTGCGCAAGATTATCGGAGGCGGCGAGTTCGTCGGCTGGTTCCAGACCTTCGTGTGCTTCGTCATCATGGTCTACTATGGCGCGGTCCTCGCGTGGGGCGTGCAGTACACGATCTACTCGGTGAACGCGGCCTGGGGCGACGACCCGACGACGTTCTTCACTGATACGTTCCTGCAGGTTGTCCCGGGTGACACGTTCTCCTGGGCGCCCGCCTGGTCGGTGATGATCCCCCTCGCGCTTGTCTGGGTTCTCGTCCTCTTCGTGATCGGACGCGGCCTGTCCAAGGGCGTCGAGGCGGCCAACAAGGTCTTCCTCCCGCTGCTCGTCATCCTCTTCCTGGCGCTCGTCGTTCGCGCGCTCTTCCTGCCCGGTGCCGTCGAGGGCCTCAACGCCTTCTTCACCCCGAACTGGGCCGCGCTCGCCGATCCCAAGGTGTGGCTGGCCGCCTTCGCGCAGATCTTCTACTCGCTGTCCGTGGGCTTCGGTATCATGCTGACCTACGCCTCCTACCTGAAGCGCAAGTCGAACCTGACCGGTACGGCGCTCGTCGCCGGCTTCGCGAACTCTTCCTTCGAGATCCTCGCGGGCATTGGCGTCTTCAGCGCCGTTGGCTTCATGGCGCACCAGGGCGGCGTGAGCGTCTCCGAGGTCGAGGGTCTGACCGGCCCAATCCTCTCCTTCGTGACCTTCCCGAAGATCATCTCGATGATGCCCGGCGGCCCGATTTTCGGCGTCCTCTTCTTCTCGTCGTTGGTTCTGGCCGGCGTCACCTCGCTGCTCTCTCTCCTCCAGGTCGTTTCCGGCGGCCTGCAGGACAAGTTCGGCTGGTCGCCCGCCCGCTCGGCGCTGGTCCTCGGTGTGCCCGCGACCGTCATTTCCCTGGTGCTTTTCGGTACCCGCTCGGGCCTGAACAACCTCGACATTGTCGACAACTTCATCAACTCGATTGGTGTCGTGTCCTCGGCGATCATGTTCGCCGTCCTGTGCGCGGTCGCCGGCCCCCGCCTCGGGGTGCTGCGCGCCCATCTCAACTCGGTGTCCAGTGTGAAGGTCCCCAAGCTCTGGGAGCCCCTCGTCGGCATCGTTATCCCGCTCGTTCTGTTCATCATGATGGCGATGTCCATCGTCGATCTGCTGACGAACGGCTACGGCAAGTACCCGACGAGTTACGTGCTGATCTTCGGCTGGGGTTCCGTTGCGGTTGCAGTGGTCGCCGCCCTGATCCTCACGTTCATCCCGTGGAAGCATCGCCCGGTGGACACTCACGCGACGGTCGCTCAGATCCTCGCTGATGACACTGACGAAACCGCTTCGATTGAAGGAGGCGCCAAGTGACCGCTCCCGCTATCGCCCTCATGATCCTGACGATTCTGCTCGTCTGGGGTGGCCTCGTCGCGTCCGTCGTCATGCTGCAGGTTCTTTCGGTCCCGTCGGACGAAGAGACCGAGGCCGCGCAGCGCGCTATCGAAGCCGCTGAAGCCGCGAAGCAGTAGGGTGGCATCGTGAAGCTCGTTGCCTTTGATCTCGATGACACCCTGGCGCCCTCGAAGTCGCCGCTGCCCGCCCGCATGGACGTCGCACTGCGGTCCCTGCTCGACCACGTGGAGGTGTGCATCATCTCCGGCGGTCAGATGGGGCAGTTCCGCACCCAGGTCCTGGAGAACCTGAACGCCACGGACGAGGAGCTCGCGCGCCTGCACCTGATGCCCACGTGCGGCACTCGCTATTACCGCTACGAGGATGGCGCGTGGGTTGAGCGTTACGCCCACGACCTGGATCCCGAGGTGGCCGCGCGTGCGATCGACTCGCTTGAGCGTCATGCGCGTGAGCTCGGCCTGTGGGAGTCCAATCCGTGGGGCAACATCATCGAAGACCGTGGCTCGCAGATCACTTTCTCTGCTCTCGGCCAGGAGGCGCCGCTCGATGCGAAGCGTGCCTGGGATCCTGATGGCACCAAGAAGGCGGCTCTGCGCGACGCAGTTCAGCCCGATGTCCCTGAGCTTGATGTGCGCGGCGGTGGCTCGACCTCGGTCGACATCACGACGCGCGGAATCGACAAGGCGTACGGCATGGGCAAGCTCGTCGAGGAGACGGGAATCCCCGCATCCGAGATGCTCTTCATCGGCGATCGCCTCGATCCGCAAGGAAACGACTATCCGGTCAAGGCCGCCGGCTACGCGACGCGCGCCGTGTCTGGCTGGGAAGAATGCGTGGATGTCATTGACGAAATCGTCGCATCCATGAGCTGAACCGTCAGCGCATACGAGGCCGAGGCCGGGGTTGGGTGACCAGCTCCGGCCTCGTTTCGTTGTCCAGCGGCGGTCGCGGCACCGCTCGGGCGAGAGACTAAACGTTACTGCGCGCCGATGCCCCTGGTGGCCCAGAAGACGACGGCAGATGCGGCTGCGACGTTGAGCGAGTCGACGCCGTGGTCCATGGGTATTTTGACGGTGTAGTCGGACGCTGCGATGGTGCGACGCCCGAGTCCGTCACCCTCGGTGCCCATGACCATCGCGAGGCGTGTGTCGGGATCTTGGAGGATCGGCAGCGAGGCAAAGTCGTCGAGGGACACGGAATCGTCGGACAGAGCCAGGGAGGCCACGGTGAAGCCGGCCTTCTGGAGGGTCGTGATGTCCCCGGGCCACGATTCGAGTCTGGTCCATGGGACCTGGAAGACGGTTCCCATGGAGACGCGCACGGATCGCCGGTAGAGGGGGTCGGCGCACTGCGGGGTGACCAGGACAGCGTCCACGCCGAGCGCGGCGGCGGAGCGGAATGCTGCGCCCACGTTCGTGTGGTCGACGAGGTTTTCCAGGACGACGACGCGGCGAGCGGGCTGGCCACCGCGCGCTGTCGCGAGTAGCTCGTCCAGGGAGGGCAGGATCGGACGCTGCATGGCGGCCAGGGCGCCGCGGTGCAGGTGGAAGCCCGTCATCTGTTCGAGAACGTCTTCGTCGGCGACGAAGACTGGAACCTGCGCACCATCGGGAGCTCCCGTCGCTTCATCGATGAGCGCTTCGAGCGTGGGCAGCCAGCGCTTGGACATGAGGAAGGATCGCGGGTGGTGGCCCGCGCGGATGGCGCGTTCGATGACGTTCGCGGATTCGGCCATGTACAGGCCGCGCTCCGGCTCGATCTTGGAACGAAGCTTGACTTCTTTGAGGCGCGTGTAGTCGTCCAGGCGTGGGTCTGCAGCCAGGTCCGCGCTGGTGAGCTCGATAATCACGGTGCCCCTTATGCGCGCTGGAGGGCGCGCGAGACCTCGCCCGGCCAGGACGGGCCTTCGAAGATGAAGGCGGAGAAGGCCTCGACCAGGTCGGCGCCCGCACCGATCATGCGCAGCGCGTCCTCCGGAGAGGAGATTCCGCCGGTTCCGATGAGGATCTGCTCTTCGTCGAGGTGGCGAGCCACCAGGGAGACGACTTCGAGCGCGCGGGGCAGCAGTGGAGCTCCGGAGACGCCACCCTCGCCCAGGTCGTGGTTGATCGTCGTGTTCGTGGCGACGACACCTGTCAGGCCGAGTTCCTTCGTCAGTTCGACGACGGCGACGATGTCCTCATCGGCCAGGTCGGGGGCAATCTTGACGAAGAGGGGCATGACACGGTCGGGGGCCCCGGCCTCGCAGCCGCGGCGGGCTGCCTGCAGGATCGGGCGCAGGTGATCGACCGACTGCAGGTCACGCAGTCCGGGCGTATTGGGGGAGGAGACGTTGACGACGACGAAGTCGACCCAGTGGGCCAGTGTCTTCGCGCAGTACTCGTAGTCGGCCGGAGCGTCCTCCTCGGAGGTCACCTTGTTCTTGCCGATGTTGGCGCCCACGATGGCGGCGCGGCCTGCGGGCGTCGAGCGCAGCTCGCGCAGCTTGTCCGCGGCTGCATCCGCGCCAGCGTTGTTGAAGCCCATACGGTTGCGCAGGCCGCGATCTTCCATGAGGCGCCACAGACGTGGGGCGTCGTTGCCGGGTTGGGGGCGCGGGGTGACGGTTCCGATTTCGACGAAGGCGTAGCCGAGGGCGCACATGCCAAGCACGGCCTGCGCGTCCTTGTCCATGCCGGCCGCGAGGCCCAGACGCGAGGGCAGACGGCGCTGTCCCAGCGTCAGGGGGACCTCGACTCCGTTAACCATCCGGGTGGGGCTGTGGTGGGGATCGAGGTAGCCCAGCGTGGCGCGCATGAGTCCGCGTGTCGGGGAGAATCGGCCGGCCAGAGAAATTGCTCCCAGACCCAGGTGGTGTGCATCTTCCGGGTCGGAACGTGAGATGAAGTGTGTGAAAGCCCAGTTGTACGCGCGTCGGATCATGCTTCCTAGGATAGTTGATCAGTCCCACCATGCCCACCACCACCGCGCGGATGATCCGTCTCGAACGAGGAGGCGCATCTCGTCGGGCGGGATCGCCTCCTCGCCAAGCCCGAGGATCGTGGCAAGCGTGAGCCAGTGCTGGTAGCTCGGATACCGCTCGTCGTCGATGGGGGCGCCGGTGTGTGCGATGATTGCCGACTCGGGGACGAGCACGGTGTCGATGCTGACGCGTTCGTCTCGGCGAGGGGCACGGATGACGTATCCCTCGAGGCTGAGTCCTTCGATGCGCGAGGCGGCGCGCAGCAGCTCGATGATGCGAGGCGCGTTGTTCTGCCTATCGTCGCGTGCATCCTTCGGCAGGAGCGAGGCGAGGCGCCGCGCATCCGTGCCCGTGAGGTCAGCGAAGCGCGCGTAGTCGCCGAGGTCCCACCCGTCGCACAGGTAGGGGGAGAGGAGTGCGGAGATGCCACGGTCATCCAACCAGTGGGCGGGGCCGTACATGCCGTCGGGGGAGGGATCGTCCTCCTCACTTGCAATATCGCAGGTGGGCAGCAGTGTGGTCGTTGTGTGCATGGTGCATCCTTGTCGTCTCTGTCGGGCGTCGATGCTCCGACACGAACAGGATGGCCTGCGAGAGGAAGGGGAATCCAGCGCGACGGCGACCCCTGTGGATACAGGTTCGGTCGCGACGCACCCTGTGGATAAAACGCGTCGGCCCCGCCGCCATGTGGATGGGGTGGGGCCGACGGGATCTGTGGATTACTTCGGGAACTGCCCGCGATCAACCTGGGGGCGCGGCGAGCGCCAGCGACGCGGCATGATCATGCGGGAGAAGGTGTAGTACCCGGTGCCGGAGGGAATGTCGTCGCGCGGGTGTGCTTCGGCAAATGTGCGCTTGACCTTGCGCCATACGAGGAGGGACTCGGCTGCGGTGATGATGAAGGAGCCGTACATGAGGATCGACGATCCGTAGAGCATGTAGGCCTGGTACTGCAGCGGGATCTTGTTGCCGAGCATCGAGAGCAACATGATGAGGATGATGGAGACCATCATGACGGCGAGGATCCACTCGGAGAAGGAGTGTCGTGCGTCCACGTAGTCGCGCACGAAGCGACGTGCGGCTCCCTTATCGCGGGCCGGCAGGTACCTCTCTTCGCCGGTCACCAGTGCGCGCTGTTCAGCGTCGAAGCGCGCGTTGCGTGCGGCGCGTGCGGCACGCTTGGCTTCCTTGCGGTCCTTGGGAACCAGCGGGTGGATGCGGGCGGCCTCGGCGTCCTTACGCTTGGGCGTAGGACGGCCTTTTTTGCCGCCGGGCGTCGGTGAGAGCGCCTCAACGTGCATCGAGGTCTCGTCGTTATTGTTCTTGCTTCGTCCAAACACGCTTCAAGGCTAGCGGATAGCCTGCCCGCCTCGCACTCCCATGGTCTACCCTGGTCGTATGGCTGATACTTCACACGCATTGTCGTCATCCGTTTTGAGGGAGCGCCTGGAGGCCGCTTTCCCGTCTCTGTTGGAGGAGCTCACGCAGCTCGTCGCGATTCCGTCGGTCTCGTCGGATCCTGCGCACGCCGCCGACGTGGAGCGCAGCGCCGAGCATATTCGCGAGCGCTTCGCGGCCCTTGGACTCGATGCCAAGGTCCTGCGCGAAACCGCTACGGATGGGACCGAGGGCAAGCCCGCGCTCGTTGCACATTCGCCCCGCATCGAGGGCGCCCCGACCGTTCTGCTCTATGCCCATCACGACGTGCAGCCGGTGGGTGAGCTGAGCCGTTGGAGCATGGATCCCTACAAGGCGGAGGTTCGTGGAGACCGCATTTATGGCCGCGGTTCTTCCGACGATGGCGCCGGCATTACGGTGCACCTGGGGTCCCTGTCGATCCTTGGCGAGGAGCTACCGGTGAACGTCGTCGTGTTCATTGAGGGTGAGGAAGAGATCGGTTCTCCCTCGTTCACGGCGTTCCTCGATGCTCACAAGGATGAGCTCGCCGCCGACGTCATCGTCGTGACGGATTCGTCGAACTGGAAGGTGGGCGAGCCTGCCGTCACCTCGACGTTGCGCGGCAACGCGATCGTGACCGTCGACGTGACCGTCGCGGACCACGCGGTGCACTCGGGTGCGTTCGGCGGCCCGCTGCTCGATTCCGTCGCGGTTTCCTCGATGCTGATTGCCTCGCTCTTCGACGAGAAGGGCGACGTCGCGGTCCCGGGCCTGGGCGGCTCGGATCACGCGGACGTGGATTGGCCGGAGGAAGAGCTGCGCGCTGCGGCCGGCATGGTCGAGGGCCTGCAGCTGGCGGGTTCGGGCGACATCGCCGCCCGCATGTGGACCAAGCCCTCGATCTCGGTTATCGGTTTTGACGCGCGCCCGGTGTCCAACGCCTCGAATACGATTGCCCCGCATACGCGTTTCCGCCTGTCGATGCGCACGGTTCCCGGCGTCGATCCCGTCGAGGCTCAGACCAAGCTCGTCGACTACCTGCTCGATCACGCGCCCTTCGGTGCGCGCGTCGAGGTCACGGCCGAGGATGCGGGTGCCGGCTACCAGGCGGACATGTCCTCGCCCGTCACGAAGGCGCTGCACGAGTCCCTCACCGAGGCCTGGGGCGTTCCCTCGGTCAACATCGGCGTGGGCGGGTCCATCCCGTTCATCTCTGACTTCCAGCGCATCTTCCCCAGCGCGCAGGTCGTCGTCACGGGCGTTGAGGACCCCCTGACGAACGCTCACTCGGAGGACGAGTCGCAGTCGATTTCCGACCTGAAGGCCGCGATCATCGCCGAGGCGCTTCTGCTGACGCGCGTGGCGTCCCTGTGAGTCGTGTCGTTGTCGCCGGTCGGTGGGATGGGGGTATTTCCGCCTCGCCGACCGGCAACGCACTTGGTGCAATCGGTCGGGGCGTCCTCTCGGGTGATCCGGGCGCGGCAGTGGTGACGGTTCCCGTCGGCACCGGACCCACGTTCGACGAGGCTGTGGCTGGGTTGCGCTCCCAGGCCTCGTTCGTGCGCGTGCCCACCGATGCTTCCTCGTCGCGCGCGGCAGGCGAACGCGTGGCGGAAACGCTCGGCGACGGCGGCACTGTGATCGTCGAAGGCGGGCACAATTCCTCTCCCGATTGCGGCGTCGGTTTCCTGGAAGGCCTCCTGGGTGCCCCGCGCATTGACCCGAGGCAGCCCGAGGCGCTCGCCGATGCGCTGACGCACGCCCAGAACCTCGTTTCAGATGCAGGCGTCGATCTTGTGTGCGCCGCATCCACGGCGCGCCCGCTGCTGGGCCTCGACTCGGTCCTCGCCGTCGCGCCCGATCTGGAGCCGACCGAGAACCAGGACACCGCCCTCACCGCTGCCCTCACGCAGGCGTTCGCGCACCGACCTCTGGGACGGCGCCAGCTTTTGGCGGGCCAGGAGGTCCACCCGGCGCGTTTGCGTGGTTCAGGTGCCGGTGGTGGCGTGGGCGCCGTCATCGCTGCGATCGGTGAACGTATCGTCTCCACCGGTGATCTGCTGTCCCAACTTCTCGATCTGGACGACATTGTGGAGGGCGCTGATCTCGTGGTCGTCGCCGAACCCGAGCTGTCCTCGCCGCTGCTTGCCGAGTCCACGCTCGAGAGCGTGACGAGTGCCGCTGCAGCGCATGCCCTGCCCGTCGTCGCCATCACCCGTAGGTCCAGCCTCTCGCACTTCGAGAAGGCCGAGTGGGGGCTTCACGGTGTCTTCGAGACGGAGGAATCCGTCACGCTTGAAGATGCCGGACGGCGCGTCGCTCGCACCTGGTTACGCTGAGCGCGCACCCCAGCCGTGGCGCGTGGTCCACGCGGGGGAGTAGTGTGTCAAGCGAATACGTCTATCCGTTACGAAAAGGAGCATCATGTCCGAGTCCGCAACTCAGGCTCCCACCCACGAGGTCATCCTCACCGACGTCGCAGCTGCGAAGGTGAAGAGCCTCCTTGAGCAGGAGGGTCGCGACGACCTGCGCCTGCGCATCGCCGTTCAGCCCGGTGGCTGCTCCGGCCTCATCTACCAGCTGTACTTCGATGACCGCACCCTCGACGGCGACGCGATTCGCTCCTTCGACGGCGTTGAGGTCGTCGTCGATCGCATGAGCGTTCCCTACCTGAGCGGCGCCACGATCGACTTCGCCGACACGATTGAGCGTCAGGGCTTCACCATCGATAACCCGAACGCCCAGAACACCTGCGCCTGCGGCGAATCCTTCCACTGAGCCGAAAGAACCCCATCTCATGACGTCCTCCCTGCGCCGCTTCGGCGCCCTCGCCGGCGCAGTCGCCCTCGTTCTCGGGCTCGCGGCTTGCTCCGACGCTTCGTCGTCTTCGTCTCCCGCTCCCGCGGAGATCGACTACTCCGCCTGCTCGACGGACGACTCCGCTGACCAGAACGCGAACGTCGACCGCAGCGGCAAGGGAAACTTCCCGTCGATCTCCGGCGATGACACCCCCGTGATCGCCGCTGGCAAGGGAAGTGAGCCGACCGACAAGGTTCTCGTCAAGACCCTCAAGCAGGGCGATGGCGCGCTCGTGTGCCCGGGCGCGACAATCAGGGCGAACTACGTGGGCGCCCTGTGGAACGGCACCGTCTTCGATTCGTCCTACAAGAAGGGACAGCCTATCGATTTCTCGCTCGACCGGGTCGTCAAGGGCTGGGGCTACGGCCTGGCCCACACGCACGTGGGTGACCGCGTCGAGCTCGTCATTCCTGCCTCTTTAGGCTACGGTAGCCAGGCCGCCGGCGATATTCCTGCGAACTCGACCCTCGTGTTCGTCGTGGACATCGTGGGCGTTGCCACCGAGAACCTGGCCGACGAGTCGGTTCTCAGCGGCGCGACTGCGACCGGCGAGGAACTTCCCGCCGGTGTGACCGTGACCGGTGATCCCGGTGTCGAGCCGACCCTGGCTATCGATGAGAGCGTCGCCGCACCCACCGAGCGGAAGATCTACACGATCTACAAGGGCTCGGGCGAGGAACTCGCAGACGGGGAATCCTTCCTGTACAAGGCGGTCGCTGGCGGCTTCGGCGCGAACGGACAGACCCAGTCCAGCTGGAGTCAAGCACCCGTCGAGGAAGCCGTGACGAACGCGGGTCTCGCCGGATACACGGTCGGTTCCCGTATTCTCCTCGTTGTCCCGATCCCGGCTTCGCAAGCGCAATCGGGTACATCGGCTCAGGCGAACGTGATGGTCGTCGACATCGTCGGCACCTCCTCGATGCAGTGAGCGTACGCCGACGCAGGTGAACGTGAGCGGGCGGCTCCCAGTGGGGGAGCCGCCCGCTACCCGTTAGAATGGGGCCATCGCGTCGAATTGGCCGACATACGCAAGGAGATTCCATGAGTGAAGAAACCGTTCAAATCCTGGTTTTCAGCGACGACAAGGACAAGCGTGAAGCTGTCATCAACGGCGTCGGACTGCGTGCTTCCAAGGACACGCCCCGCATCGAATGGGTGGAGGCCGCCACGGCTTTCGGCGTTCGTGACGCCTTCGATCAGCAGGATTTCGCGATGCTGATTCTCGATGCTGAGACGAAGAAGGAGGGCGGCATGTCTGTCGCCCAGGATCTGCGTGAGACCCGTGACGGCGTTCCCCCGATCGTGTTCCTGACGGCTCGCCCGCAGGACGAATGGCTGGCGACGTGGGCCGGAGCAGCGGCGGTCGTGGCCGATCCGATCGACCCGATCATCCTGCAGGAGACCGTCGCTGACGTGCTGCTCGGAGCCAAGTGATGGCCGCTCAGGAGTGGGCGCCGATCATCGAGGCGCTGACCGCGGGGGAGAGCCTCGACTACGGTCAGTCCTACTGGCTGATGGATCAGGTGATGAGCGGCGAGCTCGGAGAGGCACGTCTTTCCTCTTTCCTGACCGCCATGGCCATGAAGGGCGCCACGGTCGACGAGATCCACGGCCTCGCCGATGGCATGCAGGATCACGCGGCACACGTCGATCTGCCCAGCCGTGCGCTCGATATCGTGGGCACGGGCGGTGACGGGTACAAGACCGTCAACATCTCGATGATGTCCGCCATCGTGCTCGCAGCGATGGGAATTCCGCTCGTCAAGCACGGCAACCGTGCGTCGACGTCGAAGTCGGGTTCCGCGGACGTGATCGAGGCGCTCGGTGTCAACCTCGACCTCGACGCCGACGCCCTGCGTCGCGTCTTCGATGAGGTGGGCATCGCGTTCCTGTTCGCCAATAAGATGCACCCGTCGATGCGTTTTGCCGCCCCCGTGCGCCGCGCGCTCGGTTTCCCCACGGCCTTCAACGTCCTGGGACCGCTGACGAACCCCGCGCGCGTGCAGGCGTGCGCGATCGGCGCGTCGCGTGAGGAGAACGCGCGACTGATGGCGGGCGTCTACGCCTCGAGGGGCCTGAGCGCGCTCGTCTTCCGCGGTGCGAACACGGGCCTCGATGAGCTGACGACGACCGATGCGAACCAGGTGTGGATTGTGTCGGGCGGATCCGTGACTCCCACGGAGTTCGACGCCCGTGAATCCCTGGGCATGGCATCTTCCTCGATCGAGGACCTCGCAGGCGGTGAGGCCGCCGAGAACGCGGCCGTTGCCCGCGACGTGCTGTCAGGCGGTGGAGCGGATGCCGTCCGCGATGCCGTTGCGCTCAACGTCGGCGCCGGCATCCTGGCGTGGGAGGGCCTGGAAAACCCGGTGACGCAGGCCGACTTTGCCGACCGCATGCGCGGTGCCGTCGAGCGTGCCCTGGGCACGCTGGCGGACGGCTCGGGTGCCCGACTCATCGAGCGTTGGGTGGCTGCATCGAACGCATAGGGACAAGCTCGCGTCATGTGTGCGGGCGGTGATGCGGATGGGCGGTTGCGTGGGCCAGGAGCTCGCGTAGCCGCCCGTCGCATAGCGGGCTGGCCGTCGGCTGGGCCCAGGGGAGAGGTCCGTTCCATTCGACGAGGCGCGTTCCCTCGCGGGCCAGCTCGGCGCACAGCAGCGCTGTTTCTGCCCACGACGTGCAGCTCGCGGCGACGCCGTCGGTCTCGATGGGTGTCGTGGACGTGAGAACGTCGATCCACGGGGATGGGTCGGTGTGCGGCGGAATGACCACGGAACTGAGGTGTCGGCCGTGGGATGCGACGTGCAGGATCCAGCCTTTCTCGCCCCCGTCTCTGCGTGATCCCCACACGATGCGCGGCGCCGCGAGGATCGGTCGCATTGTCGCGCGTTCGACGCCCGTCATGTAGGCGCTGAGGTCGTCACGAGCGGCCGCAGCGGGCTCAAAGAGTCCCTGGGCGGATAGCCTCTCCATGAGTGCGGTGAGCGCGTCTGGAATGGCCAGCGTAGATGCGGCCACGGCCTCGTCGAGGAGGCGCGACGTGTCGTCGGGCTCGGCGTGCGTTAAGACGCGTTCGATTGCTCCGGCTGCCCGCAGGGCGTGCGCGCGCGTGCCGAAGGGGCCGAGGGCGCGCGGTAGATCGTCGAGCGACACGGACGGTACGACGCGAGCGCAGCCTGCCTCGGCGATGACCCAGTGCTGGGATCCCTGACGTGTCGACGCCGAATTGTAGGGAGGTGCCAGTTCCCTGATATCGCGCAGTTCTCGGATTCTCGCCTCGAGGATGGAGGCGGTGGGATAGGGGCGTACGCCCGCGGCGATGGAGACCATGCGCTGCACTTTCGAGCGCTTCTCCGCCTTCGTGTAGTAACTGCCGACGCGCGAGCGCAAGGACGAGGCCGATCCCACGTAAAGGGTGTCCCCCGCCGTATCGATGAAGTGATACACCCCGGGAGAGGTGGGCAAGTCCGCGACGAAGGGCGGCGTCGAGGGGCGGCGCGCGGGCGCTTGATCGGTGAGAGCGACGAGGTCCTCCACGTCGGTGGCGCCTGCCCCTGCAAGCAGTTCGATGAATCCCAGGAGGATCTCAGCGGTTGCCCGGGCGTCTCCGAGCGCGCGGTGCTCGGGGACCGTGACGGTACCAAAGTACGACGCGATCGCGGCGAGCTTGTGGTTGCGCACGAGCGGGCGGGGTAGAGCGAGGCGTGCGAGAGCAAGGGTGTCCACAACGCGGACACGAGGCCAGGGGAGTGAGGACGCACGGGCCGCTCGGCGCAAGAACCCCACGTCGAAAGACGCATTGTGAGCGACGAGGACGGGGCCTTCCTTGGTGCCGAGGCCAGACCAGGCCATGAATCGCTCCAGTACCGAAGCGATCGGGTCTGCGTGTGCAACCATTGCCGGCGTGATCCCCGTCAGCGACGTGATGAATGGTGGAATGGGGCGTGAAGGTTTGACGAGTGTGGAAAATTCTTCCACCACGGCGCCGCTCCGAACGCGCACCGCACCGATTTCCGTAATCTCAGCGCCCGCGCCCAGCCCCGTCGTCTCCAGGTCGACGACCACCCAGTGTCCGCTGGTGGCGGGGGTGCCGACGGCGTCCAGGCTGGGCTGTAGTTCCACCGACGAGGCCCGGGAAAGGGCTTGCGACACCACCGATTGGGCGAAAGGACGGGCCGACTCCCCGGGCGCTATGGTTTCCCCACAATCGCGCACGGGAGTCTGTTTCGTCATACAGTTGATACTAATTCGTTCGCGCGCTCGCGCGCCCGTCGAGACTTCAGGAGTGACAGTGGCGTTCTATCAGGCTCTCAAGGCGACCGGCAGCCCCGTTCTGAAGGCGGCCTATCACCCGTGGATCCGCGGCAAGGAGAACATTCCTGCCGAAGGACCCGCCATTCTCGCGTCCAATCACAATGCCGTATGGGATTCGGTGTTCCTGCCGATGATGCTCGACCGTGAGGTGGTCTTCATGGGTAAGGCCGATTACTTTACGGGCACCGGTCTCAAAGGGTGGATGACGAAGGAGTTTATGCGCGCCGTCGGCACCATCCCCGTTGACCGCACCGGTGGCCGCGCGTCCGAAGCGGCTCTGAACGCCGGACTCAAGCGCCTGCGCGACGGTGAACTCTTCGGCATCTACCCCGAAGGAACGCGCAGCCCCGATGGGCGCCTCTACCGCGGCAAGACCGGCGTCGCGCGCCTTGCCCTCCTCTCCGGTGCACCCGTTATTCCCGTGGCGATGATCGGCACCCATGCCGCGCAGCCGATCGGCCAAAAGATCCCGTCCCGTACGAATATCGGTATGGTGATCGGTGAGCCCCTGGACTTCTCGCGTTACCGCGGCCTCGACAAGGACCGTTACGTGCTGCGGGCCATCACCGACGAAATCATGTACAACCTGATGCTCCTGTCTGGGCAGGAGTACGTGGACCTGTATGCCGCCGACGTCAAGGCACAGCTGGCAGCAGAGGGCGCCTTCGAGGGACCGGTTCCCTCCAACGGTCGTCCTGCACCCGGTGGGCGCACCGCCCCCGACGTCCCCGTGCCCACCGCCCCCGAGGAAGAGAGCGGTGAGGAGCAGGAGGCCTCGGACAAGGAGTAATGGGTGTTCGCCGTCATCTCACGATTGGGGCGCGCATTCGCGTTTCGTGGGACGGGTGTCCTTGGCGAAAGGCGATGTGGGCCGGGTAGAATGAACTGTGCCCTGCACGCGCGCGCCTTCGCGCACTAGGCAGCCCCATCGGGCAGCCGGGGTGACGCGGAGCGTGCATGCACGCGCGGGGCCGTACCTAACCAACCTGAGAAAGGTGACATTCATGTCGGTCCGTCGTGTTGCCCTGCTGACCGCAGGTGGCTTCGCCCCGTGCCTGTCCTCCGCCGTCGGTGGACTCATCGAGCGCTACAACGAAATTGATCCCACGGTTGAGATCATCGCTTACCAGAACGGCTACCACGGCCTGCTCACCGGCAACTACGTGCTGGTCGACGAGGAAGCTCGCAAGCACGCTGCCGTCCTGCACCGCTTCGGCGGCTCCCCGATCGGTAACTCCCGTGTCAAGCTGACGAACAAGAAGAACCTGGTCGAGCGCGGCCTCGTCTCCGAGGATGAGGACCCGCTGCAGAAGGCTGCCGAGCAGCTGCGCGCTGACGGCGTCGACGTCCTGCACACCATCGGTGGCGACGACACCAACACGACGGCCGCCGACCTGGCCGCCTACCTGGAGGAGCACGACTACCACCTGACCGTCGTGGGCCTGCCCAAGACGATCGACAACGACGTCGTGCCGATCCGCCAGTCCCTGGGCGCCTGGACCGCCGCTGAAGAGGTCTCCGAGTACTCGCAGAACGTCATCGGTGAACACCGCTCCAACCCCCGCATGCTCATCATCCACGAGATCATGGGCCGCCACTGCGGTTGGCTGACGGCCGCCGGTTCGCAGTGCTACCACGAGTGGCTCAAGACCCAGGAGTGGGTGCCCTCGATCGGCCTGTCGAAGGAGCGTTGGGACATCCACGCCATCTTCCTGCCCGAGATGAAGATCGACCTGGATGCCGAGGCCAAGCGTCTCAAGGCCATCATGGACGAGCAGGGCAACGTCAACATCTTCCTGTCCGAGGGCGCTGGTGTCCCCGAGATCATCGCGGAGATCGAGGCTGCGGGCGGCGAGGTCCAGCGCGATCCCTTCGGCCACGTCAAGCTCGACACGATCAACCCCGGCCAGTGGTTCGCCAAGCAGTTCGCCGAGAAGATCGACGCCGAGAAGGTCATGGTCCAGAAGTCCGGCTACTTCTCGCGTTCGTCGCGTGCCAACGCCGACGACCTGCGCCTCATCAAGTCGATGACCGACCTCGCCGTTGAGTGCGCCTTCAAGGGCGAGTCCGGCGTGATCGGCCACGACGAGGAGGACGGCGACCGCCTGAAGGCCATTCCGTTCCCGCGCATCGCGGGCGGCAAGCCCTTCGACATTTCCGCCCCCTGGTTCGTCGAGATGATGGCCGAGATCGGCCAGACCGTCGAGCCCGCTGGCGAGTGAGTCGCTGCGCGTGATTCCTTCGATCACTCCCGGACGCGGCGGTGAGCCTGTGCGTAAGCCTCGCTCCCGCCGCGTCCCCGAGCGCCTGTGGTCACCCGAGTCCGGGGAGCGTGCTCCCTGGGATACGTGGCGCGGCCTGGACGCAGCCCAACAGCCTACCTACGCGGACGCAGAACATCTTAGTGATGTGACGGCCCAGCTGCGCCGCCAGCCGCCGCTCGTGTTCGCCGGTGAGGTTGACGACCTGCGCACGTGGATGGGTGCGGCTGCCCGCGGTGAGGCCTTCGTTCTGATGGGCGGGGACTGCGCTGAGACCTTCGCCGAGGCGACGGCGGATCACGTGCGCCTGAAGATTCAGACCCTGCTGCAGATGGCGGTCGTGCTGACCTATGGCGCGTCTTTGCCGGTCATCAAGGTCGGTCGTATTGCGGGTCAGTACGCCAAGCCGCGCTCTTCCGACATGGAGACTCATGACGGTGTGACGCTGCCGAGCTACCGCGGCGATGCGGTGAACTCCTTCGAGTTCACCCCCGAGGCGCGCGAGCCCGATCCGCAGCGCCTTCTGTCGCTCTACAACCACGCGGCGTCGACGCTGAACCTGATTCGTGCTTTCACGAAGGGCGGCTACGCCGACCTGCGTCAGGTACACCGTTGGAATCAGGGCTTCATGTCGAATCCGGCGTACGCACGCTATGAGTCGCTGGCCGAGGACATCCACCGTGCGATTAAGTTCATGGGTGCCGCCGGCGTCGACTTCGAGACGCTGCGCGACGTCGACCTGTATTCGTCGCACGAGGCGTTGCTGCTCGAGTACGAGTCGGCGATGACCCGCATCGATTCGCGCACGGGCGAGCCGTACAACACGTCTGCCCACTTCCTGTGGGCGGGGGAGAGGACACGCGATGAGGAGGGCGCTCACATCGAGCTGCTGTCGCGCGTTCGCAACCCGATTGGGGTCAAGCTCGGTCCGTCGACCACGCCGGACCAGATGCTTTCGCTGATCGATCGTTTGAATCCGGATGGTGAGGAGGGGCGTCTGTCGTTCATTACGCGTATGGGTGCCGGACGTATCCGCGAGGCGCTTCCGCCGCTGCTGGAAGCGGCGCGGGAAGACGGCCGTCCGATTACGTGGATGACCGATCCGATGCACGGCAACACGATTACGTCCTCGACCGGCTACAAGACACGCCGTTTTGAGACGGTCATGGATGAGGTTCGTGGCTTCTTCGAGACTCACGAGGCTGCGGGCACTGTTCCTGGCGGCCTGCACGTCGAGCTCACCGGTGATGATGTCACCGAGGTGATCGGCGGCAGTGAGCACATCGATGACGAGTCCTTGCGTGATCGTTATGAGACGCTCGTGGACCCGCGTCTGAATCACCAGCAGAGTCTGGAGATGGCCTTCCAGGTGGCTCAGTACCTGGCGAAGGGTTCCTCTCACGAGGAGTGAACTCTCGAGCGATCAGATCCCCGGCTTCGTCGAATCGGACGAGGCCGGGGATCTTTCGTTGGATGAGTGAAGGCTGGATGCGTCGTGCCTCAGACGATGGTGATCGTGACGACGCTCCCCTTCTTGAGCATCGTGCCAGCGACGGGATCGCTCTGACGGACGGTACCGAAGAAACCGCCGAGAATTGCCTCCTCTTGGACGGTGAAACCGGCCGCTTCGAGTGCGGCCCTGGCGTCTTGGCGCTGTCGGCCGACAACGTCGGGTACAGCAACCTTTTCGGGTCCCTTGGAGACCGTGTAAGCGACGGTGTCGCCTCGGTGCAGAACCGTTCCTTCAGCTGTTTGCTGGGAGATGACCTGGCCTTGCGCGACCGTATCGGAGAACGCTTCAGTGGGCGCTGCGACGAGGCCGAGCCCCTCGATAGTCTTCTTTGCGGCGTCCGCACTCATCCCGTTGAGGGTTGGAACGGTGAGAGGCTCGCGTCCCTTGGAGAGGACGACGTCGATAGCCGTGTCGTGCGGCACCGAGGTGCCCGACGGCGCGGACTGGGAGATGACCTGTCCCTGCGGAATATCCTCGGAGTAGGCATCCGTTATGGCACCGAGGGCCAGGCCTGCATCGGTGAGCGCTTTCTTCGCATCATCCTGGGTCTTGCCGCTCACGTCGGGCACGTTCTTCATGTCGACGCCCTTGGAGACGTAGAGCGAAACGTCAGCGCGCCTATGGACAGGCGCACCGCCCTCAGGGTCGGAGCGAGTGACGGATCCGGTTGCTACGTCGTCCGAAAACTCCTCCTCGACAGTGAAGGAAAGCCCCATCGCACCCAGATCAGTCTCAACATCCGCGAGAGGACGACCGTCAGTAGCGGGCATCGTCAGATAGGAACCGGGGCCGTATTCGGTCCACCACCAGGTGCCTCCGATGCCAGCGACGGCGAGGAGGAGGACGACGAGGCTCACCCACAGGGCAGCACGCTTGTACGTTTTCGTCGTGCCCGCCTCCTCGGGTGTTGGGATCGGCGCGGAGGTGTGGACCGTCATCACGGTTGAGGGTGCAGGAAGCGGCCTCGTGAACTGCGCGGACATCACCTCCGTATTGAGCGCGGTGGTCTCGGAGACGCCGCTGCGGTCGGCGGGGGCGACTTCTGCGCGGCGATTCGCTAGATCGGCAGGTATGGCAGCGGCCGCGCGCGTTACCAGGTCGATTGCTTCGGAAGCATCGGCGGGACGCGAGGCGGGGTCGCGGGCCGTCAGCGCCGCGACGAGATCGTCGATCTCTCGGGGAATCCAGGGCTGGGAAGCCGAAGGCTTGGGGACGTCGTCGGCGACGTGATGGGTGGCGATCTGCAGCGGTGATTCGCCTGCCCACGGCACAGCGCCGGTCAGCATCTCGTACAGCATGATGCCCACGGAGTAGATATCCGAGCGTGCGTCGGCCTCGGCCGTGGTGGCGATTTCCGGCGCGATGTACGCCACTGTTCCGAGCATGTTGCCTGTCGACGACATGGAGACCTCGGACGCCGCGCGTGCCAAGCCGAAGTCGGTGACCTTCGCGGGGCCGTCGGTCGGAACGAGGATATTTTCCGGCTTTATGTCGCGGTGGATCACACCGACGCGGTGAGCGGCACGCAGGGCTTCAAGGGTATCGGCCGTATAGCGAAGTGCCTGAGGGATCGTAAAGGCACCCTGTGCGCGCAGCAGTTGGCGCAGGTTCGTTCCGTCGATCAGTTCCATCACGAGGAAGCCCTGGCCGGTGATGACGCCCTGATCGAAGACGGAGACGACACCGGGATGAACGATGCGCGCTGCGGAGCGTGCCTCGCGGCGGAAGCGTGCGACGAAGTCCTGGGAGTCCGCGAGGTGCGGGTGCATAACCTTCAGGGCGACCGGGCGGTCGAGGCGTTCGTCCTGGGCGATGTACACGGTGGCCATGCCGCCACGCGCGAGCCTGCGCGTCACTCGGTACCGTTCGTCGACGAGGAGGCCGATCAACGGGTCCGTCTGGTCGAATGTCTGTTCATCGCTCACTTGCTTGATTCTATGGGAGTTTTCGCGAAATTATCGGAAGTGCCCACCTCGGTGCGGCGCATGAATGGGGTAGTCTTGCGCTCATGACCAGTGTTGATATCACCGTGCTCTCCACCGACGAGGTGTGCCGTCTCCTCGGCATTGAGGAGCGCCGCCTCAAGCAGCTGATCCGCGACCGAGTCCTCATCGAGGCGCGCGACGGCGCGGGTGTGCGCGGCGTGCCCCGAGAGATCATTATCAAGGGGGAGAACGGCTGGGAGCCGCTCCCGTTCCTGCAGGGAACACTCACCCTGCTGGCGGATGACGGGTTTACGTCTGAGGAAGCGCTCGCGTGGCTCTACACCGTTCAGGACGAGCTCGGTGAGCGTCCGATCGACGCGCTGACGTCGGGTCGGCATCACCGGGTGAATCGGATCGCTTCGACGGTGGCCTTCTGATTTGCGTCGGTGGGGCTCACGCTCGCCTGGCGGTGAGGATCGCGCACAGCTCGCGCAGCATGGCGCGGGCATCGTCGTCGAAGGACGAGGCCTCAAGCGCTGCGTGCCCGTCGGCGACCAGGCGCGCAATCTCAGCTTCGTGGGGGGCGCGACCGTTGGCCTCGACGATGCGGGTTGCCGCGCTGAGGCGCTCAGGCGATGCCTCTGCCACCCCGAGAACCTCGGTGAGGGCGGACCGCTCGGCAGGGGAGGAAGCCTCCCAGGTGAGTGCCAGGAGGACGGTGCGCTTTCCTTCGCGCAGATCATCGCCCGCAGGTTTTCCGGTCACTGCGGGGTCTCCGAAGACGCCCAGGTCGTCGTCGCGTAGCTGGAATGCCAGTCCCCAGGGCGTCAGGATCTCTTCGAGGCTGTGGGTGAGTGCGTCCCCGGCGTCGAGCGTGGGCGCGCCGCAGATAGCTCCCAAGACTGCGGGGTGAACGACCGAGTAGTGAGCCGACTTATGGAGTGCGACCTCCAGCGCGTCACTGACGTTCAGTGCGTCCGTCCGTTCGGGGTCGAGCGGGGTCTGTTCGGCGGCGATGTCCAGGTATTGGCCGAGCGCAACTTCTGCGTGCATGTCGGCAAAGCGGCGCGCGAACGCGCGTGCGCGTTTGTCGTCGAGTGTGAGCGCCTGCTCGTCTGCAGCGGCGGTCGCTGCGGAGAACAAGAAGTCTCCAACGAGGATCGCGGCGTGTGTTCCGAAATCTGAAGATGAGCCGATCCACGAGCGCGATGCATGGTGGTTGGCGAGGCTTCGATGAGGGGTCGGGATGCCGCGACGCTCGTCCGCCTTGTCGATGATGTCGTCGTGCACAAGAGCGCTGGCCTGGTAGAGCTCAAGCGCGGCGCTGAGGTGGGGGAGGGTCACGTCTTCCAGGGGGGTAGTCGCCCCGAGCGAGTATCCGATATGCGCCATCAGCGCGCGAAAACGCTTTCCACCGCGCACGGACGCGAGCACGGCCTCGGAAAATTCCTCGGATCTGCTGGATGCGCCTGCGCGGACCAGAAGGCGTGCGAGGCTCGAGGCCGTTGCTTCATCGATGTGGGGACGCAGCGTTGCGAAACTATCGCTCAAAGTCATGAGGCAACTCTAACCGAGGTTGCGGCGCGCGGGAGGGACGAGGCGGGGCATCCTCACACCTACCGCCAGGAAAACTGCGTAGCGAGGCACTAGACTGGCGGTGGTATGCCGATTTGCAATCGGCTCTGTTGTGCATGCCCATCAATGAAAGGGACCCGTGTGAGTGCATCTCGCGCTTCGGCAAAGGACTCCGCGACGACTGAAGAAACCACGGAGGTGACGACCCCCGCGAAGAAGACGACGCGCGCCAAGAAGGCCACGACGGCCGCGGCTAGCGCACCCGCCGAGGAGAAGAAGTCTGCCGCGAAGAAGGCGCCGGCGAGGAAGACTCCCGCGAAGAAGACGACCAAGAAGGCCGACGCCGTCGAGACCGACAAGCCCGCCGCAAAGAAGGCTCCTGCCAAAAAGGCAGCGAAGAAGGCTGGCGCCGGCGAAGACAAGACCGCGAAGAAGCCCGCGGCCAAGAAGCCGCGCGGTCGCAAGAAGAAGGACGAGGAAATCGTCGAAGAGGTTGTCGTCGAGGAGCTCGGTGACACTGCCGAGGAGGACTTCGAGCCCACGGGCGACGATCTGGAAGATCCGGATCTCGAGGCAGACGCCGACGATGAGGCAGTGAGCGACGCCGAGGAAGAGGCCGAGGAAGAGGACCCGAAGGTCGCCGAGGGTGCAGCGTTGCGTGAACGCACCAACGCCGGCATTCATGTGAAGGGCGGATTCGTGGTCTCGGATTCCGACGAGACCGACGAGCCTGTTCAGCAGGTGACTGTCGCCGGTGCGACCGCCGACCCGGTGAAGGACTACCTCAAGCAGATCGGTAAGGTTTCCCTGCTGAACGCGGAGCAGGAAGTTGATCTTGCCCGCCGCATCGAGGCGGGCCTGTACGCCGAGTACAAGCTGAAGAACCAGGCCGACGAGATGACCAGCCGCGAGCGCCGCGAGCTGCACTTCCTCGCGCAGGATGGTCAGCAGGCAAAGAACCACCTCCTCGAGGCAAACCTGCGTCTCGTCGTGTCCCTGGCCAAGCGCTACACGGGCCGTGGCATGCAGTTCCTGGATCTCATCCAGGAGGGCAACCTGGGTCTGATTCGTGCCGTGGAAAAGTTTGACTACACCAAGGGCTACAAGTTCTCGACGTACGCCACCTGGTGGATCCGTCAGGCGATCACCCGAGCGATGGCGGACCAAGCGCGCACGATTCGTATTCCGGTCCACATGGTCGAGGTCATCAACAAGCTGGCCCGTGTTCAGCGCCAGATGCTGCAGGACCTTGGTCGCGAACCCACGCCTGAGGAGCTAGCAAAGGAACTCGACATGACGGCCGAAAAGGTTGTCGAGGTCCAGAAGTATGGTCGCGAGCCCATCTCGCTGCATACGCCTCTGGGCGAGGACGGCGACTCCGAGTTTGGCGACCTGATCGAGGACTCCGAGGCTATCGTCCCGGCGGATGCGGTGTCCTTCACCCTGCTGCAGGAGCAGCTGCACCACGTGCTGGACACCTTGTCTGAGCGTGAGGCTGGCGTCGTCTCGATGCGCTTTGGTCTAGGCGATGGTCAGCCGAAGACCCTTGATGAGATCGGCAAAGTGTATGGCGTGACGCGCGAGCGTATCCGCCAGATCGAGTCCAAGACGATGTCAAAGCTGCGTCACCCGTCGCGTTCGCAGGTGCTGCGCGATTACCTCGACTGACGCGTCGTCGGCACTCATGGGGGTCAGGAACATGCGTTCCTGACCCCCATGACAATATCGTCACAAAGCGCATGTTCTCGGGTGCCAACGTAGCATAGTCAGGGTCCGATAGGGCAGGATAATGGCATGCTTGAGGGTGCGTTGATTCTGTTTCTGACTGTCGTTCTTGTCCTCGTCGTCGCCGGTGGCGTCGTCGCGGTGCTGGCGCTGTCTCGTCGTAGCGCGGACGAGTGGAAGGGTGTCATCAAGCGAGAGAGCGAAGAAATCGCGGACGAGGTGAAGACTCACCATTCGTTGCCCAAACGTGCCGCGACGTCTCCCGATGGTCCCGTGGTGCCGCGGACGGCCTCCCTACAGTCGCTCCTTCAAAATGCTGATTCGCAGAGCGCATACTTCGACGCTGACCGCTTGCCGGGCATCGATCGGCTGGAGACGGTCACCGGCCGCGTGAGTGAACGCTTTGATCGCGGCCGTCGGGGCTCCGACGGGGGTCATGCCTCTGCGCAGGAGTCGGCGCAGTCCTAAGGTAGTGATGCCGCACTCAGCTTTTCTGTGAAGAGCGCCCATAGGGGATAATGACCCTATGGACGCTTTTATTTCCACTCTCCAGTCACCGTGGGCGGTCGTTATCGGCCTGCTGGTCGCTGTGCTGATCGGTGTGCTTATCCGCATCGTTGTCAGTTCCAAGCGCCGCTCCACGGAGGACGTCAATATCCCCGTTGAGCCCCAGGTTCCGGCCGAGGCACCCGGCGACGTGCCCACGTCTGCCGCGCGAGAAGGTACCGATGAGCCTCGTGCTGGCCCGTCTGACGCGCCTGAGGCGGCCCCCGAGGAGCCTTCTGAGGTCCCCGCGACCCCGGCCTCGTCTATCGAACGCCCCGAACCCGTGCGCGGCCGCATGGAGCGCCTGCGTGAACGTCTTGCATCCTCCGGTTCGCTGGGGCGTGCCATCCTCGGTGTCCTCAGCCGAGGACAGCTCAGCGCTGCTGACTGGGAGGAGATCGAGGAATCGCTCCTCATCGCCGACCTTGGCCTCGAAGCAACCGACACGCTGATGGAGGCCCTCAAGCGGCGTGTCGCCGTCGAGTCCGTCACGGACGAGGCGCGCATCCGCGAAATTCTGCGCGAGGAGCTCCTCGCTCTCGTTGGTCCCGACATGGATCGCTCCCTCAACCTCGAGCGCCCCGAGGTTGATGGTGCCACTAAGCCTGCCGTTGTCCTCATGGTGGGCGTCAACGGTACCGGAAAGACCACGACCGTCGGCAAGCTGGCTCGAATTCTCGTCGCCGAAGACAAGTCCGTGATCCTCGGTGCTGCCGATACCTTCCGCGCGGCTGCCGCCGATCAGCTTGCCACGTGGGGCGAGCGCGTGGGTGTGGACGTCGTGCGCAGTGATCGCGAGGGGGCTGACCCGGCTTCCGTCGCCTTCGAGGCCGTGCGCGAGGGTGTTGCGCGTGACGTCGACGTTGTTCTCGTTGATACCGCAGGCCGCCTGCAGAATAAGTCCACGCTGATGGACGAGCTCGGCAAGATCAAGCGCGTGATGACCAAGCAGGCCCCTGTGTCCGAGGTCCTCCTCGTCCTCGACGCCACCACCGGTCAGAACGGCATGAAGCAGGCCGAGGTGTTCGCGCAGGCTACCGGCGTGACCGGCATCGTGCTCACGAAGCTTGACGGCTCGGCCAAGGGCGGTATCGTCGTGTCCGTCCAGCGTGCGCTGGGTGTGCCCGTGAAGTTCGTCGGCCTTGGCGAGGGCGCGGACGATCTCGCTCCCTTCGATCCGCAGGGCTTCGTCGACGCGATCGTGGGCTGCGCGCAGGGCTGAACCTTCTCGTCATGACGCGCACCTCGGCCCCGGTGAGGAGACTCCCGGGGCCGAGGTGCGCTAACCTGTGCCTAGTACAGCCGCCATCTTGGGAGTAAACACGTGTTTGGAAACCTGTCAGATCGCCTGACCCAGTCCTTCCGCAGCCTGCGCAGCCGCGGCGTCCTGACCGAGTCGGACGTCGATCACGCGATTTCCGACATTCGTCGCGCGCTTATCGACGCCGATGTCGCGCTCCCCGTCGTTCGTCAGTTCACCACGCAGGTGCGTGAAAAGGCCTACGGCGCGGCCCGCTCCAAGGCTCTCAACCCCGGCCAGCAGGTCGTCTCCATCGTTCACGAGGAACTCGTCGAGATCCTCGGTGGCGCGACGCGTGAGCTGACCTTCGCCGAGTCTGGTCCCACGGTCTTCATGCTCGCGGGTCTCCAGGGTGCCGGTAAGACCACGCTGGCGGGCAAGCTCGGCAAGTGGCTGCGCGAGGAGGGTAAGACCGTCCTCCTCGTCGCCTCCGATCTCCAGCGCCCCAACGCTGTCCAGCAGCTGCAGGTTGTCGGCGAACGCGCCGGTGTGAAGGTGTGGGCGCCCGAGCCCGGCAACGGTGTCGGTGACCCCGTCGAGGTCGCGCGAAGCGGCGTCGAGTTCGCTCGCCAGAGTGGCATTAACGTGGTCATCGTTGATACGGCCGGCCGCCTCGGTGTTGACCAGGAGATGATGGACCAGGCGATCGCCATCCGCGACGCCGTGCGCCCCCACGAGATCATGTTCGTCCTTGATGCCATGGTCGGCCAGGACGCGGTCTCGACTTCTACGGCCTTCCGTGATGGCGTCGGGTTCACGGGCGTTGTCCTGTCGAAGCTGGATGGCGACGCGCGTGGCGGTGCCGCGCTGTCCGTGCGCGGCGTGACGGGTGCACCGATTCTCTTCGCGTCGACGGGTGAGGGCCTGGACGACTTCGAGCGTTTCCACGCCGACCGTATGGCGGGACGCATCCTCGACATGGGTGACATTCTTACCCTCATCGAGCAGGCCGAAAAGAAGATGGATGCCGAGGAGGCGGAGAAGGTCGCGGCCAAGGCGATGGCCGGCCAGCTGACCCTCGCTGACTTCCTGAGCCAGCTGCAGCAGATCAAGAAGCTGGGCTCCATGAAGAAGATGCTCGGCATGATCCCGGGTGCCGCGCAGATGCGCGAACAGATTGACAACTTCGATGAGCGTGAGGTGGACCGCGTCGAGGCCATCGTCCGCTCGATGACCCCCGCTGAGCGTGAGGATGTCTCGATCCTCAACGGTTCGCGTCGTGCGCGTATCGCCCGTGGTTCTGGCACGACGGTCACCGAGGTGAATCAGCTCGTGCAGCGCTTCGAGGCTGCGCGCGAGATGATGGCGCAGATGGGCCAGATGGGCCAGATGGGCGGCGGCGTGCCCGGCATGGGAGCGCTGCCCGGACGCGGCGGTAAGGCTAAGCAGAAGGCCAACGCCCGTAAGGCGCAGGCCCAGCGTGCGCGCATGAAGAAGAGCGCTCGTTCGGGTAACCCCGCGAAGCGCCGCCAGCAGGAGCTGGAGGCCATGCTGCCTCCGTCGGAGCGCAGCGCGCCCAAGGGCTCGTCCTTTGGCGTCGCCCAGGAGGCGCCCGCTCCGCGTCCGACCATCGACGATCTGCCCGACGACGTCAAGCGCATGCTTGGCCAACTCTGAGCATGGAGTTCTCCGGGCTCGCCCTGTGGGCGGAAAACGAGTCTGAACGCCCGCAGTGGGTACGCGGCACGTGGCGCGTGGATGGTGCTGTGATTCGCCGCGTGAGCAGCGAGTGCACGGCGCCCACGGTCGGTTTCATCGTGCCCGGAATGGTCGATACCCACTGTCATATCGGATACTCGGCAACGGGTTCGGTGTCCGAATCCGAGATGGAGGAGCAAGCCCGAGCGACGCTCGCCAGTGGCGTGACGGTTGTGCGCGACTGCGGCGTGCCCCTCGACAACTCGCCTGCGGCTCGCGCTACCGGCCTGCATCTGATCCGCTGTGGTCGCCACGTTGCGCGCCCGAAGCGCTACATGCGCGATCTGCCGCTTGACGTTGAGGATCAGCGTGAGCTTCCCGAGGTCCTCGCCTCGATGGCGCGAACCTCCGATGGCTGGGTGAAGATCGTCGGAGACTGGATTGACCGCAGCGGTGGAGTCGAGTCGGATCTTATGCCTCTGTGGGAACCCTCAGTCCTGATTGACGCGGTGCGCGCCGTTCACGAGGTCGGGGCGAGGGTCGCCGTACACGCGTTCTCTCATCGTGTCATCGATTCGCTGATCGAGGCCGGGGTCGACGACATTGAACACGGCAGCGGAATCGACGCGGATCAAGCCAGCGAGATTGCCGCGCGAGGCATCGCGGTGACGCCGACCCTGCGACAGGTAGAGATCTTCAAGGACTTTGCCGCGCAGGCGGGGCAGAAGTATCCCGTCTACGCAGCGACGATGCGGGGTATGTACGAGACGCGTCGTGAGCACTTCCAGATGCTCGTGGACTCCGGAGTTGTACTGCTGATGGGCACGGATTCGGGCGGCTACCAGGAACACGGAACAATCGCCGGGGAACTAGCGCTGTGGCTCCAGTGGGGAGCACCCGTTCAGTTCACCATCGACGCTGCAACATGGGCGAGTCAACGCTACCTGGGATACCCCGGCCTCGTCGACGGCGGTCCCGCTGATTTCCTCATCTTGGATGAAGATCCGAGGGATGATGTCCTCGCGTTGTCGAGGCCCGCTCGCGTGACGCTCGGTGGGACCACCGTGTGGGAGCGAACCTCCGCCTGAGCGTTAGTCGTGATCGATTTAACCGACTCAGGCGACACGGCACACCTCCCCCGGCTTGGGATATCGATGCGAAATATGGCATAATCGCTAGCTGTACCCGGCGGTTCGTAGACCCTCTCACTGCGTGCCGTCGTGTCCCGGTCCAATGCGACCCCTGTGTTTCCCACCTTGGGACGCAACGGTCCACACCAATCTGAAATGGAGAGACCACTCAAGTGGCAGTTCGAATTCGCCTGAAGCGCGTGGGTAAGATCCACGCTGCCCAGTACCGTGTTGTCGTCGTCGATTCGCGCAAGAAGCGTGACGGCCGCGTCATCGAAGAGGTCGGCTACTACGATCCTCAGCCCAACCCGTCGATCATCCGCATCGACTCTGAGCGCGCCCAGTACTGGCTCGGTGTTGGCGCTCAGCCCTCCGACCAGGTCCGCAACCTGCTGGTCCTGACCGGTGACATCGCCAAGTTCAACGGTAAGGCCGACGCGGTTTCCCGCGTCAAGGTCTCGGAGAACGACAAGGCCGCCCAGGCCGAGCAGGCCGTCAAGGACGCCGAGGCTGCTGCCGAGAAGTCCAAGGCTGCAGCTTCCGCCAAGAAGGCCGAGGAAGAGGCCGCCGCTGCCGCAGCCGCTGCGCAGGCTGAGGCCGCCGAGAAGGCTTCCGAAGAGGCCGCCGGAGAGGATGCCTGAGCATGCTCGCCGACGCGTTGGAGCACCTGGTCAGC
>CALISI010000078.1 GCA_938041695.1 uncultured Actinomyces sp.
GACCAGCGTTGCCATCTCGACCTCGAGCGGCGGCAGGACGTGCTCGGCGAGCTCGACGAGGTGGGTTTCGAAACCACGAGCGGCGAGGGCCTCGGCGGCCTCGATGCCGATGAAGCCGGCACCGAGCACGATGGCGCGGGTGCCCGTCGCCTCGCGCAGGGCGAGAGCATCGTCAACCGTGCGCAGTGCGTGTACGCGCGGGGAGTCGAGGCCGTCGATCGGCGGACGGGCGGCGAGAGCGCCGGGTGAGAGGATCAGGTAGTCGTAGGACAGCGTGTAGGCCTCGCCGGTATCCGAGTTGGCGACCGTGACGGAGTGGGCGTCGGGGTCGATCTCCGTGACCTCGGAGTTGATGCGCACGTCCAGGTTGAGAGCTGCCTTGAGGGATTGCGGAGTGTGCAGGAGGAGCTTGGCGGGGTCTTCGATCTCGCCGCCGACGTAGTAAGGGAGGCCGCAGTTCGCGAACGACACGTAGCTCCCCCGCTCCAGGACGATGATCTCGGCACCCTCGTCGCGCCTGCGCAGGCGCGCCGCCGCGCTCATGCCGCCCGCGACTCCTCCGACGATGACTACTCGCATGTTCCGCTCACTTTCTGTCTCCAATGCCGAGGCGCGCCTGCCACAACGAGACCAATAATACCCCTGGGGGTATCTAGGGGCAACGGTAACCCTCACACGCCAATCACAAAACTAGGCCTTAACGCAAAAACCCCGGGCTTCCAGCGGAAGCCCGGGGTGGGATGGTGCCGTTGTAGGAATCGACACTGGACGACGGAAACACCAGAAAATCGGTGAGTTATGTCATCAATGTCCTGTTGACCGTAGTAGATAACCGGTTCAGCAGGCTCAGTCGCTGATAACTTCCACCCGACACGCACGCCGCGTGACGCTCGTTTCTCCAGCGGCAGATACTCGAGACTTCTCAATTACTTCGACGCGCACTCGGGACCCCGTATGCAACAAGTCAATGTCCATATCTTGAAGATCCCCCCGCAGTATCTTAACCACACCTGTTTCATCAGCTAGATCAACAACGAGGGCTACGCGCCGTTCACGAAATATGCCGATCAGGGTACCTTCAATACTTGCGAATTCTTCGTCCAGATCCCGCCCATCAATGATCGAGGAGATGCGCGCAGCATCCGCACTCGTCGTCGTCACTCTCCGGGTAGGATGCTCGGGTTCTTTCCATATAAGGTCTGTGGTGAAGTCCCCACGCACAAGTGTGTCAGCATAAGCCTTCAAAGCAGAAGCAACCCTGGGACCACGTTCTCGCACATCAGCACTGAAGCGGTCAGCGACTGGCTCATCGTCTACCCCCTCTGCCAACAGGGAGACGAGATCTTCGAACGCTCTATCCGTGAGCATCCGCTCGTCATTGCCATACACCACCATAGGTGCATCGCCACCTAGTTCTTCAGACACATCGCAATTGGGACTAAAAACCAAACGGAGCGAACCAGGTTGAGGATCAGCACTAAGCTGCAGGCGAGTACGTTTACAAATTGTCTCGGGGAGCTTCCCTGCGCCTGTGCGCACCCCCTCAACGGCTGCACCCATCGCATCTACAAGGCGCTGTAGCGCACTCATGACGTTTGCCACTGCGGGAAGACTTGCCTGATGACCACGCACACCGGCACCGGTGAATCGCAATTCCCCTGAAGACCGTAGAATGCGGCCGGTCGCGCGTTGTGAGACAAACGACTCTACGGAGAGTCTGGAGAGATCATCAGGGGTTTGCCACTGGGATGTGGGAACACCCCTTCGAATGCGTTCGCGTAGCTCGTTGAGACCGTCAACGGTTGCCATCGATGATCACCTCCACGTACCCGCGCCGCTGATATGCTTCTGATTCTACTGGGTCCCCAGGTTGTCTGCGGCACCGCTCCCACCAATCGTCCCAGTACCCCCGTAGTTGCTGGTACCCCGTGACATCCGCGCCAACCTCGAGCGGCCATGCGACCAGGAAAGAGTCCACGCGGAGGCCAGTTACCTCCTTGAAATGATGGCCGCTCGCTGCAAGTGTGAGGATCTGACTATCGTCTTCACTCGACTGGGCACGCAGAATATGATCGGCACGAACGAAGAACACTGCATCTACATCCCCCGGCTCCTCCTTGACAGAGACAAAAGATCCACCTACCCACACCCTGGATACGCGGACTGCCGACCGCAGGAGACGAAGTGCCGACTCGAACTCAGCCCACACCTCGGCACGCCGAGACGATGGGTCCTGCGCGAAATAGCTCCGGACCTCATCCAATGAGGCTCCCCAGCGCCCTGGGGGAAGGAACCCATCATCGTTCAAGGGTGGGATCATTGACCATTCCGAATCTAACGGTACGTTTACGCGTGGTGACCATTGCACCACGCGCGTCTGACTGTCTTACAGACCACACAATACCGTAAGAATCAACGCAGGGGGCATTGCCCCTCCCACATCGATAAAATGCCATCGAATCTGCACCTGAGCACAACCGATATCCAGCACAGCAGCTTCACCTCAACCGCCGAGGTCTGCCCTCCCAAGCGCAAGCAGCACCTACGAAAGAACGCCCCTCAGCGTACTGCTATTTCAGGGCCCTTGTATCAGCATTCGAACAACAGAACCAACTTGCCGGATCGAGCAATGCACCCCGCACAGTTCATGAGATACCCTTGGCAAGGAGGCAACTCAACACTTCTTTCCACTGACTGAGCCGCAAATACTGCTACAGCATGACACACGTGAAGAATACAAGCAGAGGATCGAGAGTCTTCAAATTGCACAGAAACCCCGGGCTTCCAGCGGAAGCCCGGGGTGGGGATTGTGGAGATGGGGGGAATCGAACCCCCGTCCAGCAGCCGGCCCCGAATTCTTCTCCGAGCGCAGTCTACGGTTTTATTTCTCAGCCCCCAGCATTGCGCAGACTCACCGCCAGATAGGCTCAGTTGATTGAGTGTCGGAGGCGCCCCACCAACATGGGCGACTCCCAGTGGCTCCCTAGACGACGCCAGACACCGGGCCGGAAGCAACTCCCGGGCTGACGGACTAAAGGTTCAGGCTGCGATATCAGGCAGCGAGAACGTAGTCGGTGCGATTCTGTTCGGCACCTATTGGTTTGCACGCATCGTTAACGAGTTGAGCGTACATTCTCGGCTCGCTTCACTTCGATCGACGACCACTGTCGAAACCGATCATCCCCTCTTGAGTTTTCAACTCACCGACACGCTGCGTTGCCACAGACCGTCGGACACATCAGTCTACGCCCGCATCCCCCGCCCGTCAAGAGAAAAACCGATGCCTCAGAGCAGCTTCGTGGACTCCAGTTTCTCGACCATGCGCCGGTTCTTGCGCACCAGCAGCGGGCGCAGCGCCAGCCCCAGGAACGCGGCGAACAGGATGAAGGAGGCCAGGAACCACATGGCATCCGCGTACTCGTGCCCCGCGTACCCGGCGATCGACGCACGCAGAGCCGTGATCGCGTGTGTGGCCGGCAGGAACGGGGAAATCGACGAGAAGAAGGACGGCAGGATCGCCAGCGGGAACGCTCCCCCGGCGCCCGAAATCTGCAGGACCAGGAGCAGCACGCCCAGGGCCTTTCCCGCATTCCCGAACGTGGCGATGAGCGTGTACATGAGGAACGAGAACACGACGGCCGTCAGCCACAGGGTGCCCATGAACTGCATCGGGTGCGCGTGCTGGACCTTCAGGAAGTACAGGTCACCCAGCCCCACCAGGGTCGCCTGGGCGAGCGCGATCGTCCCAAAAATCAGGTAGCGGCCCAGGTATCCGGCGGCCAGGCCGACGGGCTTGGCAGTGAGCCTCGCGCGCAGCGGGTCACCCTCGGGCAGGCCGTCGGCGACGTTGGAGTCCGTGACGTCCGAGCGCATGGACACCACCATGAGCACGGAGCCGACCCACAGGGCCAGGATCGTGTACAGGGGCGCCATCTGGGAGCCGAACTTCGCGACCGGGTAGACGGGAGTTTTCTCCACGCCGACAGGCGCCGCAATCGCGGCAGCCAGGGCCTCGGGATTATTCCCGATGATGGTACCGAGCGTCGTCAGGTCGCCACTGGCAAGCGCCTCGCTGATCGAGGCGTGCAGGGAGTCGAGCTTGCCCGCTGCCTCGCGCAGGCTCGTGGCCGCACCAGCCAGGTTATCGCGCAACTGGGTCAGCCCCTCGCGAGCGCTCCCGCTCCCGTTCGAGGCCGTGGACGTCGCACCCTCCAGGGACGTGCGGGCGGCGCTCAGGGAGGATTGGGCCGAGGCCATGGTAGAGGCCAGCGATTCGAGCTGGGGCCGCAGGTTGGTCTCGTAGTCGGAGGACAGGCCGTCGACCGCGGAACGCGCCTGGGCGATCAGGCCGTTCACGCTCGCGCGCCCAGCGTCGGCATTCGCGACCTTGGAGTCCAGCTCGGAGGCGGAGGAGCGCAGCCCGTTCGCAACCGCAGTCAGCCGGTCTGAGGCGGCCTGCAGGCGGTCCAGCGAGGACTGGGAGACGGGCGAGCCGGGCAGTGCCGCGAGCGTCGACTTGATCGATGCGAAGCTGGCGGCCTGTGCGTCCAACACGGAGGCCTGCGAGCGCAGCGTCGAGGCCGCGTCCGACGCGCTCGTCGAGCCGTTCGCATACACGTTCTCGACGGCGCTCGACAGGGAGGCCAGCGAGGACTGCGAGGAGGAGATCGCGTCCGATACCGAGGAGACCGCCGCCGACGCAGCGGATCCGAGTCCGCTCGCTCCGGCCTGAGCGCTCGAGACCGCGGACTGCGCGGAACCCTTCGCGCTGCCCAGCCCGTCCACGAGCGTGGTCGTCGAGTCGATGAGCGTCACCGAGGAGCCCACGAGAGACGCGTAGGCATCCGCACTATCGGCCGCGGTACGCAGGCGCGAGGCAACCGTCTGCACGCGTTTATCAAGGGCCGTCACCGTGTTGACTGCGGTTGGGGCGGACAACGCGTCCCCCACCGACGTCGCCGTATCGAGGGCAACCTCGGACAGAGTCTGAACGAAGATCTGGTTCACCTGGGCGCTCACGGCCTCGGCGCCCTGCCCGGCGATCTTCGGCGAGATACCGTTCTTCTTTTCGTTGACGTAGTAGGTCATCGGCGCGGAGGATGCTCCCCCGTCAAAGAAGGTCAGCATCTCCTGAGAAAAGTCCGACGGGATGACGATGGCGGCGTAGTACTCGCCCGAGCGCGTCCCCTCGACTGCCTCATCCTCAGACGCAATGACCCAGTCGAAGTTGTCGTTCTTACGCAGCGCGGACACCACCGAGTCACCAATGTTGACGTGCAGCGGCACCAGGTCCGACTTGTAGCCCGCGTCCGTGTTCGCAATCGCGATGCGCAGGCTCTTCGTGTTCCCGAACGGGTCCCACGACGCCGCCACGTTGAACCACGTGAACAGCGACGGGATGACGACCAGGCCGAAGACGACGACGCTGGCGATCAGGGAACGATGCGCGCGGCGCAGGTCGGCGCGGTAGATAGCCCAGATGGTCCTCACTGTTGCTCTCCCGTCGCCGCCTCCGACGCTTCGCCCGCGCCGTCCTCATCGACGAGGCCGGGGTCGGCCTCGTCCGTGCCCTCTCCCTCGCGCTCACCCAGGGTTGAGGCGAGCGCCGACGAGATCGACGCGCCCACGGCGGCCGCGCCAAGCGCGAGACGCGATCGCGCGCCCTGCACGCGGCGGGTGAGCAGGGAACGCACGTCCTGCTCGTCCATGGCACCGAGGAGCTGCTGACGCGCCAAAGCCTCACGCAGGTACTCCAGTCCAATCAGGAAAGTGATGACGAGGAGGACCCAGACGATCCAGGCCCCCAGAATGATCGGCACCTCCGCCACATTCGCGACGGACAGCACCGCCAGAGCCACCGGCACGATAACCCCGAGAATGATCGCGGCGCGGCGAATCGTCGGGTAACGACGCTCGAAGCGCGCGGCACGGCCGCTCACCGAGCGCTGGAAGCCGTCGTGATCGGCCAGGGCCGCCACGATCTGTGTCAGGCGATAGCGGTTCGAAGGAACGCGCGTCGCCTCAGCCAGGAAAAGACCAGACGACGCGAGGTCGCGCGTGATCATCGCGTTCAGGTTCACCAAGAACGGACGCAGCGCGAGGCCGATCGCGAAGGCAACCAGCGCCTCGGCACCGAGAACCGCCAGGCACGACAGGTAAGTGTGCCCATAGAACCCGGCCACGATCTCACGCAGCGCGTTAATGCCGTAGGTGAAGGGGAACAGCGGGTGCAAGAAGCGGAAGAAGGACGGCAGCATCTCGATCGGATACAGGCCGGCAGACCCAGGGATCTGCATGACCATGATGATGACGCACAGGCCCTTGCCGATGTGCTGGAAGCACGTGGAGAGCATGTAGACGATCGACACAAACACCAGCGAGATGATCATCGCCGTCCCCACGAACGCGGGACGCGACACCGTCTGCACGCCGATAATCAGGTCGCCGATCGACACAACGAGCCCCTGAATGACCCCGAAGAAGGCGAGTAGCATCCACCGGCCCATGTACTTGGCTGCCGAGGACATCGGGCCGATGCCCTCCTCATCCACATCAAGCTTGAGGAGGAGGACGAGTGAGAACGCGCCGATCCACAGAGCCAGGTTCGTGAACAGCGGGGCCATCGCCGAACCGTAGGCGGCGACGGGGTACACGGCCTTCGTCTCGATCTGCGTCGGCGAGGCCATGAAGGAAGCGATCGACTCGGCGTTGACCCCGAGGGAGCTCGCGAGGTCGCGCAGCGTGTTCGAGGAGGACAGCGAGGAGATGTCCGTGGCCACCGAGTTCAGGTCGGTCGTGATAGCTGCGACGTTCGTGGCGCTCGTCTGGGTCGCCGTCTTTGCCCCGTCCAGGAGGGAGTCGAGCTGGTCGACCAGGCCCGACACCTGGTCGCGCTGGCTGCGCAGTGTATTGAGGGAGCCGCGCATCGACGAGGAGGCGCTCGAGAAATCATCGAGGGCCGAGGAAATGGCGGGCAGCTGGGCGGAGACACCGCTGCGGGCACTCGTCACCGAGGCCGACACCGCAGCGGAGGCATCGGACGCCGATGTCAGCGCATTCGACATCGACGTGGACGTGGCGGACAGGTCCGAGTTGAGGGTCGTCAGGCTACTCAGGGCCGTGGAAAGCGCAGCGTTCTGGTTCGTCAGGTCGGTCAGAACCGTCCCTGCCGCAGGAAGGTTCCCGACCCCCAGGGCGTTCAGATCCGCGAGCACCTCGCCCACCGAGTCGTTAATCGACGCACCCTCAGTGAGCAGCCCACCGACGCGCCCGGAGGCGCCCTGGACAGCGCCGTCGAGGGTTCCCGCGTTCGCGGACACGCCCGCAAGGGCGCTCGCCGCGTTCGAGGACAGACCATCAAGAGCCCCGCCCATCTGACCGGAGAATGAGGCCAGCGAGGTCCGCGAATCGCTCACGAGCTGGTCCGCCTGATCCAAGGACGTCGACAGCTCCGAGACGGCAGCATCCAGATCACTCAGGGTCGTGCGCGCCGAGGCCACCGACGCCTTCGCCGCGTCAATCTTCTCCCCCATGCCCTCCAGGGTCTGCGACGCACTGCCCAGCTTGGCCGAGGCCTCGGACACCGAAGCGGACACGTCCGAACGCTTCTGGTCAGCGTTGTTCGCGATGCTCACCCCGGCCTCGGACGCCTTCTCCGACAAAACCTTGGCCACCGTCGAGACGAACGCGGAATTGATCTGGCGATCCAGCGCCGTCGCACCCGCCCCCGTGATCTTCGGGGCCACCGCATTGTTCTTCTCGTTGACGTAATACTGGATATTCGGCTTGACGTACGTACCGTCAACGATGCCCGTCAGGTCGCGCGAAAAAGACGCCGGGATGATGAAGGCCGCGTAGGAATCACCGCGCTCGACCTCCGCGCGGGCCTCGTCCGCGCTCACGAAATGCCAGCCCAGCTGATCGTTCTGCTTCAACTGAGTCTCAAGCATCGCACCCACATTCACGGTGCCGATCCGGTCCTTGGTCGCGCCCTCGTCCTCGTTCGCCACCGCCACGCGAATGTGGGAAGTCTGCGAATACGGATCCCAGAAGCCAACGATGTTGAACCACGCGTAGAGCGCGGGCACGAACGCCATACCGATGATGACAATCCACGCGACCGGTACACGTACCAGCCTCAGCAGATCACGACGAAAAAACCTGACGGAACCTCGCACAAGGTCGCCTTCTTTCCCCTATCGGCGGGCCTGCTTCACGTAGCGGCGCATCGCGCGCTCGGCCTCGCGCTGGTCCTGCTTTTCACGCAGCGCCTGACGCTTATCCCACTCCTGCTTGCCCTTGGCCAGAGCAATCTCAACCTTGACACGGCCGCCGATGAAGTACAGCTCCAGGGGCACGATCGTGTAGCCCTTCGCGGCCACCCGGTCCTGCATACGGTCGATCTCCGCGCGGTGCAGCAGCAGCTTGCGCTTGCGCGTGGGCGCGTGGTTCGTCCACGAACCCTGCGAATACAAGGGGATGTTCGCGCCGTACAGCCACGCCTCTCCCCCGTTGATCTCGACCCATGCATCCACGAGGGACGCGCGGCCCATGCGCAGCGCCTTCACCTCTGTGCCCATGAGAGCCAGACCGGCCTCCCAGGTGTCTTCGATCGTGTAGTCGTGGCGCGCCTTCTTGTTGCGGGCAATCGTCTTCTTCGCGTCGGAGGCAGCCTTGGCGCGCTGCCCCTCCGTGGGCTTGGGCTTCTTCCAATCCTTGGGCATGCTGCCTCCTTTCAGACTCGTTTTCCGCGCAACGTGCGGAAAGACCCCCGTAGCAAAACGCTACGAGGGTCCATCCTAACGCGGATTACAAATAATCCATCGGTTCAACGTAGCTTCCGTTCTGAATGACACCAAAATGCAGGTGGCATCCGGTCGCGTAGCCGGTCGAGCCAACCTCACCCAGCGCGTCGCCCGCGTTGACGTACTGCCCCGGAGACACGTACTGGGCCTGCATGTGCAGGTACTCGGTGATGACGGAGTTACCGCCGACGAGGCCGTGGTTGATATCCACGTAGTTGCCCGCCGAGTAGTCCGAGGACACCGCGTTGACGTAGCCCGAGGCCACAGCGCGAATGATCGTGCCGCAGTCGGCGGCCATGTCAGTACCCGAGTGCCCCTTCATAACCCCCAGGACCGGGTGGTAGCGCATGCCAAACGGGCTGGTCACGACGATCGGAATGTCAAGCGGGCTACGGAAGCCCGAGGCCGACACGTAGGAGGCCCCCGACGCAATGTTCGCCGCGTCGATCGCCGCGAGCTCCGCGCTACGCGCCTGATAGTCCGCTTCGGCCTGGTCGAGCGAGGCCTGAACCTGGCCCTTCTGGGCATCCCACTCGGCCTGCTTAGCCTGCGCCTGCGTCTTCAGGTTATTGAGCTCCGTGAGCTTGGAGTCAGCCTCGCTCTTCGCAGCCTTCGCCTCGGCCTCGGCCTGCGCGGCCTTCTCCTCCAGGTCGGAAATACGGTCCGTGATCGCGTTCTGACGAGTGGCCTGCGTGCGCTGGGACGAGGAGACATCCAGCGCGGCGGTCATCGTCTGGCTCTCCGTGCGCAGCGCCATGTCGGCGGCCGCCGCACGGTCGGTAATCGATTCCGTACCACCCGCGGTCAGGGCCACGGCGACCGGATCAACGTTGCCTTCGCGGTACTTGCGGCGCACCAGGTCGGCGATCGCGCGCTGTGCGTCGTCGGCCTGCGTGGTGGCCTGAGTCAGCGACTGGTCGATACGGTTCTGCTCGCCCTGGGCGGCATTCAGCTCGCCCAGGATCGTCGCGTGCTCACGCGACTTCGCGTCGTAGGTCGCGGTCGCGGACTCGTAGGCGGCCTGCGCCACCGGAATCTGCCCGTTGAGAGCCTGCAGGTCGATGAAGACCTGCGCGAGCGACGCGTCGATACCCTCCAGCTGTGACTGCAATGCATTGACCGTCGCCTCAGCCTCTGTGGCTGCGTTCGCGGCGGCGTCGCGCTCGTCGTCGGCGCGAGCAGGCATCGCCTGACTCATCGCCGCGAAGGACGCCACCGCCAGGGCGAGCGCGCCGACGCGCAGCGCGCGACGGCCACGATGATGCAGGAAACGGGACATGAGATCTACGCCTTCGTGTACTTCGCGAGCGAGAACGCTGACGCGATAACCGCCAGCGCAACCGCCGCCAGGACGAGGATCGGCGTCATGATCGCCACCTCGCCCATACCGATAAAGTTCGTCCACCTGAAGGAGGGGGCCATCCAACCCTGGACGATAAAGTGAACGCCGGCAAACAGCGAGCCGATCGCGAACACGGCGCCCACCAGCGCGGCCAGCGCGCCCTCAATCATGAAGGGGGCCTGAATGAACAGGTTCGAGGCGCCCACGTATCGCATAATCTGCGTTTCCTGCTCGCGGCTCATCGCGCTCAGGCGGATAGTCGTCGAGATCAGCAGGATCGCCGCGACGACCATGATCGCGCCGAGGCCCAGGGCGGCAGTGCGAGCAGCGCCCAGGACGCGGAACAGAGGCTCGACAACCTCGCGCTGGTCGCGGACCTCGGACACGCCGGGGGTCCCGGAGAACTCCTCCTTGACCACCGAGTACTGCTCGGGGTTGACCAGCTTGATGCGGAAAGCGAACTGGAGCATGTCCGGCGTGGTCCACTGGGTCAGCGCATCGTTACCGTTGAGACGCTTGAAGTTCTCGTATGCCTCTTCTTTCGTCTCCTCGTACACGTTCGCCACGTACGGGCTCATCTCGGCGGAAGCCAGCTTTTGGCGCACCACGTCGATCTGCGCATCACTCGCCTCGGTCGCGTTGCAATTCGGGGCTGCGTCGTTGATCGCGCACATGTAGATCGTGACCTCGATCTTGTCGTACCACTCCGACTTCATCTTGGACACCTGCATCTGGGTCA
>CALISI010000079.1 GCA_938041695.1 uncultured Actinomyces sp.
GACAACCTTGTCTCCGCTACTCGGCAAGTGCGTGCCCAGCGCGGCCTGGAGAGCTAAGCGTTCTTCTAGGCGATAGGAAAGGGGCGGGCCCGTTGGGCTCGCCCCTTTCCGTCTGATCCGTGAGCACATGGTGTTACACAGTCTCACTGTGTGAGCATGATGTTGCCAGGAGTGAATTCGTCCGACAGACTAGAGCCATGACGACCTTCGCGAACCCCATGTGCTGCCCCTGCGGTGGCATGATGTCGCGAATGTGTATGTGATTGACGCCCCAGATACCCCTGTCAATCACCGCCGCAGTGATATACCCACGCTGATAGTGGGAGTGCGGCCCCGAAGAATCGGATACACCCATGACGCTCGTCAACACCCCTGCCGCCTCCGTCCGCGCTGACAACGACACCCCCACCTCCTACGAGGAATTCCTCGACGTTCTCGCCGGCCTGCGACTGAGTTCCTCCCGCATCGACATTGACATCGACCGCGGACAGGTCACCCTCGACGGACGCGACGCCGGCCTGTCTGCCAAGGAACACGACCTCCTGGCACACCTCGCCGCGAACGCCGACCGCTCCGTCACCCGCGACGAGCTCTTCTCCTCCGTGTGGGCAGATGCCGACCTCGGCTCCGACTCCCGCACCGTCGACGCCCACATCCGCCGCCTGCGCAAGAAGCTCTCCATCCTTCCCGACCTCATCTCCACGGTCCGCGGCGAAGGCTACCGCTTCAACTCCACCCCCTCCGTGCGCGTGCGCGTCACCCGCCCCGTCACCCTCGCCGCCTGATTCCCCCTCAGCCGCGGACCCCGCCGTTTCTCGCAGCCTCGCCGCCGCGCGCACGTCCACAGTGGCCACCCAGGGCGGCTCCCAGGCCAGACACGCGCCCAGGGCAGACACAAGGGGAGAGGGGCCACGGCCTCGTCCCCGAAACCGCGCCCCTCTCCAGCGCTGTGCGTGGCTGTGTCAGATCACGAGTCGCGTGATCTCCGAATCCAGCGGCAGCTCCTCGACGTGCAGGGGAGAGGCCTCCATGCGGTGTCGAAGCCCCTCGATGTCATCCGGGTTCGATAAGTCGATACCCACCAGCGCGGGCCCGAGCTCACGGTTGTTCTTCTTCGTGTACTCGAAGTGCACGATATCGTCCGCGGGACCCAGCACATCCGACAGGAAGACGCGCAGCATGCCCGGCTGCTGCGGGAAGGTCACGAGGAAGTAATGACGCAGCCCCTCGTGGCGCAGCGAACGCTCCATGACCTCCGCGTAGCGCGTCAGATCGTTGTTACCGCCCGACACGACGCAGACAATCGCGCCGTCGGAGCGGCCCAGCAGAGCCTTGCGATCCGCCGGATCCGTCAGGTACACGTGCGCGGCCGTCGACGCGAGCGCGCCCGCAGGCTCGGCGATGACGCCGTCGGACTGGTAGAGCTCCAGCATCTCCGTGCACACCGCGCCCTCCGGCACGACCAGCACGGAGTCAACGAACTGGGAAGCGATATGGAAGGGGAGTGAACCCGCGCGGCCCACCGCGGTGCCGTCAACGAAGGGGTCGACCTTCGCCAGAGACATCGGCTGCCCCGCCTCGAGGGCGGCGTGCATCGACGCTGCGCCCGCTGGCTCGACACCGATGATCTTCACCTCGGGACGGTTCGCGCGCAGCCACGTCGCGATGCCGGCGATGAGGCCGCCGCCGCCCACGGGAACGAGGACCGCCGCCGTGTCCTGCGGCATCTGTGCCTCAAGCTCGACGCCGATCGTCCCCTGACCCGCGATCGTGAAGGGATCGTCATAGGGGTGAACGTAGGTGCGACCCGTTGCGCGTGCTGCCTCCTGAGCGAGCGCGTTCGCGCGGTCGAACGTGCCATCCACGATGACCTGCTCGACCCACTGCCCACCAATCGTCGCGATGCGGCGGCGCTTCTGGCGGGGCGTATTCGACGGAAGGTAGATGGTGCCGCGCACGCCCAGGTGAGCGCAGGCGTAGGCCAGGCCCTGCGCGTGGTTGCCCGCCGATGCGCACACGACGCCGCGCTCGCGCTCGGCGGGGGAGAGCAGCGACATACGCGCATACGCGCCGCGCACCTTGAAGGAACGGCACTTCTGTTGATCCTCACGCTTGAGCAAAATATCGACGCCGGCCTCGGTGGACAGTCGCTCCGAACGATCCAGGTTCGTGCGGACGGCCACCCCCTCCAGGGCGGTTGCAGCCTGACGGATGTCCTTCGGTGTCGTCACGTGAGAACTAGCGGTCATGAGAACTCCTTCCAATACCCTCCTAGTGTAGTAGTGGCCACCGCGAGTGCGACCCACCCAACCGTATGACCCAGAGCGCACTAACATAGAAGGCGTGAAAACTCTGAAAGACCCCTTGGTCTGGATTGACTGCGAAATGACCGGCCTGGACGTCAACCGCGACGCCCTCATCGAGGTGGCGGTCGTCGTCACCGACGGCGAGCTGC
The DNA here is from genome assembly GCA_938041695.1 of uncultured Actinomyces sp. GTDB lineage: Bacteria > Actinomycetota > Actinomycetes > Actinomycetales > Actinomycetaceae > Pauljensenia. The sequence continues at coordinate 2,456 of CALISI010000079.1, forward strand.
GAATTGTCGACCCCGGCATGGACGTGCTGATCACGCCGCCCGCCGAGGCTCTCGACAACATGAATGACTTTGTGCGCAACATGCACACGTCTTCTGGGCTGCTCGACGACCTGAAGACGAGCGCCGTGTCGATAGAGGAGGCCACCGAGCAGGTCCTGTCCTACATCAAGCGCTTTGTGCCCCAGCAGGGCAAGGCTCTCCTCGCGGGTAACTCGGTGGGCACCGACAAGATGTTCCTTGAGGCCAACATGCCCTCCGTCATCGACCACCTGCACTACCGCCTCGTGGATGTTTCCTCGATCAAGGAGCTGGCTAAGCGCTGGTACCGCGCCGCGTTTGCTGAGTCGCCCGAGAAGCACGGCGGACACCGCGCGCTCGCAGACATCCTGGAGTCCATCCAGGAGCTCGAGTACTACCGTCGCGTTCTCTTCCCTGCCGAGCCGGTGACCACTGAGCGCGCCCGCGAGGTGGCACGCGAGGTTGTTGCCCTGGGCATCCCCTCCATGGGCGAGGGCGCCGAGGCCTGATATCGGTTCTGAGGCTTAAGCGGCGGTATCCCTGCGGGGGTGCCGCCGCTTCGCTATGTCTGGCGTTGCCCGCCGTGAGAAGCGCTGTGCACAGGCGCTGTCAGCACCGTCCTGTTATCCACAGGCCGATCAGTGGCACGCGCGTTATCCACAGGGGGAGTGCGAGCGCTTGAAATGACATACCTCGCGGGGCTTTCCTGGACGTATCCGGCCAGCGCCGGCCAGACCAGATAAAGGATGCAACGATGCAGGACATTTCGACGACCCTGAGGGGTCGTATTGGGTCAGAACCCTCTATGAAGCACGTCAAGGGCGACATCTGCGTGACGACCTTCCGGCTCGCCATCACGCGATGGCGCTTCACGACGGATGCGCGCACAGGCAACGCCTCCTACGTGGAGGACGGCGCCTACTGGTACACCGTGGAAACCTGGGATACGCTCGCCTCCAACGTGTTCCGCAGCTGCCGCAAAGGCGACCCCGTCGTGGTGGTTGCCCGGCCCGTTCCCAACGGGTGGGTCGATGGGGCGGGACAGATTAGATCATCGATCGTCTACCGTGCCTCGTCGGTTGGACACGATCTAGCGCGGGGGACCTCGCAGTTCAAAAAGAATGGCGCGCACTCGACCGATGAAGCCGCGGGAGGCACGGAGGGTGATCCCTATTCGACGAGGTCGGGGCCGGGTTCTGCGGTGATATCGCAGGGGTCAGGAGTGGAGGCCGAGCTCACGAACCAGCCGCACACTGAAGCTGTTGCCCCAGATGGAGGAACGGACATGCTACCCGATGAGGCAGGCACACAGGATAGAGGGCCGACGCTTCACGCTCCGGCAGCGGGAGCGGGAGGCGACCTGACGCCTGTGGGCACATTGGAGGGGTGCGCTGGTGCCGAGGTTGAATCTTCAACCCCGGGCGGAAACACTGCGTCATGCTTCGACTATGCGGCGGTGGACCACGCCGGTGCCGATGCGACGAAAAACGCGTCGTTCGAGCCTCATGACGATGATGCGCTCGAACCGTCCGACGCCGCTTAGGCGGGCGCATCCACGATCGCGACCTGCGCGATGGCGCACGTCCCGTCGTGGCTGATAGAGACGAGCACATTCCACGTGGAGCGCGCCCCGAGCGAGACCTCACACGCGGCGGCGACTCGTCCGTGCAGCGCGATTGCGGGGCGGTTCCACTCGTCGTGGATCACCTCAATCTCGCGCCAGTCCACGTCGTCGGCACCAATGCGGGGTGGAGTGCCGAAGAGGGCACACGACCAGGCCTTCACGAAGGCCTCTTTCGCGGCCCACAGGCCGCCTGCGTGACGGGCCACGGCCTCGTCATAGCGGGCGGAACCGGGCTGAGCGCCGGACGTGGCGGCTGCGCGGGCGCGGACCCGGCGGGCCTCCCTGGGCGTGAGAACGCCGTCCAGGAAGGCCGACCCCGGCTCCCTCACCTGAGCGGCAAACTCAGGCAGGGAAACCAGGTCAACGCCGAGCCCGCGCATCGCTCACTTGCCTTCCGGCAGGTGGTAGAAGCCATCCTCGCCCAGGCGTGCCGACGGATCCAGCAGGATCGCGGCCTCAACCTCGTGGGCGTCACCCGCGATGCCGGCAGCCGGGTCGTCGGGCAGGCGGCGACCCTCCACCGAGGTGAACAGCGGGGCGTGGCCCAGCATGCCCATCTCGATGTGACGCTGGCCGTTGCGCAGTCGGCGATCTGATGCCGTGCGCCATGCCTCGAGGCGCTCACGTCCGGCCTCACGCTCCACGATGGCCTCGAAGGCGGCCGGGTTAACCAGCGCCAGGAAGCCGGAGACGTGACCGAAGCCGAGCGAGGTCGCGAACGCCGCACGCACAGGTCCGCGAGAGGACAGGTCCAGCGGGGAACGCAGCCACACGAGCGGGCTGTACTGCTCCATCGCGTCGTCGACGCAATCCAGCGCGACGTTCGCGGGGATCAGACCCGTGCGGAACACGTCGATGATGCCGCCCACCTGGAACACGCACGCGCCGCCCTTCGCGTGACCCGTGAGGGTCTTCTGCGAGATGACCAGCAGTGGGTTGCCGGGGGTACGGCCCAGCGCCATGCCGACGCGGGTGTGCAGATCCGACTCGTTGGGGTCGTTGGCGTTCGTGGACGTGTCGTGCTTGGACACGAAGGCCACGTCGTCGATACCCACGCCGAGCTCGCCGAGGTTGCGGGCGATGACCGAGTCGCGTCCGCCGCGCGCCACCGCGAGGGCACCCAGGCCGGGCGCCGGAATCGAGGTGTGCGCACCATCGCTGAAGGTCTGCGCGTGTCCCACGACTGCCAGGACCGGCAGGTTCATGTCGAGCGCCACCGACGCGCGGGTCAGCAGCACGGTACCGCCACCTTGCGCCTCGACGAAGCCGCCGCGGCGGCGGTCGTTAGCGCGCGAGACGAAGCGCGAGGAAATGCCGCGAGCGAGCAGCTCGTTCGAGTTCGCCGTCGCGTTCATCGCGCCGAAGCCCACGATCGACTCCACCTGGATGTCGTCAATCG
>CALISI010000080.1 GCA_938041695.1 uncultured Actinomyces sp.
AGGGCATGATCGATAACGGCTACTCCGAGGAGTCGATTAAGGCCCTGTGGGACGTCGTCGTTCCCTTCTCCGCGTACGCCTTCAACAAGGCGCACTCGGCGGCCTATGGCCTCGTCTCCTACTGGACGGCGTTCCTGAAGGCGAACTATCCGACGGAGTACATGGCGGCTCTGTTGACCTCGACGAAGGACAACAAGGATCGTCGTGCGCTCTATCTGGCGGAGTGCCGCCACATGGACATCACGGTGCTGCCTCCGGATGTGAATGCGTCGATGGGTAACTTCGCGCCTGACGGTGAGGCGATCCGCTTCGGCCTGAATGCCATCCAGAACGTGGGTGGCCCGGTCGTCGATGCGATCGTGGAGACTCGTGCGGAGAAGGGGCGTTTCTCCTCGTTCCAGGATTTCCTGGACAAGGTGCCCCAGGTGGTGTGCAACAAGCGTACGATCCAGTCCCTCATCCGCGCCGGCGCGTTCGACTCGATGGGTCACACGCGTCGGGCTCTCCTCGCGCGCTGCGACGAGGCCGTGGACGCGATCATCGACGTCAAGCGCAACGAGGCGATTGGGCAGTTCGACCTGTTCGGTGCGCTCGGTGAGGACGAGGACACCGGCTCGGGCCTGACGATCGACATCCCGGACTTGCCCGAGTTCGACCGCAAGACGAAGCTGGCGGCCGAGCGCGAGATGCTGGGCCTGTACGTCTCGGACCACCCACTGCGCGGCGTGGAGGCGGCGCTGGCTCGCCACCAGGATTACGAGATTGCTCAGGTCGTCGGCTCCGATGGGGCGATGGCGGATCGCATCGTGAAGATCGCGGGCCTCGTGTCCGGTGTGACGACGAAGGTGACGAAGCAGGGTAACGCGTGGGCGATTGCGACGATCGAGGATCTGTCGGGTTCGGTGGACGTGCTCTTCTTCCCGCGTTCCTACGAGTCGATCCAGACCTACCTTGCCCAGGACATCATCGTCCAGATCGAGGGCAAGGTGAACGTGCGTGAGGAGGGTATGACCATCTATGGCCAGTCGATGACCCTCCTGGATCTGTCGGGTGGGGCGGACCTGCCGCTCGACCTGCGCCTGCCCGCCGCACGGTGCACGCCCGAGCTCCTCACCGACCTGCGTGGCGTCCTCGAGTCCTACCCGGGCGGTTCCCCGGTGCGCCTGCACCTGACGGAACCGGGGCGCACGACAATCGTCGAGCTGGATCCGAAGCTGCGCGTCGAACAAACGAGTGCCTTCTTCAGCCACATCAAGGCCGTCGTCGGCGCGGGCGGGGTCGTGACCTCGTCCTGAAACGATGCGAGCCGGGCCCCGATGGGACTCGGCTCGCGCCGCTTGCTGCGGCGGTTAGGAATCAGACCCGACGACCGCGGCGGCCCGGCCCCAGGGGGCGTCGACCTCGACGAGATCACCGACGCTCAGGTGGTGGCCGCGGCGCGTCTCTACCTCGCCGTTGACGGTCACGTCGCCGGCCTGGATGAGTTCGCGGGCTTGGGCGCCGTCCTCGGCGAGGGAGGCGAGCTTGACGAATTGGCCGAGCTTGATCTCCCCGCGCACGGGGATCGTCGGGGTGGTCATTGTGAGGTCCTTTCGCTGAGGGGAGAGCGCATCACGCGCGCGCTCGTGGATCAACAGTATCCTTGGAGAGAGATACACAGTGTTAGGAGGAGCGGTGAGCGCTCACAACGACGATATCGATGCTGAGTTCCAGTCGCTGGTTGCATCGCTGGGTGCATCGCCCGATGCGGGCGATTCCTTGCCGCCTCTCGATCCGGACGATACGCCCGTCGACGAGTCTTTGCACCTGGATGGCGGCCGTCTATCGGTTGCCCTCGTGCTCGCCCCGATTTCCTATCCGGAGGCGCTGCATTCGCTGCTCGCACTGTCGGGCGTGCGCGAGCCGATCGTCCGTCTCAAGCCCTGGACTGCTGTCTGGCTGCGTGTTGAGACGACACCGACCGACGAGGAAGAGCTCGATGCCTTGCTCACCGGCCAGCGCCCGATGCCCGACGCCGTGGACCGAGTCGCCCGCGCGGTGTCGAACCTGTCGAAGTACGGGGCCGTGGCCCTCATGAGTTGGCTCGTGGAAGGTGACGGCGTGGAGCCGGGCGTCTCGGGTCGTATTTCCGCTCAGCGTTACGTCAGTGGCGAGCCCGAGGAAACGATTCCCGCAGGTCTTCTGCTCGGTGCGATGCCCGCGGCGACGGAGGACCTGCTGCTGGGTCGTACGACGCCGGCTGACTACAAGGATTCCGTGGCCGCCGACGGCAGCTGTCAGGGTGGCGGCCCCTTCGGCTGGCTGCGACGCAAGCAATCATGACGGTTCTTCAGCTGCTGCCCGCGATCGACGTGACGGGCGGGCAGGCCGTGCGTCTGTCCTCGGGGTCAGTCGATGCAGGGTCCTGGGGGAGTCCGCTCGATGTTGCCCGCTCGTTTCACGAGGCCGGGGCCCGTTGGGTGCATCTCGTGGACCTCGATCTGGCGTTTGGTCGCGGTGAGAACTCTGAGCTGCTCACGCGTGTCATCCATGAGGTTCCTGTGCGTGTCGAACTGTCGGGAGGCATCACGAGCCGCGGTGCCATCGATGCCGGGCTGGCGATGGGACCCGAGCGAGTCAATATTGCGACGCAGGCGCTCGGCGACATCGATACCGTGTGTGAAGCGATTGATACCTACGGCGAGCGCGTCGCCGTCTGCCTGGACGTGCGCGGCGATCGCCTGGCCGCGCGCGGAGGCAGCGGCGAGGGCGGGAACGTCTGGGAGGCGCTGCACGCCTTGAACGAGGCGGGGGTGGCTCGCCTGGTCGTCACCGACGTGACGCGAGATGGCCAGATGAACGGCTCGAACAGGGACCTGTTGGCCCGGGTTGCGGACCGCACTCCCGCCCGCATCATCGCCTCCGGTGGGGTGAACTCCTTGGCCGACATCGAGGCGCTGCGCGTTCTCGGCATTGAGGGTGCGATTGTCGGAAAGGCCCTGTACCAGGGCGCATTTACTCTGGCCGACGCGTTGGATGTCGCCGGATACGAGGAGCAGTCATGACCCCCACGCCGCCTTCCCTCACGGAGGAGCAGAAGAATCGACTGGCGCAGCGCCTGTCGATGATGAGCCACGACCGTGCGGACGTCGGTCAGGGGCTTGCCCGTACCACCCGTGCGCTCGCGCTGGGGCAGGGGAGCGACGCGGGGGCGGCCCGACTTGAGGCGCTCGTTGACGCGCTCGTTTTTGAACGCGTCATCGTTCCTATCGACGTCGAACCCGACCCGCGCGTGACGGGTGTTCACGCCGGAGAAAACGGGCACAACCCGATCGACTTCGTGCGCGCGCAAACCCCCGCGGGGGAGGCGCTCGCCATCTATTCGTCGGCCGAGGCCCTGTCTGCCCACCGACCGGGGGACCGTCCGATGGCCCTGGACTTCCGCACGATTGGGCTGACCGCCCTCGTCGAGACGGGTGGACGCATCGTCGTCAACCCGGGCACTGACGCCGTGCTGCTGCCCCGCCCCGCCGTCGCTGCCCTCGCGCAGGGGGACGAGTGGCTACCGGCCTGGCGTGATGAGGCCCTGCGTGAGCTTCTGCTCGCCGAGGCCAGCGCCGCGTGCTCCGCCATCGTCGACCTGGGCATCGTCTACGCGGGTGATGGACTGACGCGGGTCGTCGTGTCCGTCGACCGCGCGCAATTCGCGCAGGGGGAGGAGGCCTCGTCGATGAAAGCTGAGCTGTCGGCGGCCCTGAATGCTGTGGGGACGAACCCGCGCCTCATCGCATCGGCGGACCGAGTGGAGATCGCGCCCGTCCTGCGCTGAGTATGCTCGGCGAGTGCCCACCGATGCGTGAGGCGCGCAATGATCGCTGATCTGGCACTCTCCCGCCATTTCTGGTACAGTAGCTACGACCGTCTGGGCGAAAGCTCGGAACGCAAGCGGAGAAATCCCACCTGGATACCCGCCTCTCATCCGAGAGGATGCCGCCCATCAGGGCGCCGCGCAGGGGATCGGGTTCGGCGGTCAGCACCCGTGCGTGTTGACCCTATGGAAGCCTCCGTGCGCGTCGCGTAACGGAGGCTTTTCGTTTCGCGCATAAGGATTCTGTGGAAGGAGCCGCTCATCAGCGAGACTCGCATCAATGAGCGTATTCGAGTCCCCGAGGTTCGCCTCGTGGGACCCGGAGGTGAACAGGTCGGCGTCGTTCGAGTTGAGGACGCGCTGCGTCTGGCCGAAGAGGCCGGACTTGACCTGGTTGAGGTTGCGCCGAACGCCAAGCCGCCCGTCGCAAAGCTCATGGATTACGGCAAGTACAAGTACGAAGCCGCCCAGAAGGCCCGCGATGCTCGCCGTAACCAGGCGAACACGCAGCTGAAGGAAATCCGCTTCCGACTGAAGATCGACGATCATGACTTCGGTGTCAAGAAGGGCCACGTGGAGCGCTTCCTGTCCGCCGGCGACAAGGTCAAGGTCATGATCATGTTCCGCGGTCGAGAGCAGTCTCGCCCCGAGGCTGGCGTTCGCCTCCTGCAGCGCCTCGCCGAGGAAATCGGTGAGCTTGCCACCGTCGAGTCGATGCCCCGTCAGGACGGGCGCAACATGACGATGGTGCTGGCACCCACCAAGCGCAAGGCTGATGCCCTGAACGAGCAGCGCAAGCGCCGCGAGGCCGAGCGCGCTGAGCGTCGGGGCAAGCGCGCCGAGCGCGCCAGCAAGGACCAGGCCCGAGTGGCAGCCGACAAGGCTGACGAACAGGACTGACGGCGATACCCATCGCCTCACAACGAAGGAATAGAAATGCCGAAGAACAAGACTCATTCCGGTGCTAAGAAGCGCTTCCGCACGACCGGCTCGGGCAAGATCATGCGCGAGCAGGCCGGTGCCCGCCACCTGCTGGAGCACAAGTCCAGCCGCAAGACCCGTCGTCTGGCGACCGACCAGGTCCTGGAGACCGCTGACGTCAAGCGCGTCAAGCGTCTGCTGGGCAAGTGAGCTCGAGTTAGAGGAGAACAGTAGAAAATGGCACGTGTTAAGCGTTCTGTCAACGCCAAGAAGAAGCGTCGTACCGTACTCGAGCAGGCCTCCGGTTACCGCGGCCAGCGCTCGCGCATGTACCGCAAGGCCAAGGAGCAGGTCACTCACTCCTTCGTCTACTCCTACCGCGACCGCAAGGCCAAGAAGGGCGACTTCCGTCGTCTGTGGATCCAGCGCATCAATGCTGCGTCCCGCGCCCAGGGCCTGACCTACAACCGCCTCATCCAGGGCCTGAACCTGGCCGGCGTCGAGGTCGACCGTCGCATGTTGGCTGAGCTCGCCGTCAATGATATCAACGCGTTCAACGCCCTGGTGAAGGTCGCCAAGGACGCGCTGCCCGCCGACATCAACGCCCCCAAGGCCTGATAGGTGAGTTTTTTCGCCGAGCGCCTGACCGTTCTCGATAATCCCCGCGCCGATCGTGTGCGCAGGGTGTCGGGTCTGGTCGGGCGCTCGGCGCGTTCGCGCTCGGGCCTCATGCTCGTTGAGGGGCCGCAGGCCGTGCGCGAACTTGTCGTGCACCGTGCGGATGCGGTGCGCGACGTCTACGTGCGCGGGGACGCGTGGGAGACCCACGAGGACGTCGTGGACGTCGCCCGGCGCGCCACGCGCTGGGTGCACCCGGTGACCGCCGAGGTGTCTGCCGCCATGTCGGGTGACTCGCAGGGCATCTGCGCGGTTGCCTCCCTGGATGCGCTGTCGCGCGAGCTGCCGGAGCCGAGCGTTGGCGAGACGATCGTCGTGATTGCTCAGGGGCGCGACCCCGGCAACGTCGGCACGATCATTCGCACGGCCGACGCCTTCGGTGCGGTCGGCGTCGTGGCCGTCGCGGGCACGGTGGATGCCGCCAGCCCGAAGGTCGTGCGCTCGAGCGCCGGTTCCGTTTTCCACATTCCCGTGTGCGTCGCGACGTCTTTCGCGGATGCCCGCGCGCGCATTCACAGCCGCAGCGCGGCCCTGCTGGGTACCAGCGGTGGCGCCGGTTCCGTGAGCCTTGCCGACCTCCTCGTTCAGGGCGTGTCGGGGCGATCGCGTCTGTCCCAATCGCACGCGTGGGTGTTCGGCAACGAGGCGCGGGGCCTGTCGGGCGATGAGATGCGCCTGTGTGACGCCCTCGTGTCCATTCCCATGACGGGGGATGCGGAATCCCTGAACGTGGCCAGCGCGGCCGCGACCTGCCTGTTTGCCTCCCAGACTGTGCGAGGCGTCGAGAACTGAGACAGCTTGGAGGCGCGCTGGTGCGCCCGCGACTAGGCTGGTTCCTATGAAGTTAGCTGAGCTGTCTGAGGCACAGTTGGTGTCTCATTTCCGCGATTCTTTCCCGCGCGGCGAGCGCACAATGATTGGCATTGGCGACGACTGCGCGCAGGTTGCGGCTCCCGAAGGATCATTCATTGTGACGACGGACGTTATGGTGGAGGACCAGCATTTTCACCTCTCGTGGTCAACCGGCTACGAGGTCGGCGCCCGCGTTGCCGCCCAGAATCTCGCGGATATTGATGCGATGGGCGGACGGCCCTCGGCACTTGTCGCATCGGTGGTGGCTCCCCGGAACATGGACGCTGACGTATTCCTGGATGTTGTCCGAGGCCTGGGGGACCGCGCGCGTCAGGCCGACGCGGGCGTCGTCGGTGGCGATCTGAGCGCGGGGGAGAAGCTCGTCATCTCCATTACCGCGTTTGGCTATTGCCCGGGGCCGGTGGTACGACGCGATGGCGCGCGCCCCGGAGACGTCGTGGCGGTTAGCGGTACTCTCGGCTATTCCTACGCCGGCCTCGATCTGCTCGAAGGGGGGCACGTTGATCCATCGGCCCGAGGCGTTGAACAGCTCGGTGACCTGGCTCCCTTTGTTGAGACCTACCGCGCACCGTCACCCCCTCTCGGGTCGGGCGTCGCGGCCGCGGCTGCGGGTGCGCGGGCCATGATGGATCTGTCGGATGGGCCCGCCACGGACGCCGCGCGCATCGCCAAGGCCTCGGGAGTCGTCATTGAGTTTGATCGGCCCGCGATCGAGGAGGAGGCCTGGCGCTTGCAGGTGCCGGCTCTGATCTGCCGCGCAGATCCGGTGAGGTGGGTGCTCCAAGGAGGAGAGGAACACGGCATGCTTGCGGTATTCCCGCAGGACGCGCGGCTACCGGAGGGATTCCGAGTGCTCGGCCGAGCCCGCTCATGCGAGTCGGGCGAGGATCCCTGCGCGATGTTCGATGGCGAGGTTCTGCGCGGGGCGTGGGACCATTTCCAGGCTGATTCCGTAGACTAGTGTGATGTGGACCGCTGAGTAACTGGGGCGTCGAATGCTTGCATGCTCAGCGCAGGAAAGCAAGAGGAAGAGCGTGAGGATGAAACGAACGACCGAAGGCCACGAGGCCTCGTCTCAACCGATGTCGCGCGTGGCGCGTAAACTCGCGGAGTCGTCGGAGGAGATTCCGGCGACCGCCGGATTGTCCCTGCCCGCGCTGCGCGGTGATGCTTGCGTGCCGCCGACGAAGGCGCTGCCCGTCGTTGAGACGGAAACTGATAGCGACGACTGACACAGGGTCCTATACACCCGGTGCCCGTCCGTGTCTGCCCACGGGCACTCTCTATCCGTAATGTGATCGCTCTTTGACTGTGGGCATCTGTGGCGTGATACTGAGCGCGCCTGAGTGGCCGATTGTCCGGGCATACGAGGTGTGCTGCTGGCTCGGTCATGGATTGTCAATGGGTGTGAGGCGCACATGATGGGCACTGAGAAGAACGAACCGATGGACGCGCCGATTCCGGTTCCGCAGGCGGGTCCTGCGGGGGCGAACCCGGCGGCTGGTGGCGATGGAGGGGTGACTTTCACGCCGATGTCCGCAGCGAGTAAGAAACGCATCAGAATGATCGGGATCATCGTCGGTGTCCTCCTCGTGCTGGTGATCGCTGGCGTGGTCGCGATCAAGGTCGCCAATAGTTCGCGGACGCCTCAGGCGCAAGTACGGAAGTATCTGGATCTGCTGGCGGCAGGTAATGCCAGCGCCGCAACTGCGATGGTCGACCCGGGCGTGGCCAATGATAAGCGAGTGTTTTGACGGACTCGGTGATGTCGTCGGCTCAGTTGCTGCTGGTTGTTGAAGACATCAGCGCTGGTGAGGGCGATAACGACGGTAAGAAAAGCGAGTCTGATACACGCACAGTGACCGCGACCATGCAGGTCAACGGTGAGCGTTTCGTTCACGAGTTCACGGTGACGAAGACGAAGCCCACGATGGGTGTTCTGGACAACTGGCAGGTCAAGGATGCTCTGGTATCCAAGGTGAGCGTCGACGCCCGAGGGTACAACCAATTCACCGTCGGTGACGTGAGCGCCGACGCCCACTAACAGGGACAGGACGGCGACGATGCGACCTTCCTCTTCTACCCGGGCGTCTACACGTTCACACCGGTCGCAACGATCGAATATGCCGAATCCAACCCGGAAACCGTGTCGATCCTCGGTGATACGTGGAGCGGAGACGGTACCTCTGTCTCGATGACAGCCACCTACAACACTAAGCTCACGGCGGCAGCGTTCGATGCTGGCAAGGAGGTCGTCGACTCGTGCGCGTCCATCCCGGGCAACCAGAACTCCGTGTGTCCCTTCGCAATTCAGAGCGATGCGGTCACCGCGGTCTCCGGTGCCATGCCGAAGGCCCTCGGGCCGGTATCTCCGGATCAGCCGATATTCTTCCGGGCTGCTGTCACCTTCACGGCAACGTACTCGAACAAGTACTACATGGAGGGTACTCGCGACGTGGATACCGTGCTGGTTCTCGATGTGCAGTTCGACAGTGGCGGGCTCCTGAAGCTCGATCAGGATGGCAAGCCTGACTTTAGGGTGTCTTTCGCCCGCTAATCGGAGTCCTTCGCAGGCCTCCCGTGTGGTGTTCGTCCATCTCGTGTGGACGGGCACCACGCGTCTGTTATCCGATGCCGACTGGGTCTCGGTGTCCGGTGCGATGAGCGCGTGTCCTTGAGGTGCCATCACGCTATGGGATATTGTCGAGTTTGTATCCGTTGATCCCTGCGTTATATCCCAGACGCGCAGATCAGCGACGCCAGCACAGTGAGGAGAAGCGATGGAACCGCATGCTAACGATGTGAGACAGGGGATGAGCGTCCCACCTGCCGCTCCTGAACCTAATCCGCAGGTGCCCCCACCCCCGGGCCCCTCGTCCAACCTGACTCCTCCCCCTGCCCCCGCCAACCCTCAGTACATGGCCGTTCAGGCACCCGTCGTGCCCCAGACGGGCGTGACCTTCACCCCGATGTCCACCAGGAGCCGCCGCCGCATGAAGGGCATCGTGATCGGCGTTGTGGCCCTCGTCGTCCTCGTGGTCGTCGGAACCGTCGCCCTGACGATCGCGAACTGGACGCGCACGCCCGAGGCGAAGGTTCGCCAGTATCTCGAGCTGCTCGCCGAGGGTAAGGCGAGCGCAGCAACTGCCATGGTTGATCCCGGTCTGCCCAATGATCAGCGTGGTTTCCTCTCTGACCAGGTCATGGCCTCCGCGAGCGCCCGCATCGAGGTCGAGGACGTGACTGCCGATGACGCGGAGTATGCGAAGGAGCGCGTCGTGACGGCGACGATGCGCCTCGACGGCGAGCGTTTCACCCGTTCCTTCCGTGTGAGCCAGGCGAAGAAGACGTTTGGCTTGCTGAAGAACTGGAAGATCCAGGATGCGATGGTTGCCCGCGTCGATGTGGAGGCGGACAATGTCACGGCCTTCTCGATCGGCGGAGAAAAGCTCTCGATTGTGACGCTCACGGAGGGATCCAGCAGCTCTCTCGTTCTCTACCCCGGCGTCTACACCTTCACCCCGGAGGAGACGGGGGACTACATTGATGCGGCACCCAAGACTCTGTCCGTCAAGGCTGCGACCGGGTACGACAGCTCGACATACGGTGGCACGGTCGAGCTGACAGGCACGTATAACGACAAGATGGCCGCTGCCGCGCTCGAGGCTGCGGCTGCTCTGACGAACTCGTGTGCGACCGTCCCGGGCAATATCGATACAGCATGCCCGATGCCTGTTCAGTCTCGGACCCTCGCTCTCTTGCAGGTCAAGACGATGCCCACAGTAATGAAAGCGACGACGGATGAGGGCGGCGAGTACACCGGCGAGGCAACGTTTACGATCCAGGGCATAGAAAGCGGGGACAAGCAGCGTGATGTCACGTCCCGGGTGACGGCCACGGTGAAGACCGACAAGAATGGCAAGCTTGAATTGGATGCGTCGGGTAAGCCCCAGTTCGAGGTGCGATTCGGTTACTGAGGCCCGTATTCATGCAACGAGTGCACCGGGTATGCGGACTCGGCGAAAGAAGTTCGCATACCCGGTGTCGTAGCGGCGGTTGCGCGCTATGATGGGTTTTTGGTAACCCTGTCACACCGAATCTGGAGCAGCCGCATGAGCAATGAGGCCCAGGCAATGAAGACGCGCAAGCCCGGTCGACCGAAGGCCGGCAGTGAGGATAAAAAGGCGCGTATCCTCGCGGAGGCGTTGATCCTTTTTTCGACGCGTGGTTTTGTTGCGACATCGCTGGCGGATATTGCGCGCGCAGCCGATATTTCCAAGGCTGGCCTGTTGCACCACTACGCGTCGAAGGATCAGCTCCTCGCGGCTGTCCTCGATGAGCGTGATCGTCGTGTTGTCAGTCGTCTTCCGCGCGCTGAGGAGGGCGCGGAGGCTGCACTGGACGCGTGGGTGGACATGGTTGCGCACAACCAACGTCATCCCGATGGAGTTGCCCTCTACACGGCGATGTCGGCTGCCGTGATCGATGCCGGACATCAGGCTCATCCGTGGTTCCGTCAGCATCTGCTTGGTGCGATTGAGTATCTGGTGAATGCGATCGAGCATGGCAAGGAGCGTGGCGAGGTTCGCGCCGATGCGCCCAGTGAGCAGATCGCACGTAAGCTCGTGGCGCTCTCCGATGGTCTTCAGGTGCAGTGGTTGTGCTCGCGCGCGGATGGTGGGCGCGAATTCAATATGCACGAGGTGATGGCCGGTGTGGTTGACGACGTGAAGGTGCGCTGGCTCATTCGTTCGTGAACGAGGCCGGGGGTGCCTCCGCACAGGAGGCGCGGTGTTGTGAAAAGTGACACAGATGATGAGGGTTTGCGGCTGTTTTTCGCGAGTCGGGGCTTAGGTCCCTTGTTGCTTGTATTATAGTCATGCGCTGGTGCCACGGAGAACCCTGAGAAGGGTTAGCATGGACAAACCAGCATACTTCACGATGTCGGGAGTTTTGCCGAACGTGTCCAGCGAAGCCGCTGCACGTGACGCGGAGAATCCGTCGCTCATCCACGCCTGGAGGTCTACGCATGACGAACGTCGCCGTTCCTACCCCGCCCCACCCCGATTCCAACGCTCGACGCTGCTCCGATGATCTGTGGGCGCTGGGGGAGAGAGCGATCATTCGAGCCCGCCGCTGGGCCGATGAATCGGCCCATGAGCCGACTCCGCAATCGGCCAAGATTCTCTCCCGGATCCTGTCCGACCCGGACGGTCTGACGTTCACCACTCGATTCGTTGACGACGTCGTGCGTCCCGCGGATCTGGACGTGGCCAGTGAGGCGTTGAAGCGCCTGTCGGCCGGCCGTAAAATCTTCCTGCCCCCGGCCCTGGCCGCGGCGATGGGGCTCGGATCGACCGCATCGCGCCTCGCACCCCGCACTGTGACGACGGTGGCGCGACGCGTGTTCCGCGAGATCGTCGGCGACCTGGTCGTCGACGCAACCGACAGGGGTCTCGGCCCTGCGCTCGCGCGCCTGCGCACAGGCGGCCACCGCCTGAACGTGAACCTCCTCGGCGAGGCGGTTCTTGGTGAGAAGGAAGCGGCCCATCGCCTGTCCGAGGTCTCGCGCCTCGTGACTCGCGAGGACGTCGATTACGTCTCCATCAAGGTCTCTGCCGTGACGGGACCGCACAATCCCTGGGGTTTCGAGGAAGTTGTTGAGCATGGCGTGAGTGCCCTCCTGCCCCTCTACCGCCTTGCCCGCGACAATAGGACCTTCCTCAACCTCGACATGGAGGACTACAAGGACCTCGATCTGACGATCGCGGTGTTCACCGCCATCCTCGACCAGCCGGACATGCGCGGCTACGAGGCCGGTATCGTCCTTCAGGCCTACCTGCCCGATTCGCTCGGTGCCCTCCAGCGCCTCCAGGAGTGGGCGCGCACGCGCGTGGACGCGGGGGGGTCGCGCATTAAGGTGCGCATCGTCAAGGGTGCGAACCTGTCTATGGAGCGGGTGGATGCGGAGATCCACGGCTGGGAGCTGACGACCTGGCCTTCCAAGCAGGCGACGGATACCAATTACAAGCGCATGCTGTCCTGGGCGATGACTCCGGAACGGACGCGTGCGATCCGCCTGGGCGTGGCTGGACAAAACATCTTCGACATTGCTTTCGCCTACGAGCTGCGCGCCGCGCGCGGTGTCGAGGACAGCGTCGAGTTCGAGATGCTCTCCGGCATGGCCACGGGCATCCAGGAGGTCGTGCGCCGCGACGTCGGTTCTCTCCTCCTGTACGTCCCGGTCGTCAACCCCCGTGAGTTCGACGTTGCCATTTCTTACCTGGTGCGCCGCCTGGAGGAAAACGCGACGCCAGAGAACTTTATGTCCGGTGTCTTCGATATCGCCGAAAACGAGGACGTCTTCGCCCGCGAACGCGACCGTTTCCTGGCAGCGCTGTCCGACGTTGATCCGGACGCTCCCGTTCCCGTTCCGAACCGCAGCCAGAACCGTCTGGCTGAGCGCGAGGCAGGGGTGCCCGCTGAGCGGGGGAGCCTCGCTGAGCGCGCGCGTCGTGCTTTCGTTTCCGAGCCGGATTCAGATCCCGCCCTGGCAGCCAACCGCCAGTGGGCACGTGACATCGCTGCGGCGATCCCTGGCTCAACCCGTGGCGTGAAGGCCGTGCATGACGGAGCGCAAGCGCTGGCGACGAACAAGGCAGTGGACGGCCTCGTCGAGGCCGCTGCACGCGCCGCTAGCTCCTGGCAATGCCTGACCCCCGAGGAACGGGCTGCCACGCTCCATCGCGTTGGCGATGTGCTGGCCGCGCATCGAGGTGAACTCATCGAGGTCGCCGGATCTGAGGCCGGAAAGACCATCGATCAGGCTGACCCCGAGGTGAGCGAGGCCGTCGACTTCTGCCACCACTATGCGCAGGCCTCTTTGCAGCTCACCGATGAGGTGTACATGGCGGGGGCACGATTCGTACCTGTGGATGTCACCGTCGTCGCCTCCCCGTGGAACTTCCCCATCGCCATTCCTGTCGGTGGCGTCGCCGCGGCGCTCGCGGCTGGTAGCGCGGTGATCCTCAAGCCAGCCCCGCCGGCCAAACGCTGTGCAGCTGAACTCGTCGCGGCCTTCCATGAAGCGGGGATCCCTCGAGAGCTAGTGGCACTCGCCCCGCTCGACGACGGGGACGTGTCACGCTATCTCGTGACACATGAGGACGTCGACCGTGTCGTGCTGACCGGTTCGTACGACACGGCTCGTCTCTTCCGCTCCTGGAAGCCGGACATGCACCTGCTGGGCGAGACGAGCGGCAAGAACGCCATCATCGTCACCCCCTCAGCGGATCCCGATTTGGCGGTGCGCGACATCGTGCATTCCGCCTTCGCGCACGCGGGGCAGAAATGCTCGGCTTCCTCTCTGCTGATCCTCGTCGGCTCCGCGGGACGCTCCACGCGTATTGCGCGTCAGCTCGTTGACGCGACCGCGTCGCTGCGGGTGGGATTGCCGGCGTCACTGGACTCTCAGGTCGGCCCCGTTGTCGTGCCCGACGACGAGAAGGCCGTGCGTGGCCTGACGACCCTGGGTGAAGGTGAGCACTGGGTTCTCAAGCCTCGTTACCTAGGTGATGGGCTATGGACCCCGGGTATCCGTGCGGGCGTGGTACCCGGCAGCGAATTCCATCTGACGGAATACTTCGCGCCCGTCCTCGGCGTCATGCGTGTCAAAACACTCGAGGAAGCCATCGAGGCCGTCAACGAGGTCGACTACGGCCTGACCTCAGGCCTGCACACCCTCGACACCGAGGAACTAGCGATGTGGCTGGATGGTATTGAGGCCGGAAACCTCTACGTCAACCGTGGCATCACCGGCGCCGTCGTTCGCCGTCAGCCTTTTGGCGGGTGGAAGCGTTCGGCCATCGGATCGACCACGAAAGCCGGCGGCCCCTCGTACCTGCTGGGCCTCGGGGAAGTTGAAGCTGCCCGCGAGGCGGCCGTGGGGGAGAGCACCATGGACACTGCAACGCTTGCCCCGAGCGTTCATGCGCTGTGCCATGCGGCGAGTGCGCACCTCAGCTCCGATGAGGTGGTAGAGCTCGGGGGCGCCGTCGCAAACGACGCAGCTGCTTGGGCCCGCGCTTACGGAGTTGGCCGTGACGTCACCGCCATGGCGTGCGAGCGCAATATCCTGCGCTACCGCCCCACTCCGGTCCTCGTGCGAGCCGCCAGCGGAACCACCCTCGTAGACACGGTCCGTGTGTTGGCGGCGGGTGTTCTGGCGGGCGGGCCGATCGGCCTGTCCCTTGCTGACGCACTTCCTGCCTCCGTGGCGGACTTTCTCGAGTCTTTGGATATTGAGGTGACAGTCGAGGATGAGGCCTCGTGGGATTCTCGTTTGTCGATGGTCGCGAACTCGGGCGGTCTGGGAATGCGCGTGCGCGTCCTTGGCCCGCGCGAGGAGTCCTCGGAGGATCGTTGGGAGCGCGCAAGTCGCGCGAGTATGGGTAGCCCCGATCTTGCGCTGTACACGGGAGCGGTGACGCCGTGCCCCCATACGGAACTGCTGCCCTTCCTGCGTGAACAGGCGGTGGCGATCACGAACCATCGTTTCGGAACGCCGCTGGATTTGGCTGCGGGGCTCCTGTAGCGCTCGCGCCCGGTAACCGGTTGAGCCTCTGAGCTCGGCGGAGGACAGTGAACGCCCGCGACGATGAGTCGCGGGCGTTCACACATGTTGATTCAGGGAATGTACGCAGCGGAGGCGAGGAGTGGATAAACGCTGGAGGGGCGAGCCTGTCGGCTCGCCCCTCCAGCGTTACGTCAGCGCCGTCGACTCAGATCGCGCGGGCGACCTTGTCGGACTTCAGGCACTTGGTGCACACGTTCAGGCGCTTGGGCGTCCCATTGACCAGGGCGCGAACGCGCTGAATGTTCGGATTCCACCGGCGGTTGGTGCGAACGTGCGAGTGCGACACGCTCTTGC
>CALISI010000081.1 GCA_938041695.1 uncultured Actinomyces sp.
ATGTTGCTCAGTGGCACGACGCTGAGAAGGCTGCAATGTTGCTCAGTGGCACGACGCTGAGAAGGCTGCAATGTTGCTCAGTGGCACGACACTGAGAACGCTGCATCGGTTCTCAGCAGCACGACGCTGAAACATAAAGGACTGCGGGACCCATCCAGTGGATGGGTCCCGCAGCATATTCGATCGAGAATCCGGGGGCACACAGGATTCCCGACCGAAGCCTGGAACAGGCGGCAGGCTTGCGCCCGCTGAACATAGTTTTACCAGGTCATGGCGGGTTTCGGTAGTCGATTTTTGGGGTGTTCGTCGCTTGGGGCAAACGTGCAGGGGGCGTAGGAAAAATGTGCGTCTGATTCGTAACTCTTTTTCTGAAATGTCCTCTGACCTGCAAGTTTATCGACGATGAGGTGTTTTCCTTGAAAATGCTGAAATCTTGGGCTGCTCGGGCAGTGCTGTCGGGAGGCTGAGCGGTCGAAATTAACCGCCGAGCAATATCGACGCCATCACACAGAAATGGCGTATGTAACGTCGGTATGCAATGCGTAACTATCTGTGACGGTCGGGGACACATCCGCGTGTCGCGCGAGGACAGCCACCCTCTCGGCGGTCCCCGGCATCGTCCTGGTGGGGGAGGCCGATATGCGTCGGCGACGCGGCCAGCACCCCGCATGCGTTAACGTGGATACATGACGAATTCTTCGCATCACCTGTCGGTGCGCTCTCGCCTGGCTACGGTTGCAGGCGGGGCTGCCCGCTTCGCGTCCCGAGCCCTTGGGCGCGGTTCTGGCGGCATGATCGGCGGCGAGGTCGCGCTGCGTATCTCCCCGAAGCTCCTCAACGAGTTGGCCGCCCCTTGTTCATCCGTGATCGTCACCGGCACGAACGGCAAGTCGACGACGACGCGCATGGTGCGTGCGGCGCTCGAAAGCGCTGGTCGTGTTGCCTCGAACATCAACGGCGACAACATGACGTCGGGCGTCCTCACGGCTCTCATGCAGGGCAAGGGTGCGACGCGTGCCGCCCTCGAAGTCGACGAGATGCACGTGCCCGCCGTTGCGGCCGACGTGGATCCGGCTGTCTTCGTCTACCTCAACCTCTCGCGCGACCAGCTTGATCGTGTGGGGGAGATCGGAACGGTGGAGCGTCGCCTGCGCGAGGGGGCCTCGGCTCATCCGGATGCCATCGTCGTCGCAAACTGCGATGACCCCCTCATCGTCTCGGCCGCCGCCGACAATCCGACCGTTGTGTGGGTTGCAGCCGGTGGAGGATGGGGGGGAGACTCTGCCGCGTATCCGCGCGGTGGGCGCGTCGTCCGCTCCGGTGACGACTGGCACCTGATCCCCGCATTCGAGGGGGAGGAACTGCCGGAACTGACGAGCCGTCCGCAGCCTCAGTGGTGGCTCGAGGACGTTGAGCTCTCCCCCGAAGGCCCGCGCGCGACGCTGCGCGGACCGGACGGCATCAGCGTCCCCCTCAATCTGTTGCTTCCCGGGCGCGCGAACCTCGGCAACGCAGCGCAGGCGGTCGCCGCAGCCGTCGCCATGGGTATCGACCCGGCTGTCGCGGCAGCCGCCGTCAGCGGCGTCACCGAGGTCGCCGGGCGCTACTCCGTGCACGACGTCAACGGGCGCCGTGCCCGTCTGATGCTGGCGAAGAATCCGGCTGGATGGCAGGAAGCCATGACGATGATCGACCCGCGTGTCGACCAGGTCGTCATCGGCGTCAACGGTCAGGTTCCCGACGGCCAGGACCTCTCCTGGCTGTGGGACGTCGATTTCTCCGCCGTGAAACGGGAGGGGCGTCGCGTCGTCGCCTGCGGTGAGCGCGGCGCCGACCTTGCTGTGCGCCTCGAATACGCGGGCGTGCACTGCGACCTCGCCCCGCTGCCCATGGATGCCTTGGCGCTTTGCGAGCCGGGCCGCGTCGAGATGCTCCTCAACTACACGGCCATGCGCGACTTCAAGGTCCTGCTCGATCGAAAGGAAGGCACGCGATGAGCCTCTCTACGCTGCGAATCGGCGTCCTCATGCCCGAGGTGCTGGGTACCTACGGCGACAGCGGCAATGCGCTGATTCTCGCCGAACGCGCCCGCAGGCGCGGCATCGACGCCGAGGTCGTCCACGTGGGACTGACCGAGGAGATCCCTGACAGCCTCGACATTTACACGCTCGGCGGCGGCGAGGACACCGCTCAGGCGCTCGCTGCCGACAAGTTCCGCCGCACCTCGGGCCTCGCCCGCGCCCTCGATGCGGGGCGCCCACTCCTAGCGATCTGCGCATCCCTGCAGGTCCTCGGCCACTGGTACGAGGATGCGCGCGGCGCTCGCGTGCCGGGCATGGGCGTCCTCGACATCACGACCGAGCCCCAGGGGCACCGTGCGATCGGTGAGCTCGTCTGCGAGCCCGTCCTCGAGGGCCTCACCCAGACGCTCACCGGCTTTGAAAACCACGGGGGCGGTACCGTCCTCGGCCCCGATGCTGCCCCGCTCGGTCGCGTCCTGTCCGGCGTCGGCAACGGCACGCCCCGCGGCGCGACCACGCCCGAGGTACGTTACGACGGCGCCGTCCAGGGGTCCATCATCGCGACCTATATGCACGGCCCCGCTCTCGCGCGCAATCCTGAGCTGGCGGACCTACTGCTGCAGCGCACCACCGGGTCTGCGCTCGCACCTCTCGAGGTCCCCGGTGTCGCCCAGCTGCGCGCCGAGCGCCTGCGCATCGTTCACGAGGCCCGATAGCGTTGGGAGAACGCCCACGCTGAGCGCCCGCCTTGTTATGCTGACATAAACGTTTTCCTAGGAAGGCTTTCCTCATGTCGAACCCCACGCCTTACGGAGTCCCCGGTGAACAGGACACGCCCTGGCCGCAGTACGGTCAGGACGGCGCAAACGGCGCGATGCCCGCTCAGGGCGCCTATCCGGGTGCCGGTTATGGTGGTCCTGCGGTCATGCCCATCATGAAGCTGCCCAGTCGAGCCCCCGGCACGATCATGATTGTCGTCGGCGTGCTCATGATGCTGATCGTCGCCCCTATTGTCTTTTTTGTTCTCATGTTCCAGGGCGCCTCAAGCATGACCGAAAACATGGCAAATGGAGCCGTCGTACGCAACGGTGGGACCGTCGAGGTCGGCACCAATGGCAGCTACACGGTGTCTCTTTCGGAAGCAGCGACTGAGTGTATGTTGATCAAAGATGGCAACAAGGGCTGGGATATGAAGCAGCTGGACGGAAGCTCGCAGGTCTATTACCGCGATGGCCTGGCGGAGGGCACGTACACGATCCGGTGTGAGGGCCTGGGCGATGACGCGACGATCACGGGGCTGCCCGTGAGCGCTGAGGACCTGATCTCCTCGACTGGTGGCGCGTTGATCTGGTCCACGGTCGTCGGCGTCAGCGGCACGATCATCATGATCATCGGCATCGTGCTCGTGGTGAAAGCCAACGGTAGGCGCCGAGAGATTCAACAGCAGGCGATGATGTCGGCCATCGGATGACAGCAATTTGCGCGTGAGGGGGCGAGGCCCCGGAGGAATTCCGGCCTCGTCCCCTTGATGCATCGACACCACCACGAGTAAGGACGCCATGCACACCCTGTCTTTCACGGGCGTACGCCAGGTGCGTTTCCCTGCCCCCGATGTCGCGCGTGGCTTTATGCTCGCGCTCATTGCGCTGGCAAATGTGCCCTTCTGGCTGCGATACTTCCCGGATGCGCCGCAGGTGGGCGAGGCGGCGCTGGCGGCCATGAATGGCGCCGATCAGTGGTGGTACCTGGTGCGTACCCTGTTCGTGGACCGTCGCGCGTACCCGCTGTTTTCGATTCTGTTCGGCTTCGGTATGGCGATCATGGCCTCGCGCACGATCGAGCGTGAGCGCCGCTTCGCGATGGATGCGATTGCCTCCGAGCTGAGCGCCGGGTGGAACGCCGTCCAGTGGGAGATTGTCCGAGAAGCAATCGAGCGGCGGGCGCGCCGCGCGGCCTCACGCCTGATTCGCCGCCGCGGCTGGTGGATGCTGGCCTTCGGCCTGGTGCACGCTGTGTTTTTCTCCGGCGACATTATTGGCGCGTACGGCCTCGTGGCGGTCATTTTCGCCGAGGTTATCGTCATGAGACGCGCGTGGCTGCGCGTGCTGATCGGCGCGATCATAGCCTCCTGGAGCCTGCTGGGAATCTGGTCGATGGCGGAGATGATGGGGAGTGAGCCGATGGTTCTGGAGAGCCACGGCCCCGTCGCACTGGATGCGTGGTACCCGCTCTTCTCGCTCGCCTCCTGGCTTATCGCGACTCCGATGACTGTCCTGACGGCGCTCGTGGTCCCCTGCGTGATGATCGGCGTGGGCGCCTCGCGCTGGGGCCTGCTGCAGGATCCGCGCGGGCGCGGGCCGCTTGTGGCGGCGATCGCGCTCGTGGGTCTCGGTATTGGTGCCCTGGGGGCTGTTCCCTTCGCCCTCATGCAGCTGGACTGGGCTTTTACCGGGTCGGCGTCCTGGTCGTATCCGCTCTTCCATGCTTCCGGCGTTGCGGGAGCCTGCGGGTGGCTGGCGCTTCTCGCGCTCGTGGGAGGTGGGTCGCGCGAGAGTCTCGGCTCGGTATGCGCGTTCCTGAGTGCGATCGGCCGACGCTCGATGACCGCCTACCTGTCACAGACGCTGCTCTTTATTTTTATGTTCGGCGTGCTTGGCGCGTTCGGCGTTCGTGTCCTGGGGGTTGCGATTTCGGGGCTTCTTGCGCTGGGGGTCTGGGCGCTGATTGGCTTCGGTTGTGTGATCGCCGAGGTCGGGGGAACCTCTCGTGGTCCCGCGGAGTGGGCGCTGCGTTGGCTGGTTGCCAAGACCGCGCGTCCGCTGCCGCTGCCCGCCCTGGCTCTCGCATTCCCTGTGGCTCCGGTAGGAGCCGAGGGGCAGTGCCGGGATTGCCCCTGTTTGGCGTCTCTCATGCCGCCTGCCGTGTACTGACGGGATTTCCGAGGATTCTCCGGGCTCAATCAATACAAATTGGTCTATTTAGTAGAAACCTTTGCATTCTGCAAGAGCTAATCGCAAATGTGATCAAGAATACAAATGAAAAATAGTTGCGCCATGCCCCCCGGGTGAGCTGCGACGATGGTGCGGCGATGTCGCAGTGGTGGCGTTCGGCGGCGACGCAAAAGCCTTGGGGACATTGGTTTTTCGTGGTTTCTACGCTACTGTGAAAGCATCAAGACACGTGCTGGTAACACGATGAGGTGAGCGGAGGAGGCGCCAATGGAAATGCATGTGCAGACCATCGTGGGGGGCGGTCGGCGCGCTCTCGCCCCGTCTGTAGCGACGCAGTGGCGCGTCAACGAACATCGGCACGAATAGGGGAACATCATGGGCTGGCTATGGCGGGCGGATGCCGACGGAGGAGCCGGCGGTGAGGAGACGCCTCGCCGCCGCAATCTGCCGGACGATACCGCCTCTGATATGGAGCAATGGGGAGGTAGCAAAGCAGCACCTCCGGAAGGAATTGTCACGGGTAATTCGGAGTTTGAAGCCAATCGTTTCGATATGGTTCGCCCCATCACGCAGGAACGCTTGGGCCTCCTGTTCGACTCTGAGGGATGGACTTGGCGTATCGATAACGACGGGGATCTCTGCGGTTTGTGGGAGGGGCATCTGTTCTGCTTCCGCTTCCTCGGTGACTCTCGTGAGGTGCTGTCGATCGTTGCCTTCATGAAGAGCCTTGTGCCGATTGAATATGGCGAGGATCTGCGTGACTTCCTGCAGGCCTGGCACGGCGAGTTCCTCTGGCCGAAGGCGTACGTCGCTGACCAGGACGAGGGCGACCGTGTTGTCGCTGAGGTGAATGCTGACTACGAGTATGGTGCGACGGATGCGCAGCTCGTTCAACAGGTGATGTGTGCGCTCGCGACGACCCTGCAGCTATTCCGTGCGCTTGAGGAGCGCTACGGTCTCGATGGGGACGAGGGACCTGGTCCGGCTCGTGGGCATCAGCGCGGCTTTGATGGCCCCACCTGGCTTCCAGAGAACTGAGTCACATCCTCCTGAGATTCGAAGTTGAGTGGAATAGACTCAACTTCGGCTTCGTTGTGTCTGTCAGAAGGCGTCGAGTGGATCGGCGCCACCAGACAAACCATTTGGAGGAGTGATTTCATGGCACGTGAAATGACAACAAAGGCGCAGGAGGCCGTCTCCTCTGCGCTCGCGGCTGCAGGTGCGGCCGGTAACCCGCAGGTGGAGCCCATCCACCTGCTCGAAGCTCTGATTGAGCAGCACGAAGGTATTGCGCTGTCTCTTCTCGAGGCTGTTGGTGCCGATGTGCGCGCGATTGGTGCGCGCACTCGCAACGCCCTCGTGGCTCTCCCGAGCGCGCAGGGCGCGTCCACGGGGAGTGCCCAACCCTCGAACGCCCTGCTCGCGATCGTTCGCGATGCTGGCGAGCGCGCCGAGGCCGGCGGTGACCAGTACATCTCGACCGAGCACCTGCTCATCGCTCTGGCCACCTCGCAGACCGATGCCGGTCGAATCCTCACCCAGGGCGGAGCTGGCGCCGACGCTCTCGCGCAGGCGCTCGCGCAGCTGCGCCCCGACCCGATTACCTCGGACGACCCCGAGGGATCCTTCGAGGCCCTGTCCAAGTACGGCCGCGACCTCACGGAGGTTGCCCGCGAAGGCAAGCTCGACCCGGTCATCGGTCGAGATAACGAGATTCGTCGCGTCGTTCAGGTCCTGTCCCGGCGCACCAAGAACAACCCTGTTCTGATCGGCGAGCCTGGCGTCGGTAAGACGGCCGTCGTCGAAGGCCTCGCCCAGCGCATTGTCGCTGGCGATGTCCCCGAATCCCTCCGCGACAAGCGCCTGGTCTCCCTTGACGTGTCGTCGATGGTTGCCGGCGCGAAGTATCGCGGTGAGTTCGAGGAGCGCCTGAAGGCCGTCCTCGCTGAGATTCAGCGCTCCGACGGTCAGATCATCACCTTCATCGACGAGCTGCACACGGTCGTCGGTGCGGGAGGCGGCTCCGAGGGCGCAATGGACGCGGGCAACATGCTCAAGCCAATGCTCGCCCGCGGTGAGCTGCGCATGGTCGGTGCGACCACGCTCGACGAGTACCGCGAAAATATCGAGAAGGACCCCGCGCTGGAGCGCCGCTTCCAGCAGGTGTTCGTCGGTGAGCCCTCGGTCGAGGATACCGTCGCCATCCTGCGTGGCATCGCCCCGAAGTACGAGGCGCACCACAAGGTGACAATCTCCGACGGTGCGCTTGTCGCCGCGGCCACCCTGTCGAACCGCTACATCACGGGCCGACAGCTGCCTGACAAGGCCATCGACCTGATCGACGAGGCCGCGTCTCGCCTGCGTATGGAGCTCGACTCCTCGCCGGTCGAGATCGACGAGCTGCGCCGCGGCGTGGATCGTCTCCGCATGGAGGAGTCCTACCTGACCGAGTCCGACCCGGATGGTCTCGACGAGGCCACCCAGGATCGCCTGAGCAAGCTGCGCGCCGACCTGGCCGACCGCGAGGAGACGCTGCGTGCGCTCACTGCCCGCTGGGAGGCCGAGAAGGCCGGTCATAACCGTGTCGGCGACCTGCGTGTTCAGCTCGATACGCTGCGTACTCAGCTCGATCTGGCCGTGCGCGAGGGACGCTGGGAAGAGGCTGGCCGCCTCCAGAACGGTGAGATTCCCGCGGTTGAGCGCCAGATCGCCGATGCTGAAGCGCAGGCCGAGGCCCAGGATACTCGCGGCGATGAGGAGCCGATGATCGCCGAGAAGGTCGGCCCCGCAGAAATCGCCGAGGTGATTGAAGCGTGGACCGGAATTCCGACGGGTAAGCTCCTGCAAACTGAGACCGACAAGCTCCTGCACATGGAGGATGAGCTCGGAAAACGCCTCATTGGTCAGAAAGACGCCGTGCGAGCGGTGTCGGACGCGGTCCGTCGTTCGCGCGCGGGTCTGTCCGACCCCAATCGTCCGACCGGTTCGTTCCTGTTCCTCGGCCCGACGGGTGTGGGCAAGACTGAACTGGCGAAGGCGCTCGCGGAGTTCCTCTTCGATGACGAGCGTGCCATGGTGCGCATTGACATGTCGGAGTACTCCGAGAAGCATTCGGTTGCGCGCCTCGTCGGTGCCCCTCCGGGGTACGTGGGCTACGAGCAGGGCGGTCAGTTGACCGAGGCTGTGCGTCGTCGTCCGTATTCTGTCGTCCTTTTGGACGAAGTTGAGAAGGCCGATCCTGAGATTTTCGACATTCTTCTGCAGGTGTTGGATGACGGACGTCTCACGGATGGGCAGGGGCGGACGGTGGACTTCCGTAACACCATCCTGATCCTCACCTCGAACCTCGGTTCGCAGTTCCTGTCGGACCCTGACTTGACACCCGAAGGAAAGCGTGAGTCTGTCATGTCTGTTGTTCGCTCGGCGTTCCGTCCGGAGTTCCTCAATAGGCTGGATGAGACGGTCATGTTTGACGCGCTTACCCGCGAAAATCTGGGCGAGATCGTCGATTTGCTCGTCGCGTCGCTGGAGTCTCGTCTCCGCGAGCGTCGCATCGGTTTGACAGTAACCGAACCGGCCCGCGGATGGCTCGCTCGCGTGGGCTATGACCCGGCATTCGGTGCCCGTCCGCTGCGTCGCCTGATTCAGCGGGAGATCGGTGATCGACTGGCTGTTCTGCTGCTCGGTGGAGACGTTCAAGATGGTCAGAATGTGACAGTTGACATTAACGACTCCATCGACGGGCTTGTCATGAATGTTGATAAACCCTGAGATTGCGCGGTACACTGACTACCAGTGTGTATTTCGGATGCGCGGTATGTGGCGTCTGCAACAACAGGAGATGATATGACAACCCAGAGGAAGGCCCGTGGCGCCTACTCCGTAGGACAGGCGACGCGTGAATCCATCCTCTCGGCAGCGATGGTTCTGATTGCAGAGCGAGGCTACAACGGCTTTTCTCTGCGCGACCTCGGCCGTCGAGTCGGTATTTCGCATCCCGCCGTCGTCTATCACTTCCCCTCGAAGGAAGCCATCCTGCGCAACGCGATCCAGCGTCACGAGGAGATGAATGCTCTCTTCGACGTCACCATTAACGAAGAATCGGAAGGTGGCTTCGACGAGGGCGGCATCACCGTCGGCTCGTTTGTTGACTGGGCGGTCGGAGAGATGCGCTTCGCCATGAAGCCCGGCGCTGACGCGGCCATCGCTCTGGACTGTGTCCTATGGGCCGAGGCCTCTTCTGAGACGCACCCGGCGCACGCCCACTACAAGTACCGCACGCAGCAGATGGAGGAAGCCCTCACTGCGATGATCCAGAACTTCGTCGAGGAGGAGGGTGCCGACATCGGTACCACGCCTCGTACCCTGGCGAAGATCCTCATCCGCTACTGGTACGGCTCGGTTGTCTCGGCTCGTTACAACGATGAGCCGATCGATGCTCGCGAGTTCGTCGCGGGCTTCCTGGCCGTGTGTGTGCAGCTCCTGCACCTGCCCGCGCATTACGTCCTCAAGCTCGGCGCTTCGGTGCCCGAGGAAGTTGCTGAGGTCTACGCCCGCACGCTGCGTAAGATCAGCGAAAAGACCACCGCGGCCGCCGAGGTTGGTGCGGCCCCGGAGGCCACCGCGTGATCGGCACACTGCCGTCTTTCGATGTCGCCCTCGTCCTTCGTGTCGGGGGCGACGTCGTCTATTCGCACGGCGACGTTGATCGTGTGTTCCCCCTCGCGTCGGTGACCAAGCCGATCGTCGCGTGGTCCGTGCTGGTCGCGGTTGATCGTGGCCTCGTCTCGCTTGATGATCCTGCGGGTCCCGAGGGGGCGACGGTTCGTCATCTCCTGGCCCATGCCTCGGGTCTGCCCTTTGAGGGGCGCCGCCCCGTCGCGGCTCCCGAGAAGCGCCGCATCTACTCGAACGAGGGCTTCGACATTCTCGGCGAGGTGGTCGAGGCGGCCACCGGCGTTGGCGTCTGTGAGTGGGTGCGCCAGACGGTCTTCGAGCCGCTTCATATGACGACGGCGGATATTCCCGGCAGTCCCGCCCACGCCGGCGTTGCGAGTGCGGCGGATGTCAGCCTCTTTGGCGCCGAGCTTGCCCGTCCGACGCTCGTGAGCGGCCCCTTGGCGGCCCTCGCGGGGTTGTCGCAGTTCCCCGCGCTCGCCGGCGTCGTGCCCGGCTACGGGCGCTTCACTCCCTGCCCGTGGGGTCTCGGCCTCGAGATTCGCGGCGAGAAGTCGCCGCACTGGACTGCCCCCGACGCCTCCCCGCGCACGATCGGGCACTTCGGGCAGTCCGGCTCCTTCGTGTGGGCGGACCGTGACCTGGGCGCCAGTGCAGCCTTCGTCGGCGCGGAGACTTTCGGGCCCTGGCACCACGACAACTGGTCGGTGCTTAACTCGCAGCTGCTGAGCCTCGCGCGCGAACGCGCTTAAGCCAATACGCGACGAGGCCTGGGCACCCACCCAGGCCTCGACTTGCGCCGGGACTGTTCCCCAGCCTCGTTGTCTCTCTTAGTCGACGTCGACGATGACGGGCACGTGGTCCGAGGCGCCCTTCCCCTTGCGTTCGTCGCGGTCGATCTGCGCGCCGCTGACGCGCGCGGCCAGCGCCGGCGAGCAGTATGCGAAGTCGATGCGCATGCCCTCGTTCTTGGGGAAGCGCAGCTTCTGGTAGTCCCAGTAGGTGTAGTTCGTGACGCGCTCTCGCGTGACTTCGACCCAGCCGTCCATGGCGAAGGTGGCGAAGGCCTCACGCTCGGGTGCGGACACGTGCGTGGCGCCCTCGAAAGCGCTCGTGTCCCACACGTCCTCATCCAAGGGGGCGACGTTCCAGTCGCCGACGAGGGCGATGCGGGCCGTGGGGTCCTCCAGCCAGCTGCGGCCCTGCTCGGCGAGGTTCGCGAGCCACGTCAGCTTGTAGGCGTAGTGCGGGTGGGTGAGCTCGCGGCCGTTAGGCACATACAGGCTCCAGATCGTCATCGACGAGGCCTGTCCATCCTCGACGGGGAGAACTCCGGTCGTGTCGACGGTGACGCCGAGTGCGCGGGCTTCGACGACTGGCGGCTCACCGAAGGCGGGCTGCGTGGGGAAGTGGTTGCGAACCTCGAGAATCGGCAGACGCGAGGCCACGGCGACACCGTTCCACTGGTTGAGACCGTGGATTGCGACGTGGTAGCCCGCCTCTTCGAACGGCTCGACGGGGAATTGGTCGGGGCGGCACTTGATTTCCTGCATGGCGAGAACGTCCGTGCCCGAGCGCTGGAGGAAAGCGATGACGCGGTCGACGCGCGTGCGGATGGAGTTAACGTTCCAGGTCGCGAATCTCATGGGGTTGAGCCTATCGGTGGGGCGGGGGAGCGGCTGTGTGAAACACGCGTGAAACATGCGCTGTGGATGTGAGTTGTGTGAGGCCTTATTTAGAGTGATAATGATTCTCACCTACAACATAGCTAGAAAAGGCACCCGAATGTCACACCTGCGACGCATCAGCACCGCTGCGCTCGCCCTCTTCCTGGCGCTCACACCGGCCGCCGCGTGGGCCGGTCCCGACCAGGACAAGCAATGGATCGTCACCGGACAACACGTCGATGCACCCATCCCCGTCTGGCACGACGACACCAACAGCTTCTCGCTCAACACCATCAACATGCCGATGGAAAAAACCGCGCTGTGGATCCCCAAGGCGTGGACCGGCACCGGCGACAAAGACGAGGCCAAGTCGCAGCTCGTCGTCCCCGCGAAACGTCCCGACCTGTCCTTCCTCGGCGCCGAGGGCACCGTCCTGAACGCCGCTCCCCAGAACCCCGGCCCCGGCAACACGCCCATCTGGGCGGGCCTCGGCGCAGGCGAGATCGGCGACACCGACAAGTTCGAGGGCGAGACCTACACGCTCGACCTCATCAGCGTCGATGGTCCGGGTCGCATGGAGATGTTCATCGACAATGGTGACAGCGTGAACCGCTTCCTCTCCAGCCATGACATCGCCTACCGCAGCGTCTACAACCCCCGCCACACGCACCTGTACACGACCTTCACGCAGCCCGGTCGCTACGTTGCGAACTACAAGATGACTGCGCGCAGCGCCGACGGCACGGCTATCTACTCCTCGCCGATCACGCCGCTGGTCTGGCAGGTTGGCGGCGCGAATCCAGCCGAAGGCACCATTAAGGACATCGAGTCGGCGTACAACGCCGCGCGTGCGCAGCGCAGCGATGACAATTCCGCGGTGCCCACGCTGACCGTGTCCCACCACGCCGAGCGCGAACACCCCGGCGATAACCACCTCACCGACATCACGATCGACACGGGCGTCGCCACCGATACGGGACGCGCATGGATCACCGTCAACGGCTACTTCCTGACCGAAGCCGCCGTCGAGGGTGGCCGCGCGACCATCTCCGAGCTGCTCGGCGCAGATGCCGCAGCTGTCCAGGCCATCTACATCCCCGGCGACTCGGCCTCGGCGCGTTGGATTTCCCAGACCGTTCAGTACTCCCAGAAGGACACCGAGCCCGTCACCGTGGGCGGAACCGACACGATCCTCGGCCCCTCCAACCCGGATCCGGCGCCCGTGTGGAACCCCGACCACCTGCCCATCTCGTCGCGCCGCGTCGAGGTCTCCTACGACCTCATCCCCGGATCGACCGATCAGTACACGGCCACCGTGCGCGCGAACGACCCGACCCTGCGCGCCACCTACAAGATCGAGTTCCTCGAGTCCAAGTACGATTTCAGCCCCTGGTGCTCCATGGAGGGAACGCTCGGCGCGGGCGGCATGGACACAAAGCCGCAGGACCTAAGCGTGTGTCAGTCCGACCCGATGTACATGCGCGTCACCCTGCGCCCCCACCCGCTTTCTGACGCGGTGATGACCGTCGCGGATGCCTCGGACGTCACCGTCGGCTCCCATGTCGGCCTCACTGCGATGCTCACAATGCGCGACGGTGTGGCGGCCCCCGATGAGCCGGAACCCGCTCCGAACCCGACCCCGACGCCTGCTCCTGCCCCCGATAACGGCGGAAACGACGCGACCCCGGACCCGGCCTCGTCCCTGCTGAGCGATCCCGTGGAGATCGCGCGGGGGCACCTGGATGTGCGCCTGACCCAAGCCAGCGGCGAGGGTGGCCTCACCTACGGCCTCGCCGTCAAGGATGACTCCCTGACCAACGCGCGCACTTCCGTGCTGCGTACCGTCGGCTCCGCGACCCTCGCGGTGGCCCCCAACGCGCGCTTCGTGCGCCCCGCGTCCCTGTCGGATCCAAGCTACGACGTGCTCGGACCGGTGGGAACCGCTACCTACGTGCTGCCGGAGACTCAGAACAGCGACATCGTGTGGCCCGGCCTGTCCACCGAGGGCATCGACTACGCGGCACTGCCCGATGGCGCCGACCTGACGCTGCACCTCGCGCAGGCACCCGAGGGCGCGCGCGTCGCCTTCTTCCAGGGAGGCACCTTCGGTGCGGGCGCCAAGGTCCACTTCGACTCGTCCAAGGGCGATGGCGTCGTCCACACGACCGAGGCGACTCACATGCACGGCAACTGGGTATTCAGTGCGCCGGGCACCTACCGCATCGAGGTCGGCGCGCGCAGCGGTGAGCGCAGCCTCGTCGAGCCCCAGTCCTTCACCGTGATCGTGCGCTCCGGTCACCGCGACGAGCAGCCCGACCCGGTGGACGAAAAGCCCGTCCCGACGCCCTCACCCGGACCTGCGCCCACGCCGGAGCCGACCCCGGCGCCGTCTCCCAGCGTTGATCCCACACCCGCGCCGAGCGCGGACCCCGCTCCGGCCCCGAGCGTCGACCCTGCGCCCGCACCTGCACCGAGTGCCGATCCGGACCCCGCTCCGGCGCCCATGCCGACGCCCTTCCCGGCTCCAGCCCCCTCCGGTGGTCCGGTACGAGTGCCCGCGCCGTCCGCGCCTTCCAGCAACGCTGGAACCCCGGCCTCGTCTGACGCGACTCGCACGTCGGCCCCCGTAGCCACGGGTGGCAGCGCGACTGGCGCTCCCGCTGCTCGCAGTAACGGAGCGGCAAGTGGGACAACCGGCGCGACCAGCTCGGCACCCGTGAGCGCCCCGAAGGCCGCGCCCGCGCCGTCCGCAAGCCCGTCTCAGGCCCCCCAGAGCGGCGCGCAGAGCGGCGCCCAAAGCGGCGCGGCGACGAGCCCGGAGGCTGGAACCAGCGACGCGGCCGCATCCCTGCCGGTCGCCGCGGCTGCGGATACTGGCCGCTCGGGCGGATGGAGCCCCTACTGGCTCGTCCTCCTCGTTATCCCGGCAGCCCTCGCCGGCGGCGGAGTCGGCTACCTGATCCGGACCCGATGAAGTGCCCAGCCGGGGCGGGACGCACCAGCGTTCCCGCCCCGGCTTCGTGCTGCCGAAACGATGTGGCGCTAGACTTCCCCCATGGGAACAGCGCTGGTCACCGGAGCAACCTCCGGCATTGGTGAAGAATTCTGTTGGCAGCTGGCCGCCGCAGGCCACGACCTGGTGCTGGTCGCGCGCCGAGAGGATGCGCTGCGCGCGCTCGCGGACTCGCTCGCCAACGTCGCGGGCGTACGCGCCGAGGTGATCGCGGCCGACCTGTCGACCGACGAAGGATGCGCGCGCGTCGCCGCGCGCTTGGACGTGGGTGGACCCGCCGACCGAGACAAGCCGGACCTGGCTCCCGTCGACCTCCTCGTCAACAACGCCGGCTTCGGCCTGGGGAGCGACTTCCTGGACAATAGCCTGGACAATGAAATTAATGGCCTGAACGTGATGGTTCGCGCCGTCATGACGCTGGCCCACCACGCGGGCATTTCCATGCGCTCGCGCGGCCGTGGCGCCATCCTCAACGTCGGCTCCGTCGCCTCGCGCACGGGCGCGGGCACCTACTCCGCGCACAAGGCCTGGGTCGTCGCCTTCACCGAGGGCCTCGCCGCCGAGCTCAAGGGCTCCGGCATCACCGCCACCGTCGTGTGCCCCGGCCCCGTCGACACCCCCTTCTTCGAGCGTGCGGGTGTCGACATGCGCGCGACCCCCTCCTGGCTGATGGCCAGCCCCGAACAGGTCGTCACGGAGGCCCTCGACGCTGTGCGCGCGGGCCGCGTCCAGGTCACCCCGACCATCCCCTACAAGGTCGCCATGGGCGCCATGAAGCTCGCCCCGCGCTGGGTGACCGCGCGTGCCATGCGTTCCGTCCCCCACATGTAAGGGCGCGCAGACGATAACGAGGCCGGGGCCAGGTTCGCGCAGAACCCAGCCCCGGCCTCGTCGCACCGAGCGGAGAATCAGGCCAGGCCGATATCCTCCAGGCCCAGCGCGTAGAAGTACGGGAAGCCCTCGGCCTCGATGCGTTCCTTCGCGCCCGTCGCACGGTCGACGATCACGGCGACTGCAACGACGTTCGCGCCGGCCTCGCGCAGGGCGAGCGCAGCCTCCAGCGGGGAACCACCGGTCGTGGACGTGTCCTCGAGGACGACGACGTTCTTGCCGACGACGTCCGGGCCCTCGATGCGGCGCTTCATGCCGTGGTCCTTCGCGGCCTTACGCACGACGAACGCGTCCAGGTCCAGGCCACGCGATGCGGCGGCGTGCAGCATCGCGGTCGCGACCGGATCGGCGCCCATCGTCAGGCCGCCGACGGCCACGTACTCCTCGCCCACCGAGAAACCGGACTCCTCCAGGAGATCCAGCATGACGTGGCCGATGAGGGGAGCAGCCTCGTGGTGCAGGGTCGAACGGCGCATATCGACGTAGAAGTCGGACTCGCGGCCCGAGGCCAGCGTGACCTTCTCGTGGATGACGGACAGCTCCTGGACGAGAGCGGCCAGGCGCGCCTTGTGGGAATCGTTGGTCATGACAGTACCTTCCGTGTCGGTGTGGGTCAGTGCGCCGCCTCGACGAGCTCGATGAGATCGCCGATGCCCTCGTGGATGCCGAAGGGGCGGAACGGGTAATTGTTGACGTCCTCGCGGGCGGTAGAGCCCGACAGAACAAGGTGGGTGCGCAGGCCGGCCTCGACGCCCGCGCGCACGTCCGTGTCCATGCGGTCGCCGACCATCGCGGCGCTCTCGGAGTGCGCGCCGATCTTGTTCAGGCCCGCGCGGATCATGACGGGGTTTGGCTTGCCGACGAAATAGGGCTTCTTTCCGGTCGCCGCCGTGATCATCGCCGCGATGGCACCGCACGCGGGCAGTGTGCCCTCGTCGGAGGGGCCCGACACGTCGGGGTTGGTCGCGATGAACTTCGCGCCACCCTCAATGAGGCGAATCGCGTGGGTCAGCGCATGGAAGTCGTAGGAGCGCACCTCGCCGAGCACGACGAACTCCGGATCGATCTCCGTCATGACGTAGCCCGCGGAGTGGATCGCGGTGGTCAGGCCGGCCTCGCCGATGACGTACGCGGTCGAGCCGGGGGATTGCTGGTGCAGGAACGCGGCCGTGGCGTTCGCGGACGTCCAGATGTTCTCCTCCGGGATGTCCAGCCCGGAGTTCGCCAGGCGTGCGGACAGGTCACGGTTCGTGAACACGGAGTTGTTGGTGAGGACCAGGAAGGGGATGTTCTTCTCGCGAAGAGCGGCGAGGAACTCGTTCGCGCCCGGAAGCGCTCGATTCTCCTTCACCAGGACCCCATCCATGTCAGAGAGCCACGCGGTCACGGGCGGCAGATCGTTCAGGGGAGTGGGTTCGTGCGTCAGGGCAGTCATGCCTCCATTCTACGGTGCCGCTAGGGTGGGATCCGTGAACGAGTTCGAAAACGGGTGTGACATCGCGCGGCAGGGGGCCTTGGGAGGCGACGAGGCTGGAGCGCAGGCGTGTGCGCAGGTCGGAGTCGGTCCGTGGCCGGGCGGGGAGGGGGCCTGGCCGGTCGGGGAACACTACGACCCTGAACTCCTGCGGATGGGGGACCGGCGCAACGTCGAGGACCGCTACCGCTACTGGACGATGGACGAGATCCGCGCGGACATCGCCGCCCGCTCGCTGCCCTTCGAGGTGGCCGTGGAGAACCTCGATCACGACTTCAACATCGGGTCGATCGTGCGCACGGCGAACGCAATGGGAGCCCGCCGCGTGCACGTGGTGGGGCGCAAGCGATGGAACCGGCGTGGCGCGATGGTCACCGACCGCTACCTGCCCGTGGATCACTGCCCTGAGGTGGGTGAACTTGTCGATCATTGCGCCCGGGAGGGCTTGACACTCGTGGGCGTGGACAACGTTGAGGGGTCGATAGCGCTCGAAGGCGCGGTGCTGCCGGAGCGCGCGTGCCTCGTCTTTGGGTCCGAAGCCTCCGGTTTGAGCGAGGAGATGCTCGCAGCGTGCGAGATTGTCGTCGCTATTACTCAGCGTGGTTCGACTCGGTCCATGAACGTTGGACACGCCGCTGCGATCGTTATGTGGGCGCACGCGTCGCGCCTCGCCGACCCCACCGACTCCTCAACCCGCCACCCGCCGATCGTTCCGACCCCGGCGACCCAACCCCTGCCTCGTCAAACGAGCTCGTCACCATCCACGAACGCGCGCGACCCCGGCCTCACGACACGCCTACCACACAGCCCTGCGCGATGAACAGTCCCTGTCCGAACGGGACTTCCATCCCCTCCCCGCTCGTGCAAAATGTGAGAGAATTGGACACGACAAAACTGTCACTCGATTAGGAGGCTCCAAGTGCCTATCGCAACCCCTGAGGTCTATGCAGAGATGCTGAATCGCGCACGGGATGGCAAGTTCGCCTACCCCGCGATTAACGTGACCTCGTCCCAGACCATCACCGCCGCCCTCCAGGGCTTCGCCGAGGCCGAGTCCGACGGCA
>CALISI010000082.1 GCA_938041695.1 uncultured Actinomyces sp.
CCTCCGAACAGCATCACCGCTACACGAAAATTGCTTACACCCTATGACACCGCCGTTAGGGAACTGGTCGGCTCCGGTTTTCCGGCTCTTCAGAGTTGGGGGTGGGTGGAGGCGTCGAGGCCTCCTGTGATGAGGGGCATTCGGAGTTGGTAGTTGGTGGGGTTGGGGTAGCCTCTGGCGGTGCGTCTGCCTAGTTCGATAATGTCCGTTGATTGCTTCAGTGGGGTGCGTTGCTGGCTCCGGCTGTGTCGAAGTAGGCGTCGAGTACGTCCTTCCATTTGCGTAGGGTCCGGCCTAGGCGAGCGATGTCGGGGATGGGACACGTTGGTAGGCGCTCGATGAGACGAGCGGCCAGGCGTCGTCCTTGGGCGGGTGTGGCTTGGTGGAAGACGTCTCGGACTTGCTGGGCGCAGTGGTAGGCGACTTCAACACTGATATACGCTTCATTTGCCGCGAAGGCTGCGCGGAGTCGTTCTCGTTGACGCTTCGTGAGCCGATCACGCGAGGCACGCAAAAGAAGCCGGATTTGATAGAGGGGATCGCCTGTGCGCCTGTGGTGACCGGTCGTGTCTTGCTGGACGCGCCGGCGCACCTCACCTGGGGCGTCACCGGCGAGCTTGACGATGTGACAGGCGTCGAGGACGCTGGTTGCGTCTTGGAGCTGATCATCAATGGCGTTCTTGCTGTCCCTTGGAAGGGATCCAGCCTCCGATTCGCACCCCCGCACAAAAGTCTTCGCCGCGCTCGGCCAGCCAGTTCTCATACACGGTGCCAGACCTGCCAGGCACCAGGTCCAACAACCGGGCCGTGGGATGATCCTTCCCGCGTGTCAGGTCCACGATGCCGGTGAGCTCACGTGGGCCCCGCCGGCGTCGGTCCTGATGGTGCCACACGCCTCTCATCAACCCCCAATACCCGAACCCCTGCGAAACGGGCGGGGTCATCAGATGCGGCTTGCAGGCACGGCTTGATATGGGACCACACAGTGTTCCACGTGGTTCCTAACTGGCGGGCCAGCCCCAAGATAGTGGCTCCCTCGAAGCGCAACTGACCGATCGCCCAGCGGATCGCCCGCACACCCAGACGCGCCCTGGGAGCACACACCGAGTGGTTCTGCTCAGTGAAGGTCGCGATCTGGCAGGTGTGTTCGCGGCATATCCAGCGCCGCTTAAACCACCGGAACCTTGCCGGGACCCCGGCCCCGGGCGCGTCGATCACCTCCACCACCACACGCCCGTGACCTTGAGCGATTCAGCCCACACCCAGGGCAGCCAGCACAGCGATCACAGGACTCTATGTCGAGCATCAGAGCATCTGGGGTGCGAGCCACACTCATCAGATGGAAGCCCTCCAAACCGACCAGCAGATCACACCGATCACAACGATCAAGCGACACGGAGCAGCAGCAGGTAGGGTGAGACACCGCCCGAGGTCCCTGACGACAGCGGGGGAACAAGTCCGCCCATCACCTGGGACCTCGACCTCTACCCCCAACCCCCGACCAACACCCGGTCACCCACACTCAACTCGGAAGAGCCGGTTTAGTCAAGATCATGTAGCGAGCTACCGCGTACCGGCTCTGTATCAGCAATCGATCGACGATGGTGCAGCAGGATTACGCCTCCGCCTGGCTTGTTTGCAAACGCGCTCAAAGTCGGACCCAGCTGCTCCGGCGAGTACTCCGAAAAGGTCTTTGCCTCAATCGAAGTGGTATCTCCACCATGCAGCTCAAGCACAGCCAGGGCTCCCAGCAGGTCATCGCGATCTAATCATAGACCCCGGTTTCTATCTCATAGAACTGCCCGTCTATCTCATAGAACCCCACTTCTATGTCATAGAAGCCCATTTCTATCTCATAGAACCCTTCATTGCCCCCATAGAGGTTCATAGAAGAGAGGAGGCGCATCATAGAGAGACTTTAAGAGCACGAGGCCAGAGCCGGAGCATGAGGCCCGAACCGAAGCACACGTCACGGCGCAACGCCAGGTCCTACACATGCACGCAGATGTTTCACGTGAAACATCCACCGGTTGCCCGCACGACCAAACTCGTTCATCCCAGAAGCAGAACGGGGCACCACCCCTCGGCAGCGCCCCGCTCGTTCACGAGCAGCTCGGAAGCCTGAGCCAGGACCTCACCCCCGCCTCTCGCGCAATGTCCGCGCGAGGAGGCCATGCCTCGGCGCGAAGACCCAGGCGAGGCCGAAGCACGCGGTGAGTACCAGGACGATCGTGGCGCCCGTGGGCACGTCCAGCGCCCACGACAGGTACAGGCCCACCAGGCCCCCGGAAGCCCCGAGCACGGGCGACAGGATCATCATCGTCCCCAGGCGGTCGCACAGGAGCCGCGCCGTAGCCGCGGGGGTCACCAACAAAGCAAGCACCAGGACGTTGCCGATCGTCTGCACCGAGATCACGACAGCCAGGGCGACGGCGACGTACAGGGAGAGATCGGCCAGCAGCACGTGCACGCCCGCCGCCCGCGCACTCTCGCGGTCCAGGGTCACCGCGACGATGGGCCGGTGCGCCAGGAACAGCATGAGCAACACAAACAACGCGCCAGCCAGCACCACGGGCACATCCGACGCGGGAATGCCCGTGATCGATCCGAACAGGAAGTCCTGCAGGCTCCCCGCGTACCCGGGCGCCCGCGCGATGATCGCGACACCCAGCGCAAAGGCGCCGACGAAGAGCACGCCGATGACGGAGTCCTCCTTCAGCCTGCGGTTCTGCGCCAACAAGGCCACCAACACGGCGGTCACGACGCCCGCGAGCGCCCCGCCGAGCACGAGGGATCCGCCGCACACGAAGGCGATCGCCAGGCCCGGGAACACGGAGTGCGCGACGGCGTCGCCGATGAACGCCATGCCGCGCAGGACGACGTGCACGCCGACGCTGCCGCACACGAGCGCAGCGACGACCGCGATCAGCAGCGCGCGCGGCAG
This sequence comes from uncultured Actinomyces sp., assembly GCA_938041695.1. Taxonomy (GTDB): domain Bacteria; phylum Actinomycetota; class Actinomycetes; order Actinomycetales; family Actinomycetaceae; genus Pauljensenia. The sequence continues at coordinate 2,945 of CALISI010000082.1, forward strand.
GAACGCCAGCGCGGGATTCGTCAGGTCGCGGAAGAAGTCGTAGGGGCTCAGGAAGTCCGCCGCCGCGGCGAGGCCACCCCCGGCCGCGTGAATGACGGTGCTCATGCGCGCACTCCTAGGGCGTCGAGGATCGGGTTGTCGGGTCGCACGTCGAAGGCGCGGATCCACGGGTCGGCGTCGGCCAGCTCGTCGGGTCGCCCGGAGGCGACGATCGTGCGCCGCAGCAGGTACAGGCGGTCGCAGCCGGCGCGCGCGCCGATGAGGTCGTGCGTGGTCATGAGGAGGGCCCGCCCCCCGTCCGCGAGCGCGCGGAACAGGTCCATGAGCATCTCCTGCGTGGGCATGTCGAGGCCGGTGAAGGGCTCGTCGAGGAGCAGCACGGCGGGTCGGATCGCGAGGGCCCGGGCGACGAGGACGCGCTGGCGCTGGCCGCCCGACAGCTCGCCGATGGGACGCTTGGCGAGGTCGCGCATGCCCACGAGGGACAGGGCCTCCTCGACGGCCCGGAAGTGCGGGGTCCGAGCGCGCCCGAGCAGCCCGCGCCGCACGGTGATGGCCTGCAGGACGGCGTCGCGCACGCTGATCGGGAAGTCCCACGCGAACTCGTGGCGCTGCGGCACGTATCCGATCGCGCCGTCGGTCTCGACGCTGCCGCTGGAGGGGATGAGGCCCAGGATCGAGCGGATCAGCGTGGTCTTGCCGGCGCCGTTGGGGCCGATGAGGCCGACGAGCTCCCCGGCGCCGACCTCCAGGTCGACGCCCTCGAGGACGCTGCGCCCGCCGAGGCGCGCGCCCAGTCCGGTGACGCGCAGCTGGCTCACTGCTCCCCTCCCCGATCATTGATACCGGGACCCTCAGCGCTCTCGCCCGCGCCGGGTGCTCCGGCACTGGGGGACGAGGCCGGGGCCGCTTCCCCGCTTCCCTCACCCTTCGCGGTGGGCAGGGGCGCGAGGAGGGAGTCTGCCTCGGCGATGGCGGCGGCCTGTTCGGCGCGGCTGCGGCGCGAGCGGGCGACGACGAGCGCGCCGATCACGAGGAGTGACGCCGCGGCGACGGCGATGATCGCGAGGAAGGCCCAGTCGGGCAGCCCGCCCGACGCGGCACCCGAAGCGGAGGAAGCAGAACCAGCAGGGTCAGCGGCCCCGGAACCAGCGGGTGCAGCACCAGTGGAAGAAGCAGAGGAAGGAGCGGAAGCGCCATCGGCGGGGGCAGCCGCGGGCGCGGCCATGGCCAGGACATCGGACGCCGACGTCGCGTCACCGACGGCGAAGCGCAGGGTCGTGGAGGCGCTCACGGCCTCGCCGGCGGTGGTCGTGCCCAGGAAGGTCACGGTCGCCGTGTAGGTGCCGGGCGCGGAGAACGCCCAGTTGGCGTGCACGTGCGTGCCCGAGTCGATCCACACGTCGCCAGGCGCCGCGCCTGAGTCGGCGAGCAGGAGGGGCTTGCCGAAGGTGCCGGACTGCAGGAACAGCCACGCGCGGCCGGGGCCGGACACGGGGCCGACGCGCATGGTGAGGCCGCGGTCGATGGTGGCGGTGACGGCGGGGTCCTGCGTGTTCCAGCCGAGCCACACGACGCCCGGGTTCTGCGTCTGGGGTACGACGTACACGGGCTTCCCAGCAACATCAGCCAGGAAGGGGTAGTCGGCAGAGTCGGGCGCGGTCATGATGGCCGCATCAGCCACCCGCAGGACGGTCTGGTTGGGGTCGCGCCACACGGCGCCGGTTTCGGCGTCGTGGCGCAGGCCGGCCCGCCACTGACCGTCGATCAGGCGTGGCCCGAGGTCGACGTGCCCGACGCTAATCTCCGAGGCCTCATTCGACCACTCTTCATGAGCCGCAACGCTCTGCGCGAGTTCGGGGTCGGGACTCGGGTCAGCAAAGGAAGAGGGGGCGCCCACGATGACGAGGAAGGCCGACACAAGCAGAGCGCTCAGAGACATGCCGAGGCGGGACAGCCGGCTAGCCCCGGGGGCGGCGGCGGGGCCTGGCCGGGCTTCGAGATCGACCACTCCGAGCGAAGCTCGCGTGTGGCGATCTCGCGGGCGGGCCGCCGCCACCGAGGCGAAGAGCCGGCGGCCGGCAGTCAGGCGAGAAGAGAAGGATTTCATGGCATCTCCTTGCCGCCCAGGCAGCGTGCCAGTGAGCGGGCGTTGTGTTCCATCATGTCGATGTAGGTGGGTGCTTGGTCGTCGAGGGTGTCGCCGTACAGGGGGCAGATGTCCACGCCCGCGTCGGTGGCGGCGGTACGCAGGGTGGAGCGGGTGCGCGCCAGGTTGGGTTCGAGGAACACCGCGGGGATCGAGGAGTCGGACAGTGTTGCCTGGAGTTTGATCCGGTCGGCGATGGAGGGTTCGACGCTGGGGTTGGGCGCGACGAAGCCGGCGACGGTGAGCCCGTAGGCGTTGGCCAGGTACGCGTACGCGTCGTTCGTGGTGACGAGTTTTCGTCGCTCCTCGGGGATGGATGCGATGGTCGAGGCCACGGTCGCGTCGAGCTCGTCGAGGCGCGTCAGGTAGGCGGCTGCGTTGGCCCGGTAGGTGGCCTCACCGTCGGGGTCGACGGAGATCAGCGTGTCGCGGATGACGCGCACGTACGCCTGGGCGTTGTGGACGTCGTGCCACAGGTGGGGGTCGATGTCGCCGTGGACGTGCTTGCCGAGGACCGCCTGGGGCAGCATGTACACGTTCGCGCCGGGCTCGCCGATGAAGCGGAACGAGGCCTCCCCGGGGATCGTCGTGAGCGCGCGGGTGGGCACTTCGATGACGACGTGGTTGAGGTCGGTGCATTCCATGGTGGAGGCGACGGCCGCGCCCGTGGTTCCTGCGCCCACGCAGGGGGCCGAGGCCTCGTCCCCGCTGAGTGCTCCGGCGTCGGAGGCGAGTTCGACGCGCTTGGTGGTGAGGTTGACGGTGATGTCGGCGTGGCCGGCGCGCAGGATGCGTCGGCCTTCGGCGGCGGCGATGTCCTCGGGCGGGGTGCCGACGGCGAAGACGGCGGTGCCTTCCCCGACGCTGACCGGCGTGGCGCCGGGGGTGGTGCGCAGGTTGGCGCGGAAGTGGACGCGGTACACGCCGGGGGCGGTGAACGCCCAGCTCATGTGCTGGTGGGCGTCGGCGGGCAGCTGCGCGGTGTCGGTGTCGTATCCGGTGGCGGCGTTGAAGCCGTCGGAGGACGCGAAGGCGATCTCCGGTTGCCCGAACGACGTGGTGAGGTACGCGGCGACCTGGCCGGACCCGTCGACGCCGGTGGTCGTCAGGTCGATCTGCGAGGCGCGGGTGGCCCCCATGTCGGTGCCGTCGCCCCACACGCGCATGCCGAGCCACGGGGTGTCGAGGGCGCGGTCTTCGACGAGGGGGAGGATGGTGGCACCGTTCTTGGCGGCCTCCTCGGCGACGGAGACGGAGCGCGAGCCGGCGGGCAGGTTGGAGTCGAGGGCGCGGATGAGGGCGTGCTCCTCGAGCATGAGGTAGTTGGAGAAGGCGACGTCCGCGTAGGCCACGTCGCGCACGGTGCGCAGGGAGGGTTCCCACGAGTGCGGGTCCGCCCCGTTGGGCACCATCTGCGTGACGTGGACACGGTCTCCGGCGACACCCCGCACGAGGTCGGCGAGGATGCCTGTCGTGGCGACGACGCGCAATTCACCGTCGGCTGCTGGGTCGGGCGCGGGCGCGCACCCTGCCAGGGTCGCCGTGAGCGCTAACGTCGAGGCAGCGAGCACACACCCACTCCCCCGCCACCCACGGAAGGGGAGGCGGGGGATGAGGGAGAGTCGTCCTCGTGAATGAGGGGTCACAGCGTTGCGCGCAGGTTGCGGCGGCGTCCGATCGCGCCCACCCACACGCAGGCCGCGCCCGTGAGCGCCCACGTCAGGGAGACGACGGTCAGGGGGATGGTGTCGGCGCCGGTGGTGGCCAGGGAGAGGTCGCAGTCCTTGCCGGAGGCGGTGCGGCCGACGACCTGGGAGACCATGGGGCGGCCATTGGGGCCGGTCGTGCCCGTGGCGGTGAGGTCCCCACCCGAGCCGAAGCCGCTGCCCGCGAGCGCCGCACCGTTGGGGGTGACGCGCATGGAGATGGTCAGCGTGTAGGTGCCGGGCGCGGTGAACACCCAGTTCTGGTGGGCGTGCGTGTTGGCGCCGAGCGTGTAGCCGGTGCCGGGGCCGTCGAAGACGTGCTCGCCGACGCCGGAGCCGAGCGCTCCCGCGTTGAAGACGGCGACGCGTCCGGGGCCTTCGACGGCGTCGAGGGTGAACTGGACGGGGCCGGTGGTGCCGGTGACGATTTCTTCGCGCTGGGAGTTCAGGCCGAGCCACGGCACGCCCGCGATCTGGGTCGACGGAATCAGCCAGACGCTGGAGCCGGGGGTGGCGACGAAGCCGAGGTCAGCGGGCGCGGTGATGCGCGCGGCGTCACCGAGGGCGAAGGTTAGGGACGAGGGGTCGACCCACTGTGCGGGCTGGGTGCGGTCGTCCTTGATGCGGGCGACGAGGGTGCCGTTTTCGATGGCGGGGCCCAGGTCGAAGTGGCCGTCGGTAGCGTTGCCGGAGGCGCCGTCGCCGACGCTCACGGTCAGCGTCGTGCGCGCGGTGTTCGCGGGCGCTTGGGACGAGGCCAGGGTGGCGGCCTCGGCCTCGGTGGCCTCGCGGGTGATGCGGGTGGCGACGCAGCGCTCACCGCCGGTCGTGCCGGAGGTGGTGCGCGCGCCCGAGGCGGGGGCGGGGTTCGCGCCCGTCGTCGTGCCGGTGGTGCCGGTCGTTCCCGAGGTCGGGGCGGGTGCCGGGGCGCTGGGCGTTCCCGTGGCACCGCCCTCGCCCTCATCCTGGGCGCCCTGGTTGTTCGTGGAGCTCACGGAGCCGGGGCCCACGCCGGGGGCGGGCTGGGCCTGGTCGGTGGATGGTGCTTGCGTGTACTGGGCGAGGCACGAGGCCTCGTCGGCGACGTCGATCGTGTAGGTGCGGGCCGCGGACTGGGCGGAGGCCGCGCCGGTGGCGCCGGGGGTCCACGCGCTGGCCTGGACGGTCAGCGTGTAGCGGCCAGCGCGCGTGAAGAGCCAGTTGACGTGCTTGTGGGCGGCGTAGGGCTGGTCGACGTCGTCACCCTCGGGCGCCAGGTCGAAGCTGCCATCATTGGTGACCGCCTTGGTGCCCTCGGTGAAGCTGGAGGTAAAGGCGTAGATGCGGCCGTTCTCCGGGCCCGTGTAGGAGATGTGGAAGCGCGCGGCGTCATATCCGCCGGCCGTGACGCCCAGGGTGTCCCAGCCGGGCCACAGCACGGTGGCCTGGTTGTCACCGGACTGGCCGAGCAGGTAGGCGGCGGCGGGAGCGCCGGTCGCCTGGCTGACGGAGGCGGGGATCTGGGTGAACGTGGACTTGTTGACGGCGAGCAGCGTCTGCTCAGGTTCGCGCATAACGCCGGAGCCCGTGGCGTCCTCCTTGATGCGCAGGGTGAGCGCGCCGGACGCGTCGGAGGTCAGGTCGAAGATGTCGGCGTGGCCACGGTCCAGGGTGACCGTGGTGCCGGCGGGGGCGGTGCGCATGACGGCGCAGGTACTCACGTCGGCCTCGGACGAGGTCGTGGCGTTCGCGGTGTCGGCCTCGACGGCGGTGGCCTCGTCGGAGGCGTGTGCCGCTCCGGGCACGAGTAAGGAGGTGGCCGCGAGGGCCATGGCGGCGAAAGCACGGGCAGCTGCGCGGCCCGGGTTCCGGTGCTTCGTGGGGTTCATGAGGGGGTCCTCTAGGTGCGTTGCACATGAATATGAATGAGAATCGTTATCATTCTATGCTTGCTGACCCAGAGCTGCAAAGTCCTAGCCCCGCTGGGCTCGCCGAGATAGCCGAGATAGCCGAGATAGCCGGGATAAGCGGGGGCGCCGGGGTAAGCGAGGACACCGGGCAGCCGGGGTGCAATGGCGGAGGCCCTCGCCGGTCCCTCGTGCGACGCATCTTACTGTCCGCACGGTTGATTACGGCCCGGTGGGAGGAATAAGCTATTACCATCAAGCGCCTGACAAAGCTGCCAGCTAGTCCGGCGCTTTTCTTGTTTGAAACGCAGGGTCGCGCCGACGCAACCCGCGTTGGCATACTCCTCGTTACAGACCGGGTGATCCTCGGCCTTGTCAAGCAGGGAATCAACACACATTACGATTCCACAAGGAGTTCACTCATGTTCTCGACCATCGACGTTATGGTTGCCCAGGCCCACATCGATCAGCTCAACGAGCTCGCCGACGCCAAGCACATCGTGAAGGCCGACCGCCACTGAGCGAATTCCGGCTTCGCCGGAGTTCCACGCAAGTCCGCAGACCCACTTGGGCTGCGGACTTTTTGCATGCCGTCGCGCTCACGCGACAACGCTCCCCCACGTCGCACTCGTCCAACGCATCGTCGCGGGGCTGCATCGATGCACAGGACACCACGAGGCCCGCCAGCGTTGCTGGGTCCGGCTGCGCCGCCAGCGAGCGTGACACTGATATGGGTGGAAAATGTATATTGAAATCGGTGGAAAATGTATATTGCCTCGGGTACGCGCTGATCGTAGGAGATTCAGAAGCAGGCTGTTCGTTTGAAATAACTGGCCACGTCGCCGCTCCTCAATAGATGAAAAGCCAGTCATCGGCTTCTCCAGATCAGCGGAGGGTCAACGGCTGGCTTTGCTACGTGCAATCGTAGCGCTACTAAAGGCTGAGACTCATGTTTTGGTCCTGAGCAAGGAGGCAGCAGGGCCTGGCTGCGGTGCCCGTGGGCGGCGGCGCGGACGGCTCGCGGGCGGGCCGCCGCCCACGGCGCAGCCCGGCACACACAGCGGCCGGGGCCTCCGGCGCCCGGAACACCAGCGCGCTGACAACCAATGTTTCACGTGAAACATCTGCCCAACCACCGGCCTCGTCACCCTGTATGGCCAGGAAAGTGGCACACTTGACCTATACGGTTCTATGTAACTTCATGCAAAGGATGGCATGCCTTGACTCAGCTTTCGACCAATGGCGGCACCCCGGCCTCATCCGGCCGGACCCCCGCGCAGGGAAACCGCCTTGACCCCTGGTACGACGTCTACGCGGACCGCGCCCACAACCTGCGAGCATCCGAGATTCGAGCTCTCTTCTCCGTCGTGTCGCGTCCCGAGGTCGTCTCCCTCGCAGGCGGCATGCCGAACCTGAAGGACCTGCCCCTCGATAAGCTCGCAGCGTCCGCGGAGAAGCTGATCCGCAACCACGGCGCACAGGCCATGCAGTACGGCAGCGGCCAAGGCTGGGAGGTGCTGCGCGAGCGCATCACCGAGGTCATGGGTTACGACGGCATTGTCGGCGCCGACCCGGACGACGTCGTGGTCACGACGGGTAGCCAGCAGGCGCTCGACCTCGTCACCGAGCTCTTCGTGAATCCGGGCGACGTCATCCTCGCCGAGGCCCCCTCCTACGTGGGCGCACTGGGCGTGTTCCGCGCGCGCCAGGCCGACATCGTGCACGTGCCGATGGATGAGCACGGCATCATTCCCGAGGCCCTGGAAGAGACGATCCGCAGCGTGCGCGCCTCGGGCCGCACGATCAAGTTCATCTACATCATTCCGAACTACCACAACCCCGCCGGCGTCACGCTCTCCGCTGAGCGCCGCCCGATCATCGCCGAGATCTGCCTGCGCGAGCACGTCCTGATCGTCGAAGACAATCCCTACGGTCTGCTCGGCTTCCACAGCGACCCGTTGCCGGCCATCGCCTCGTACAGCCCCGAGGGCGTCGTCTACCTGGGTTCGTTCTCGAAGATGTTCGCCCCCGGCTTCCGCATCGGCTGGGCGTACGCGCCGCACGCGATCCGCGCGAAGCTGGTCCTGGCGCTCGAATCCGCGATCCTGTGCCCGTCGATGGTGGGCCAGATGGCGATCGCCGACTACCTGAGCAACTACGACTGGTACGGCCAGGTGAAGTCCTTCCGCTCGATGTACGCGGAGCGCTGCCGCGCGATGCTCACCGCGCTCGAGGAGTTCATGCCGTCGTGCACGTGGACGGTCCCGGACGGCGGCTTCTACACGTGGGTGACGCTGCCCGAGGGCCTTGACGCGAAGGCCATGCTGCCCCGAGCGGTGCGCGCCCAGGTCGCGTACGTGTCCGGCACGGCCTTCTACTACGACGGCTCAGGCTCGAACCACATGCGCCTGTCCTTCTGCTACCCCACTCCCGAGGAGATTCGCGAGGGCGTGCGTCGCCTCTCGACGGTCGTCAACGCGGAGAAGGAAATCGTCGACATGTTCGGTACCGCCTCGGGCAACGAGGCCGGGGCCGAGTCCGAGCGCTAACAGTTACCCGAGGAGATACCCCCATGGCTACCAAAGTTCTGATTATCGCCGGCGGTCTGACGCACGAGCGTGACGTGTCGGTTCGTTCGGGTCGTCGCGTCGCAAATATCCTGACGCAGTTCGGCTACGACGTTCTCATTTCCGACGTCGACGCGTCTCTCGCGGACGCCATCTCGTCCTTCTCCCCCGACGTTGTGTGGCCGCTGGTGCACGGTTCGATCGGCGAGGACGGCTCACTGCAGTCCTTCCTGGAGTCCGTGGGAATCCCCTTCGTGGGATCCTCCTCGGTGCAGGCGATGCTCGCCTCGAACAAGCCGACTGCGAAGGCTCTTCTGGGTTCTGCGGGGCTCGCGACGCCCGGTTGGGTGACGCTGCCGCAGGCGATTTTCCGCCAGCTGGGCGCCTCGCACGTGCTTTCCGCTCTCGAGGGCTCGGTGTCCTTCCCCGTCGTCATTAAGCCGACGGACGGTGGCTCCGCGCTCGGTATTTCGACCGCGAAGGACGCGAAGAGCCTGCGCCGCGCGATGGTGGACGCCTTCGCATACGGCCAGCGTCTGATGGTCGAGCAGCGCATCGACGGGCGCGATGTCGCCGTGTCCGTCGTCGACCTGTGGGACGGTCCCCAGGCGCTGCCCCCGGTGGAAATCTCCACGGATCGCGGCCGCTACGACTACGACGCGCGCTACACGACGGACGAGACCGAGTATTTTGTGCCCGCGCGCCTCTCTGAGGAGATCCTGGCGGACCTCCAGGCCGCGGCCGTCGAGGCCCACACGACGCTGGGCCTGCGGGACCTGTCCCGCATGGACTTCGTGGTCGACGACGAGGGCACCTGCTGGTTCATCGACGCGAACGTCGCGCCCGGCATGACGGACACGTCGCTCCTCCCCCAGGCTGCAGATGCGCTCGAGGATTCGTCGTTCGCGCAGCTGTGCGCCGACATCGTGGACTTCGTCGCCGGCGGGCGCGACGTGCGCGGCATCGACTACGTCATCGACGAGGAAGGCACCGGCGTCATCATCTCCGAGGAGGACGAGGAAGCCGCGGCCACCGAGGAGTGATCCGCTCATTCATTGCACTGTGGGCCCGGGAGGATGATCCTCCCGGGCCCACATGTTTCACGTGAAACAATGTCCGCCGGCTCTGTGTAAGGACCACGCGGGCGCGTTCGGACCGTTATCTCAAGAGCTTGGTGAGGGTTGGGGATCCGAGCACCGCGCGGGCACAGCCTGGCCCCAGCGGGCACAGCCAACCGACAAGGTATGGCACTCAGACGCTCCCGGACGAAGAACGATCTGACGTCATGGCAACCAAGCTAAAGCGACAACAATGCCGAAATATAGCAACATTTTGTTCTCTGTACGGCTCTGTGTCGCTCTGAGCGATCCGACTAACAGCTCGCCTCGTCGACAGAGAAGCTCTCAGAAAAGAAAACCAAGCTCCTTCAGACGCTTCTCGGCGTCCTCAGCACCTTTCCAGACGATGCCTCGGACACCGAGTAACTCGGCAGCGCGAACATTCTCTCGACGGTCATCAATGAACGCGACGTTCTCATGCGGCACGTCGAGGCGAACGAGCACGTCTCGGTAGATGCCTCGCAACGGCTTGCAGATGCCGTGGTCGCAAGAAAACGCAAAGAAGTCGAAAAGGTGCCCCCACTCCGAGCGACGGATAGCCTTTGCGATCGGATAGGGCGCATTAGACAGGATGCCGACGCGAACGGCCTGCCGACGCAGCAGGCGCACCAGGCCGAGTGTCGCTTCGTTCGCTTTCGCCATGCGCGACGCATCGAGCGTGACAAGCTGCTTCAACAGCGCACTGGTAGGCTCGGGCTGCCCGCAATCTCCAGCAATACGATCCCAGAACTCACGATCGGACATGCCCGCGTCATACTCTCCGCGATGGGCCCACATCGCCTGATCGACGAGCGTCGTGAGGCCTCGTGAGTCGTCGCCGAACAACTCGGCGATAGCGTGCGGGTCCGGATGGGCGTCGACGAGGACTCCACCGACATCGAAAAGCACGGTGCGCGAACTGCCTTGGGCGTTCATGCCTTTCGCTCCTTCTGGTACTGCGGGGGCCCGACGGCGGACCCTTAAAGGTAGTTTAAGCGTAAATTCAGCCAAAGATTAGGCCAGGAAATGTCATATAAAGAACATACTGCGCCTGATCTGCGGAAAGAATGATGAAGTTTGATCAGTGAAGAATAAGGTCTGCAATTCGCTGAAGATCATCAGATCCCGCGAATTCAATGACGATTCGACCTTTCTTACGCCCCTCCGTGATGGTCACGCGCGTATCGTACGCGTCGGCGAGGGCCGACACGACGCTCTCACCCAGCGGCGACAGTGGACGCTGCTGACGGGCGCGCGGACGGGGCGTTGCCTTCGCCTTTCCGAGGCGGACAATCTCTTCGGTGGTACGCACGGAGAGACCCTCGGCGACGATTCGCTCAGCCAGTCGTTCCATCTCCTCTGCCGTCGACAGGGACAGCAAAGCGCGGGCATGGCCCGCTGTGATGACCTGAGCGGCCACCTTCTTCTGGACGGACGGGGGTAGCTTGAGCAGGCGCAGGGTGTTGGCAATCTGCGGGCGCGAGCGGGCGATTCGCTTGGCGAGTTCTTCCTGAGTCGCCCCGAAATCCACCATGAGCTGCTGATATGCGCTCGCTTCTTCCAACGGGTTGAGCTGGGCCCGGTGGAGGTTTTCCAAGAGTGCGTCACGGAGAAGATCCCCGTCGTCGGTCTCTCGGATGATTGCCGGAATCGTGGTTTCGCCGGCGAGCTCGGAGGCACGCAGGCGGCGCTCACCCATGATCAGCTCATAGCGTGCATCGGGTTTCTCGGCGAGGAACTCCTGAAGCTTCTCGGATCGACCCGTTGCGGGGATACTACGAACGACGACGGGCTGAAGAACACCCACCTCCTTGATAGAGGCGGAGAGTTCCTTCAGATCATCCTCATCGAAGACCTCACGAGGCTGCTTCGTATTGGGAACGATCTGATCGATCGCAATTTCAGCAAAGGAAGCACCGGGAACCGGAAGAAGTTCATGGTCTGTGGATGTTTCACGTGAAACATTCTGATCGGCATGCGCATCGCTAGCACCAACCGGAACAGTAACATCCGCCTTACCCTGCGGAGCCTGATGGGAATCTGAGCCATTGATTCCACCACCGAGGCCGCTGCGAGAGCCGCCTGCGCGTCGTCCACCTGCCGCCTCGACAGACGGCATGGTCGGACGCTTCTTCTTCGACGAGGCAGTGGCACGCTTGGGCTGGAGAAGATCCTTCGCGGATCCTCCCCTCTTGCCGGCGGAGCTGCCTTCGGGGAAGAACACGTCCAGAGGACGGGACGGGGTGGAGGGTGCGGCTTGTGGCGTCTGCTCACTAGCCTGAGGAATCAGGGCCCCAAGACCCCGGCCAAGACCGGAATGCTTGCGAGCAGCCTTACGGCCCTCAGACTTCGATGATGCATCCGCCATTGCAATACTCCTTCAATTGCGTCGGTTCATTGTTTCACGTGAAACAATGCCATGGGATCACCTAGTGAGCGTCGTTCGTCACTTTGCTGCACCAATGGTCACACACTCTGACTAATACGTGCCGATCTGCGGAAACATGCGAAAAACTCCGTATGTTTCACGTGAAACAACCACTATCCAGCTGCGGAAAGGCGCTGACACAGCTCGAGCGCGGCCTTACGATAAGCGATCGCACCAACGTTGCGCGGATCGTACGTGATAACCGTCTGGCCGTAGCTCGGAGCCTCGGAAATGCGCACGGAACGCGGAATGACAGTCTCGAATGTCTGCTCGGGGAAGTGGGAGCGAACCTCGCTCTCGACCTCCTCGGACAGCCGCGTCCGCTTGTCCGCCATCGTCAGAAGCATGCCCGACACGCGCAGGCCTGGGTTGAGATCGACACCGATGCGCTCGACGGTGTTCCACAGCTGGCTCAGGCCCTCGAGTGCGTAGTACTCGGCCTGAATCGGGATCATGACCTCATCAGCGGCCACCATGACGTTCAGTGTCACGAGGCCGAGGGACGGTGGGCAGTCGATCAGGACGATGTCTATGTCCTGATGCTCGGCGACGTACTCACGCAGTGCATCGCGCAAGCGATATTCGCGCCGGTCGACGTCGACGAGTTCGATCTCGGCGCCAGACAGGTCGATCGTGGCCGGGCAGACGAGAATACCGTCAATGTCGGGGCACGGCTGCACGACGTCCGCGACACTGGCACCTCCGATGATTACGTCGTATGTGGAGGGCGTACCGGCCGGGTGTGGGACACCAAGAGCGCTGGACGCGTTACCCTGAGCGTCGGCGTCGACGACGAGGACAGACAGTCCGCCCATCGCGAGGCCTGCAGCAATGTTCACAGCGGACGTCGTCTTACCCACGCCGCCCTTCTGGTTCGCAACGGCGATGATGCGCGTGTGATCGGGGCGCGTGAATGTCGCGCGCTCGAGCATGGCGAGGTCGCGCAGGTTGCGCTCGATCTGAGTCGACAGAGGGGTGTTGTTGGTACTCACGTGACACCTTCCTAGATACTGCCCCTAGTTTACGGGGAGACGCACACACTTCCAGCACGAAAGGCCCGTGATGCATCGAGGTGCACACAATCCCACTGACATGCGCAATAGCAGTGCAAAAACTCTTCTGTAGGATCGATTCTCCCGGCCGTCAATAAGAGCCAGACAAACCGTCAATCGAGCAAATCGATCTGACAGAATAACACACTATTGTGTCCTGCATCACTCTATAAGGGAAGCGCCGCAGCAACCACCGCGACGCTCCCCTCCCCCACGTGGGGACGCCCTACTTAATGCGCGTACAGACCACCACGTACGTGGATTCATCCTCCATGATGGAGGGCACCTCGTGGATCTCGGCGCGCAGGTGATGACGACGCAGCTCCGCTGAGGCCTCGTCCACCTCGATCGGAGCGCGACGGCCCTTGAGGGCCACGAGCGATCCGCCAGGCGCAATGAGCTTGGACGTCATGCGCACGAGCTTGCTCATGTTCGCCACGGCGCGGGCGGTCACCACGTCGGCCTTGCCCTTGCCGCGCAGCTCCTCGGCGCGCGCCTGGTGAATGGTGACGTTGTCGAGGCCCAGGTCCTCCACGACGTCCATGAGCCACTCGACCCGGCGCGCCATGGGCTCGGCCAGGTGCACGTCGAGCTCGGGGCGGCAGGCGGCGATCACGATGCCGGGCAGGCCCGAGCCGGAGCCGACGTCGAGGACCTGGCGGCCGTCCTTGCGCGGCATGAAGTCGAGCACGGCCGCGGAGTTGACGATGTGGCGCGACCAGATGCGCTCCATGTCGCGCGGGCCGAGGAGGCCGCGGATCTCGCCCTCCTCCTCGAGCATGCGCGCGTACTCGGCGACCTCGGCGAACGCCGGTCCGAAGAACTCGCGGACGGCCGGCGTGGGCTCTTCTGGGACGAAGGGGTCGCCAACCTGGCGACCCCTTCCCGTCCCGTTCGGGTTCTCACTCACCGTCGGATTCCTCGGGAAGGATGACGACGCGGCGGTGGGGCTCGGCGCCCTCGGACTCGGAAGTGAGGCCCTCGTCGGCGACCACGTCGTGACACACCTTGCGCTCGAAGGGGTTCATGGCGTCGAGCTTGACGGCCTCGCCGGTGGCACGCGCGCGCGCGATGGCCTCGCGGGTGATGTCCTGAAGCTCTTCCTTGCGCTCGGCGCGGAAGCCGGCGATGTCGAGCATGAGGCGCGAGCGCTCGCCGGTCTCGGTCTGGACGGCGAGGCGGGTGAGCTCCTGGAGGGCGTCCAGGACCTCGCCGTCCTCGCCCACGAGGCGGTCAAGGGCTTCGGGGTCGTCGGCGACGATTTCGACCGAGGCGCGGCCGTTTTCGACGTCGATTTCGATGTCGCCGTCGAGGTCGGCGATGTCGAGCAGTTCTTCCAGGTAGTCGGCGGCGAGCTCGCCTTCTTCTTCGAGGCGGTTCAGCTTGTCTGCGTTGTCGTCACTCATGACGTGTCCTCCGTAGTGGGGAATGGGGTCTTACTGGTGTCCAGGTTACCGGCTGGCGGCCTAGAACCGTGAATCTGTGGTGCTCAGCGCTTGTTTCCGGAGCGGCGGCGGGCCTTTCGGCGCTCGATGCGGCGGCGCTCGATTTCCTCGGCGCTGAGCGAGCCGTGACCGGCCTGCGCCTCGGCGCTCTCGGAGGCGTCCTTCGACGAGGCCTTGGCGGCCTCGCGCTCGAGGGCGCGGCGGTCGCGGACCTGCTTCTGCAGCTCGGCGCGCTGAGCAGAGGCTTCCTGCTTGGCGATGCGCTTTTCGACGGCGAGAGCGAGGCCGCGCATCCACTGCTCGTCGGGAAGGGTCGTCCACTTCTGGGTGGCCAGGTTGCGGTAGACGGTGACGATCTCGCCGGTGGTCATGGAGGCGGGGAAGTCGGAGGCGACGTGCTGCTTCTTGGCCTTGGAGCGAACCTCGGCGAGGGTGCGCTCGTTGAGTTCGTCGACGCGCGGGTCGGTGGCGCTGTTGCCGAGGGCGGCGCGCTCACGGTCGTAGTTCTGGAAGTAGGGCTTGGCCCATTCCTGGTAGCCGGACTCGCGCGAGGCAAGGAGGTCGACGTAGGCGGGGGAGCCGGGGGTGGGCATGACCTTGATGGTCCAGAAGGACTGGGCGAGGGCCCAGAAGGAGGCGGTCACGGTGTAGATGACGACGCCCATCTGGAAGAATGCGCCGGAGACAATGAACATCAGCGGCATCACGTACATCATGGAGCGCTGCGACTGGGCCATCGGGTTGTCGCCCATGTCGGGCATGTTGCGCGAGAAGGACAGGCGCATGGAGAAGAACTGCAGGGCGACCATGAGGACGATCGCGGCGACGAAGACGGCGACAACGCTGGGCTGGCCGAAAGACTCGCGCAGCGTGTGGGAGAGCGGGACGCCGAAGACGGTGGAGTTGACGATCTCCTCGGAGACGGAGGCGGTCAGGGGGCCGAGGTGGTCGGTCGAGTCGCCGCGGTAGGTGTAGGTGCCGGCAGAGATGGAGGAGACCGCGATGATGGCGCGGTACATGCCGAAGAGGACGGGCATCTGCACGAGCATGGGCAGGCAGGAGGCGAAGGGCGAGACCTTGTGCTTGCGCTGGAGGGCCTGGGTCTCTTCCATCATCTTCTGACGGCTGACCTGGTCCTTCTTGCCCTTGTACTTCTCCTGGATCTTGCGCATTTCGGGCTGGATGGCCTGCATGGCGCGCGAGGATCGGATCTGCTTAAGGAACAGCGGGATGATGGCGATGCGCACCAGGATGGTGAGCAGCACGATGGACAGGACCCACGCCATGCCGGAGCCGGAGGACATTCCGAGCAGAACGAGGAGGTCGTGGATCCAGACCCACACGTAGGAGATCGCCCACGCGAAGGGGTGGAGGATTGCGTCGAACATAGTTTTCGCTTTCGCCGTGGCGCGGGTGCGCCGCTGTGTCGTTGTTCCTTATATTCCCGAGGCCGTGGCAGGTTACTCGGTCAAGTCGTGTTCCGGGTCCAGTCCCATGGGGGCGGGGCGTTCCCAGTTGTCGTGCCCAGCCCAATCCTCGGGTGGGATCCAGGGGTCGGGCTTCCAGCGTCCACGCTCTGGGACGTGGTCTACTCCCCCGTGGCTCCAGGGGTTGCATCGCAGGAGCCGCCAGGAGGCGAGGATAATCCCTTTGATGGGCCCGTGGATATGGACCGCTTGGAGCGCGTAGGTGGAGCAGCTGGGGGCGTATCGACACCGGGGGCCGAGGGCCGGGGAGATGTAGCGCTGGTAGGCGACGATGGGGGCGGACACGAGCGCACCGAGGGCACGGCCCGCGACGCTCATTGTGCGTCCCACTTGCGCCACGCTCGCGCCATGACGCGGTCGAGGTGCTCGCCAAGTTCCTTGGAGGGGACGCCGAGGGCCTTGCGTGAGGCCCTCACGACGACCCGTGCTCCTTCTGGAAGATCGGCGACTCGGTCCCGCATGAGGTGGCGCAGCTGTCGCTTGACGCGGTTGCGTCCGTTGGCGCGCTTGATTTCCCGCTTGGGTACGACGAAACCGACGAGGCGACTGTTGCGTTCCTCGTCGGCTCGGACGTGGACGACGACCAGCGGATCTCCTGCTCGCGTTCCTTCTCGGATCGCGGCGGTGAAATCCGCTGGGTCAACCATGCGGTGCGCGCGCGGCAGCACCGGTGTGTCTCAGGCGGACAGCTTGGCGCGGCCCTTGCGGCGGCGGGCAGCCAGAATGGCGCGGCCGGCGCGGGTCGACATGCGCAGACGGAAGCCGTGCGTCTTCGAACGACGACGGTTGTTGGGCTGGTAGGTCCGCTTGGTGGTCACGGCAATTCTCCTCGGCGGGGAGTGGTTTCCCACTCGTATTGGTTGGGCTATCGACACGCGGCGCGCGCGATAGCGGGGACGCACGCCCGAAATGGGCGCAAACAAAGACCAAGACTAAGCGGATTGGGAGCGGACGTCAATGCGGCGACGTTACCCACCGCGTCACACACAGTATCCACAGCTGTGCAAATCGCTGTGGATTGGACTCGTCCACAGAACGTGGATGACGAAAGTTATCCACAGGCTGTGTGTATTTTTGCTTTCCGCACGCTAATGCGGACCCAAAGTTGTAACTACAGGGTTGTGATTCTGTGATAGTTCTCCACAGCTTCATCCCCAGTCTGTGCATAACATGTGCGCGGACTACACTGCATGCATGTACAAGCGTCACGCATATCACCGATAAGTCGTGACGGAACTCACCTGTTTTTGTGACCGGAGGTTGCCGTGGAGTCGGATTCCCTCACACGCGCGTGGGCTGCGGCCCTCGACGCGGTCCCCACGAACGAACTGGGGCCCGTCGCCACGTCGATGCTGCGCTCCGCACGTCCCCTCGGCGACATTGAAGGCACGATCCTGCTCGCCGTCCCCAACGACTTCACCAAGCAGTGGATTGAAGATAAGGCACAGTCAAAGCTGACGACCGCCCTGTCCGTGCACCTGGGCCGCACCGTACGCATCGCGATCACCGTCGATCCCTCCATCGAGGTCGTCACCGAAGAGGAAGAAAAGGAAGAGCCCGCACCGGTCAGCCCCGAACCCGCGCCCGCTGCGCCCGCGCTCGCCCCGGCCTCGTTGAACGAAGAGCGCGTGCAGCACGAGGAGCACCACTCCCCCGCCCTGGCCTCCTCGAACGCCGACTCGGGCCCGACGCACCTGAACCCAAAGTTCACCTTCGACACCTTTGTGATCGGCCCCTCGAACCGTTTCGCGCACGCTGCGGCGCTGGCGGCCTCCGAGAGCCCGGGAACGGCGTTCAATCCCCTCTTTATCTACGGCGACTCCGGACTGGGCAAGACCCACCTGCTCCAAGCCATCGGCCACAACGCGCTGTCGATGATGCCCCACCTGAAGGTCCGCTACGTCAACTCCGAAGAGTTCACGAACGAGTTCATCAACGCGATTCGCCTCAATAAGACCGACAACTCCCAGGTCGAGGCGTTCCACCGCCGCTACCGCGAGCTCGACATCCTGCTCATCGATGACATTCAGTTCATCGGCGACAAGGAGCAGACGGTTGAAGGTTTCTTCCATACCTTTAATGCTCTGCACAGCGCGAACAAGCAGATCGTGCTGACCTCGGACCTGCCCCCGGCACAGCTCAAGGGCTTCGAGGACCGCATGCGCTCGCGCTTCTCCTCCGGCCTACTCGTGGACGTCCAGCCGCCGGACCTGGAGACCCGCATCGCGATCCTGCATAAGAAGGCGGACGCCGAGGGCCTCGAGGTCACCCCTGAGGTCTTCGAATACGTGGCCTCGCGCATCTCTTCGAACATCCGTGAGCTGGAGGGCGCACTCGTGCGCATCGGCGCGTGGGCATCGCTGTACCAGGAGCGCATCGACTTAAACCTCGCGCAGATGATGCTCAAGGACTTCGTGTCCAACCCGGACGACAACGAGATCACCGTCAGCCTCATCATGAGCCAGTGCGCCGTCTACTTCGGCGTGACGATCGAGCAGATGGGCTCCTCGGAGCGCAGTCACAACGTCGTCGAGGCCCGCCAGATCGCCATGTATCTGTGCCGCGAGCTCACCGACCTGTCGCTGCCCAAGATCGGACAGGCCTTCGGGCGCGACCACACGACCGTCATGCACGCGAACAAGAAGATCTCCAAGCTCATGAAGGAAAAGCGCGAGACCTTCAACCACGTGTCGGAGCTTACAAACCGCATCAAGCAGAAGGCCAGGGAGTCGTGAAAGCCGCGCGGGTGCTGACGAAAGTCGGCGCCCGCGCTCAATTCACAGGAGTTGTGCACAGGCGGTGGACGAACGAGCTCGAGCTGTGGAGAAAAAGAACTCTCCTGTGGATCTCAAAAAGTTGTTATGTGCTTCGTGCACAGGACCGCGTGACGAATCCACAGCCTCGTCCCAGAATGACAGCACAGTGATTTGATCGAAATTCCGCCGCATAAGGGAGTTTTCCACAGAACTCACAACCCTTATGATGGAAGGAAAATCAAATGACAAAGATTTTTTCACAGGCCTCCGTACAACAACGGCGACGCCGACGCGACGCGATGGCGCACGCGAGGCGAATTTCCTGCCCCACGTGCGCACACTTGTGGGTAAAGTAGTGTCCGATCCGTTTTGTGTTTTGGAGGCAGCTATGAAGTTCACCGTCGCCCGCGATGTTCTGGCCGAAGCCGTGTCGTGGACCGCCCGCGCGCTCCCGGTGCGTCCGGCCTCGCCGATCCTGGCCGGCGTGCGCATCAAGGCTGAGGGCGACGAGCTGACCCTGTCCTCCTTCGACTACGAGGTCTCCGCGAACTCGCACATTCCCGCCACCGTCGACGAGGCCGGCGAGGTTCTGGTCTCCGGACGCCTCCTGGCGGACATCTCCAAGTCGCTGCCCTCCAAGCCCGTCTCCGTCGAGCTCGATGGCCAGAAGGTGAACCTGGTCTGTGGATCCTCGCACTTCACGCTCGCGGTGATGCCCCTGGATGAGTACCCGCTGCTGCCCGCGCAGCCCACCGCCGTCGGCGCGATCGACTCCTCGACGCTGTCCCAGGCCGTCTCCCAGGTATCGATCGCCGCGTCGCGCGACGACACCCTGCCGCTGCTGACGGGTGTGCGCATCGAGATCAACGGCCCGGCGATCACGCTGCTGGCCACCGACCGCTACCGCCTCGCCATGCGTGAGCTGGATTGGGAGCCCGCTGACCCCTCGATCGAAGAGGTCGCCCTGGTCAAGGCCCGCATCCTCCAGGACGTCGCCAAGTCGATGACTTCGGGCGCCAAGGTCGAGGTCGGCCTGTCCGGCGAATCCCAGCCCGGCGCCTCGTCCCTCATCGGCTTCACCGCCCAGGGTCGGCGCACCACCTCGACCCTCATGGACGGCGACTACCCGGCCGTGCGTCGCCTCTTCCCCGAGACCACGCCGATCCAGGCCGTCGTCGATCGCCACGCGCTGCTCGAGGCCGTCAAGCGTATGTCGCTGGTCGCCGAGCGCAAGACCTCCGTGCGCCTGGCCTTCACCGAGGGCCAGCTGGTCCTCGAGGCCGGTCAGGGCGACAACGCCCAGGCCTCCGAGGCCATCGAGGCGACCCTGCACGGCGACGACATTTCGACCGCATTCAACCCGCAGTTCCTCATCGACGGCCTGCAGGTCCTGGATACCGACTACGTGCGCTTCGGCTTCACTCACCCCACGAAGCCGGCCGTCATCACCGGCCAGAAGAAGGCCGACGAGGGCGAGGTCACGCAGTTCCGCTACCTGCTGATGCCCATCCGCTTCGGCATCTGACGTGCGCGTCTCCCACCTGGCCCTCGACGACTTCCGCTCCTGGAAGCACGGGGTCGTCGAGCTGCCCGAGGGCCCTACGGTCCTCGTGGGTGCGAACGGCCAGGGAAAGACGAACCTCGTCGAGGCGCTCGCCTACCTGTCCACGTTCTCGTCGCACAGGGTCGGCGCCGAGGGTGCGCTCGTGCGCATCCCCATCGACGAGGCCGAGGCCGCCCCGGGTGGCGCCGTCATCCGCGCGCGGGTCGTGGCCTCGGGCCGCGAGCAGGTCATCGAGCTGGAGATCGTGCGCAGCAAGGCCAATCGCGCGCGCATCAACCGCGCGCAGGTCAAACCCCGCGAGATTCTGGGCATCGTGCGCACTGTCGTGTTCGCGCCCGAGGATCTCTCGCTCGTGCGCGGCGACCCCTCGGTGCGCCGCTCGTTCCTGGACGATCTGGCCACGCAGCTCTCCCCCATCCACGCCTCCGTGCGCTCCGATTTCGATCGTGTTGCACGCCAGCGCGCGGCGCTCATGAAGGCCGCCCAGGCCTCGATCCGCCGCGGCCACTCGCCCGACCTGTCGACCCTCGAGATCTGGGACCAGCAGTTCGCCGCCCTCTCCGCGCGCATCACGGCCACGCGAGCGTCCATCGCCTCACGCCTGGAAGAGCCGGCTGCGCGCTCCTACGACGACGTCGCCGACTCCCCGCGCCACCTGCGCCTCGCCTTCGACGCCTCGGTCGACCGCGTCATCGGCACAGACCCCGACAACCCGGCCAGCGCCGACCTCACCGACGTGGAGGCTCAGACGCAGCGCATGCTCGCCGCCCTCGCGTCGGTACGAGACAAGGAAACCGAGCGCGGCGTCAACCTCGTGGGCGCGCACCGCGACGACCTCACCCTCAGCCTCGGCGCAATGCCCGTCAAAGGCTACGCCTCGCACGGCGAATCCTGGTCGGTCGCCCTCGCGCTGCGCCTCGGTGCCTTCGAACTGCTCAGCGACGACGGCGACACCCCGATCCTCATCCTCGACGACGTCTTCGCCGAGCTCGATTCCTCGCGCCGGGAGGGCCTGGCCGCCCTGGCCTCGAAAGCCGAGCAGATCATCGTCACCTGCGCGGTTGCCGGCGACCTGCCCGCCTCCCTCGACCACCACCCCCTGCACGTGCGACTCGACCCGCGGCGTGGCACCGTCATCGACGGAGCCGACCATGAGTGAGCGCGACGACCGCGCCGACGCGGACTCCCCCGACGCGGACTCCCCCGAGGCGGACCTCCCCGGCGCGGACCTGGACAATTCCCGGCTCGCGGGCTTCGGCGACGCGCCCGGCGAGGAAGCCGACGAGTTCGTCGTCCGCGCTCTCGAACGAGCCCAGAGCGTCGCCCGCACGCACGGATACTCTCGCTCCACCATGCCCTCGTGGGGCCTCGACGAAACACGGCCCCGGCGCAGCCTCGACGGAACCAGCGAATACGCGGCCATCGAAACCGACGGCTTCGGACGCCTCGCGGGCAATGAGGACGATGCCCAAGCGCGAGCTGCAGCCCGAGCCGCCGCCTACGGACGCGCGAACGGGGTGAGCGCCCCGGCCTCGTCCACCGACGAGGATCCCGAGGGCGACCTGGCCGCACTGCGCCAAGCCCTGGAGGGAACCGGCGCCTCGTGGAGCCGCGCCCCCGGCATGGCCGCCATGCGCCCGCGCTACCGCCGGGCCAACTCCCTGGGCGCGATCCTGGCGCGCACGATCAAAATCCGCGAATGGGACACCCCCACGAAAATGGGCTCGATCATGGCGAAATGGCGTGCCATCGTCGGCCCACAGGTCGCCGAACACGCCCACATCGAGACCTTCGAAGGCCACCGCCTCGTCGTGCGCACCGACTCCACCGCCTGGGCGAAACAGCTCCAGCTCCTGCTGCCCACCATCGAGCGCCGCATCGCCGAGGAGGTCGGCTCGGGCATCGTCGAACAGGTCATCATCCTCGGGCCCGTCGCCCCGTCGTGGAAGAAAGGCCCCTACGTGGTGCGGGGGCGTGGTCCGCGCGCCGACTACGGGTAGGCCACTAGTCGAGATAATGAGCGGGGGACTCCCCCACGTGGCCAGATTTTGTTAGTCTTCAACTGAATCCCGCACACTAGTGCGAATTTGATGAGGAGTAACAATGAGCAATCCGTACGCGCAACAGGGCGGTAACGGGTGGGGAAACAACCCCCAGGGGCAGCAGGGCTACGGCCAGGGCGCCTACGGCGGGCAACCCCAACAGCAGGGCTACGGGAACGGCCAGTATGGCGCCCAGCCCCAGCAGGGCTACGGGCAGGACGCATCCAACCCGTACGGCGCTGCAAACACGCAGAACCCCTATGGCGGGCAGAGCAACGCAAATCCCTACGGTGGCCAAGGCGGCAACGCCTACGGTATGCAGAACCAGGGCGGCTACCCGCAGGGCTATGGGCAGCCTGGAACACCGATGGGCGCTCCCCAGAAGAAGTCGAAGACCCCCCTCATCGTCGGCGTCGTCGCGGGCGTCGTCGTCCTCCTCATGATCGGTGGCCTCGTCGTCTGGGGCCTGTTCGGCTCCGGTTCCACGAGTGCCTCGGACCCCTCCTCTGATCCCTCCTCGTCCTCCACGAGTGATTCAGGTTCGGGATCGTCGAACGGTAACAAGGGTTCGGGATCGTCGAACGGTAACAAGGGCTCGAGCTCGTCGAAGGGGAACAGCGGATCCCAAGACCACTATGTCGCCGACCTCGCCGGTGGCGCCATCCACGTGGAAAGCAAGAACATTGAGTTGGGTCCCAAAGATGACGACGGCGACCAGACTGTGGTCGTCACGTACACCGTCACTAACAAAAGCTACAAGGACGAGGAAGTAAATCCTCTGATCACCTTGCCCATGCTGTTCCAAGACGATAAGCTCCTGGAATCCGCGACATTCATTAAGAAAGATCTTCCGGGCTATGACCCCATGGAGTTGTTGTCGCAGATAAACGTGGGTGAGACCAAGACGGTCGTGCTCGGCTATAAGCTCAAGAGCACCACGCAGACCGTCGTCGTCTACGGCCTTGACCTGTTCGATGCAGACAATGATATCCCGTCCTACTCGTGGGATCCGAAGTAATCTGATCCCCTCTCAGGCCTGTGTCGACAGGCGCAGGCCGCGCTGCGGCGGTGACCGCAACGCAGGCGGTTGCTCCGCCTGAACGCACGCACCGGGGCCGCCCTCCCAGCCGGGAGGGCGGCCCCGTGTGTCCCAGCCGCAGCCACAATCGGCATGTGACTCATCACAGTCGAGTTTTCGTTGCAATCACACAGTTTGTAAAGTAACCCTCCGAGCCTGTCAATCCCGGGTACAAGCGCCACTTTTGGTAGAATCTATAAGGTTAAACATCTATTTTCGCGCAATGCGAGGGGAGCCACGTGGCTGACAACGAGAAGACCGCCGAAGGCGAACAGTCCTACGGCGCATCGGACATCACCGTCCTCGAGGGCCTGGAAGCCGTCCGCAAGCGCCCGGGCATGTACATCGGATCCACCGGCGAACGCGGCCTGCACCATCTGGTGTACGAGGTCGTCGACAACTCCGTCGACGAGGCCCTGGCCGGCTACGCCGACCACATCGAGGTCACGATCCAGGCAGACGGCGGCATCAAGGTCGTCGACAACGGCCGAGGCATCCCCGTCGACGAGCACCCCACCGAGCACAAGCCCACCGTCGAGGTCGTCATGACGATCCTCCACGCCGGCGGCAAGTTCGGCGGCGGCGGATACGCCGTCTCCGGCGGCCTGCACGGCGTCGGCATCTCCGTCGTCAACGCCCTCTCCACCCGTGTGAACACCGAAATCCGCCGCCAGGGCTACGTGTGGCGCATGTCGTTCGCAAACGGCGGCACCCCCATCACCCCCCTCGAACGCGGCGAAGCAACCGACGAAACCGGCACCACGCAGGTCTTCTACCCGGACCCCGAAATCTTCGAAACCGTCGAATTCGACTTCGAAACCCTGCGCCAGCGCTTCCAGCAGATGGCCTTCCTCAACAAGGGCCTGCGCATCACCCTGACCGACGAGCGCGAGTCCGCCACCGACGAAGGCGACGAGATCGCCGGCGGCGAGGAGGCCTCGGACAAGAAGACCAAGGGCCACCGCACCGTCACCTACTGCTACGAACACGGCCTGCGCGACTACGTCGAATACCTCGATTCCGCCAAGAAGTCCGACACGATCAACAACGAGATCATCGACTTCGAAGCCGAAAACGACGAAGGCACCATGAGCGTGGAAATCGCCATGCAATGGACCACCGCCTACTCCTCCTCCGTCCACACCTTCGCCAACACGATCAACACCACCGAAGGCGGCATGCACGAGGAGGGCTTCCGCACCGCGCTCACCTCCCTCGTCAACCGCTACGGCCGCGACAAAGGCATCATCCGCGACAAGGACGACAACCTCACCGGTGACGACGTCCGCGAAGGCCTGACCGCCGTCATCTCGATCAAGCTCACCGAGCCCCAGTTCGAAGGCCAGACGAAGACCAAGCTCGGCAACACCGAGGCCCGCACCTTTGTTCAGCAGCAGGTCTATTCCAAGCTCACCGACTGGTTCGACGCCCACCCCGCCGACGCCAAGGCCATCATCGCCAAGGGCCAGGCCGCCCAGGCCGCCCGCGTCGCCGCCCGCAAGGCCCGCGAGGCCACGCGCCGCAAGGGCGTCCTCGAATCCGCCTCCATGCCCGGCAAGCTGCGCGACTGCTCCTCGCGCACACCCTCCAAATGCGAAATCTTCATCGTCGAGGGTGACTCCGCAGGCGGCTCCGCCGTCGGCGGCCGCGACCCCGAGCACCAGGCCATCCTGCCCATCCGCGGCAAGATCCTCAACGTCGAAAAGGCACGCCTGGACCGAGCCCTGTCCTCGGATACGATCCGCTCCCTCATCACCGCCTTCGGCACCGGCATCGGCGAAGACTTCGACATCTCCAAGCTCCGCTACGGCAAGATCGTCATCATGGCAGACGCCGACGTCGACGGCCAGCACATCGCCACGCTGCTGCTGACCCTCCTCTTCCGCTACATGCGCCCCCTCATCGAGGGCGGCCACACCTTCATCGCGATGCCCCCGCTGTACCGCATCA
>CALISI010000083.1 GCA_938041695.1 uncultured Actinomyces sp.
CTTGATGTTGCCTGTGCGCTCAACAATCTTGCGAGAGACGATGGCCGCGCCGGCGTTGTTAATGAATGTGGTCATGCGTGTTCCTTTGTGTGTTTCTTGCTTCCGGCCGCGAGGTAGCGTGCAATGCGATCAGCCAAGGCCTGGCGATGGGGCCAACGGCGAGCGACGTCGTACATGGTGTCGTGTGAGCCCGTTAGCTCGATGTCGAAACCGGGGTCGGGAGACGCGAAGACGAGGTCGTACAGGGGGGTGAGCTCTTCGTCGGAGTACTCCTGCGTGGAGATCAGGTGGACGAGGGGGATACACCCGTTCTTGTCCGGTTGACCGAGCGCTACGCCTTGATCCAGGAGGCGGCGGCATAGCGCGACGTCCCGGTCGACGTCGCGCGCGCGTTGCGCGAAGAGAATATGGAACGGGTTCGTTCCGTCCGTGGTGCCGGCATCGAGAACGCAATCGCGGTCTAGCAGGAAGTCGCACAACGGGTAACGCTGCGCGGGATCGGTGTTGCTGAGTGCCTCGATGAAGAGGCTCTTGCCCCACCGCACGCGCTTTTCGTCCCCGTCGGCAAACAGCTCCTTGAATTGATCGAAGGTTCCCCTGTGCGCGACCGCAAAGATAGACGTCATCAGCGATTCCACCCGCTATTCATCGATATGAGCCCTGTTTCTCGATGAAAACTCGACCCGGAAGCCGCCTGAACCAACGACTGCATAATCTCTTCTTCGCACGCGCCAAACGACCGCTCAACGCCCACCAAGGCCTCGGCCAAACGACTTAAATCATCAAACAACACACTCAGGGAATCGCCCCATTTAGTCAGCGCATTGCCCAACGGCTCCATATATGGGCCGTTGATCCCCTCCGACGCGGACGTCACATCCTCGCCGATAGTCGACACCACCTGAGAAAAAGGCTCAGCGTTAGCTTCGATACCCTGGGCAGCCTCAACCAGCTTCCCAGGAGTAAAACCTACATCTGCGCTCATGGCCACAATCTACAAATCCACTGACCGCGTGTCAAGCAAACCAATGTATCGCGGGTAGAGAGTGTTGTTTGTTAGTCGATAGTCGGGTTTATGTGTTGCAGGTGCAGTTGTTGCGGCGCTTGTGTGATGGCATGGTGCAGTCGCCTTAACGCAATCTCCGATGCTGTAGGTTCCTGCTCGTCCGGGCCTCGTGCGCCTCCTGAACGCCGCGGCCGCGCCTGGCACAATGGGGACCATGGGTGTGTCGTTTCTGGGAGTGATCGCTGCCCTCGCCATGTATGCGGTGAGCGTGGCGCCGTCGCTGATGGCGCGCTCGTGGGCGTGGCACGCGGTCGCCTCGGGCGTCCTCGTCTCCTGCGGGTACGTCGGCGGCGTCATTGTCCAGAACGTGGGTGCCCGCATCATCGCCATGACGGGCCTGACCATCCGCGCATCCGAGCCCGTCGAGATCGGCTTCCGCGCCTGCGCGGCAGTTCTTTTTGCGATGTGGTGGCTCTACGCCGTCATCCAGTCGTATCGCCGGGCCCGCGTCGCCGCCAGACTTGTCAACATGCCGGGCGAGACCTTCGGTGAGTACCTCCTAGGAACCGCAGGGACCGTCGTCGTTGCATGGTGCCTCATCGCGATCGTGGGCGCCCTGAACCGCGTGGGGCGCATGCTCATCGCGGCGCTCGGTGACTATATGCCGCCCCCGATCGCCGTCGTCGTCGGCGTCGCGATCCTGACAGTCATCGTCTTCTTCCTGACCTCGAACGTGATCCTGCGCGGCGGCATCGGCTTCTTCCGTCATCACGCCGAGCAGATGAACACGCGCACCGCGCGCGGCATCTACAAGCCCTTCGTCCCCGAGCGCTCGGCGTCCCCGGCCTCGCCCGTCACGTGGGAGTCGGTCGGCGGTCAGGGGCGCGTTTTCCTCGGCCGAGGTCCCTCGCGGCTCGACATCGCCCAGGTCAGTGGCGGCGAGGCCATGGAACCCATCCGCGTCTATTCCGGCATGCCCACGGGCGGGGCGGGTATTGAGGTCGCCGCGGCGACCGTCGTCGCCGAGCTGCGGCGCACGGGCGCATTCGATCGCGCGGTCATCCTGATCGCCGCTTCGACCGGCTCCGGCTGGGTCGACGAATGGCAGGTCCAACCCCTCGAGTTCCTCACGCGCGGCAACTGCGCGACCGCCTCGCTGCAATACTCCTACGTGCCGTCGGCGCTGAACTGGCTGACCGGCCTCGAGCCCGCGCAGGAGGCGTCGGCCGCCCTCTTCCGCGCGGTGCGCGCCGAGCTCGACACGATGGACGAGGCCGACCGCCCCGCGCTCTTCGTGTGCGGCGAGTCCCTGGGAGCCTTCGCCTCGCAGTCGGTGTTCTCTTCGGTCGACCAGGCCCTGGCCCAGGTGGACGGTGCCCTGTGGGTGGGCACCCCGGCGTTCACGCCGATGCATGCCGAGCTGACGGCTGAGCGCCACAAGGGCAGCCCCGAAGTGGCGCCCGTCGTCTACAACGGGCGGCGCGTGCGCTTCGTGAACGAACCCTCCGACCTGCGCACCGACCTGTACGGGCGCGAGCTGGGTCCGTGGGAATTCCCGCGCCTCGTCTATGCTCAGCACCCCTCCGACCCGGTCGTGTGGTGGAACCGTCAGCTCTTGTGGAATCAGCCGGATTGGCTGCGCGAGCGGGCGGGGCGCGACGTTTCCCGCTTCGTCGAGTTCACGCGCTTCGTCACCTTCATTCAGTTGCTCGCCGACCTGCCCGTCGCGGGCACCGCCCCCGGTGGTCACGGCCATACCTATAACGAGGAACTGATCCCTCTGTGGAGGGCGATCCTCGGCTTTGATCGGCTCTTCGACGAGGCGCCGTCCCACCCGCGCTTGGCGACTCTCGACGGGTCCTGGGTGGACGAGGCGATGGTCCGTCGTATCGGCATCGTCGTGCGGGCGAACCTGGAGCTTTCTGACCGCCAGTAGGGTCTGACCGCGGCTTGGTGCCCGGCGCGGCCGTTTGTCAGGATTGACGTGTGACAACGTGCTACTTCGTTGCGCTCTCTCGGTATTTGCCGTGGCAAGTAACCGCTCTCTATGCCCGTAATTTCAGGAATGTCAGCGTTTGGGTCGTGGGAAAATGTGCTATGTCAAACGAACATATGTACACTGGTCAGTGAACGTGTTGAAACCATGCTGACCAGAGCGTTGAGGACGCCCTCATGTCCCCTCATAATGCCTTGTAGCTACTGAATGGTACGTCAGTAAGCCGTTGCTAGGTAGCTGGTTGCGCAGTATCGTGCGGATTGTGAGCCAATGAACCTAACCGGTCGGTATTGCTCGCATGAATCAACATGGGAGTGAGCATGTCATACACATTTCACAGGGCGTTGATCGCAGCCCTGGCGACCGGCGCAATGGCAGCGTCTGGCGTCGCCTTCGGCGCTCCTGCCCTGGCAGCAACCCCCGCACACGACGCGATCTTCTACCATCGTGTCGTCGACTTCCCCGGCAATGTCACCGACGATGGCCTTCACCACTACCTCTTCACCATCAAGTTCTCCGACATTCAGGCGGCCTGCTCCCGATCCGCAGCCCCAGCCTGCCCCCTCCGGTGCCTGGATGCTGGACTCGATCGGCTGGTGGTACCGCAACGCGGATGGCACCTACCCGGCCAACACCTCGGCGGTAATTGACGGCCGCACCTACCGCTTCGATGGACGCGGCTACATGCGCACCGGTTGGGTCAACCTGGGCGGCGCCTGGTACTACCTGTCCCCCTCGGGAGCCATGGTGACCGGCACGCAGGCCATCAACGGCCGCAGCTACACCTTCAACGCCTCGGGCGTGTGGATCCCGTGATCGACGCGAGAAGGCGCCAATAGGCACAGAGACCGGGCCCGGGAACGCAGCAATGCGCTCCCGGGCCCGTCGCGTTAGACAATTCAGCTGCGCTTCACGTATCAATAAGCAACACGGTGATTGTCACCCGTGCTATGTGCGGTATTTTGTGAGGAGACGGCTGGTACACCGACGTACCGCATGCCACCGGCACGCCGTCCCCCAACACATTTGGAGAAGGCTTATGTCAACGAAGAAACCGGCTGCCCTCCTCGCCTTCGTCGGCGCGTGCGCGCTCGCGGTCACCGGGCCGGCCACCCTGGCCTCGCCCCTGTCCGCGGGCCCGTCCGGCGCCCGCGATGACGCAGCGGCGTCCCTGCCTGCGGGCGATATCGACACTGCACTCACCTCGAAGAGCGGGCAGTCCGCGCCCGCCTCGAGTGCCGGCGATGAGGATACGGCGCGCGTCGTCGGCGTCATCGTCCAGCTCGAGGATGGCGCATCCCGCGAGGGCGCGATCAGCGAGATCAACCGGGCTGTGGCTGCTCAGTTCCCCGGCGCCTCGGCCCAGGTGGAGCGCGAGTATGACAACGTCCTGACGGGTTTTGCTCTCAAGGCTCCCGCCGGTGCGCTCGACGCGATCCGTCGCGCCCCGGGCGTGCGCGCAGCGTTCCTCGAGCGTGAGGGACACGTGAACGACGGCGCGACCCTCGATGCCGAGGGAGGCCTCGAGGCCTCGCAAAACGGCGGGCAGGACCCCGCCAACCTGAGCGCCCAGCTGATGATGCGCACCGACCAGGTCGCGCAAAAGGGCGAAGGCAAGGTCATCGCCGTCATCGACACGGGTGTCGACACGACCCACCAGGCGTTCACGGGCGCGCTCGCAGGAACGCCCGCGCTCAACCCGCAGAAGGTCGCCGCGCTCTCGTCCCAGCTGGGCGAGGGCAAGACCGGCGTCTACATCTCGCAGAAGTTCCCCTTCGCCTACGACTATGCGGACGGTGACAACGATGCGTCGCCGCGCGAGGGCGGTTCCGGCTTCCATGGCACCCACGTCGCCGGCATCGCGGCGGGCAACGCCGACAAGATCATCGGTACCGCTCCGGATGCTCAGGTGATCGTCGCGAAGGTGACGCGCAGCGAGGACGACGCGCTGCTGGATTCGGCGCTGCTCGCCTCCCTCGATGACATGCTCATCCTGCACCCTGACGTCATCAACCTGTCGCTCGGCTGGACGGCCGGCATGGATAACGAGGCCGACACGGTCTACGCGACTGTGTACAAGAAGCTCCAGGACGCGGGTATTACCGTCAACGCGGCCGCGGGCAACGCCTTCTCCACCGGGTACGGCAACAACTCCGGCAAGGGCCTGCCCTACGCCTCGGACCCCGACTCCTCGGTCATTGATGAACCCGCCACCTACTCCTCCGTGGTCGCCGTCGCCTCCGTCGAGAACGCGCTCATCCGTAACGCCTTCACCGTCAACGGGAAGGACATCGGCTACCAGCGCTCGCGCGGCATGAACGGCGAGAAGGTCGCCTACTTCTCCGATCTGCCCGCCGGCACCTACGAGTACGTGGACGCCGGGTTCGCCTCCGAGGAGGACGTCGCCGCCCTCAAGGAGAAATACCCGGACGGACTCGCCGGTAAGATCGCCCTGGTCTCGCGCGGCAAGATGACCTACCAGAAGAAGGTCGAGAACCTCTACGACCTGCATCCGGCCGGCATTCTCGTCTACAACAACGTGTCCGTCGGCTCGCTCATCATCATGAACCTGACGACGCAGGACATGCCCGCCGCGTTCATCTCCCAGGCTGACGGCCAAGCCATGCTGGACGCCCCCGAACACACGCTCTCCATCGCCGAGGGCCAGGTCCTGCCCCAGTCCTCCATCTACGAGGCCTCGGAGTTCTCCTCGTGGGGCGTGTCCCCGGATCTGCGCCTCAAGCCGGAGATCGCTGCGCCCGGTGGCAACGTTTTCTCGTCGATACCGAACGGTGCGTACGAGCAGACCTCGGGCACCTCGATGGCCACGCCCCAGATGGCTGGCATTAGCGCGATCGTGTTGCAGCGCGTGCAGTCTGATCCGTTGTTTGCGTCGATGAGTGCGCGCCAGCAGGCTGATCTGGTGCAGAACCTCATTATGGGCACGGCCCGTCCTCTGACGGATGCGGCGCAGACGACGGGTGCGCTGTACTCCCCGCGTAAGCAGGGTGCGGGCCTGGTGGACGCGCTGGCGGCGACGACCTCGTCGGTGTACCCGACGGTGGTGGGTGCGCCCGAGCAGTCTCGGCCCAAGGCAGACCTGGGGGACGGGACGAAGGGCTGGCACTTTGATGTCACGCTGCATAACCTCTCGGGCGTTCCGGCCACCTATGAGTTGAGCTCTCAGGCGCTGTCGGAGATCGTCGACGGTGGTTTCTTCACGGAGCATTCTTCGGATTGGCGAGGCCATGGCGTGGAGATCACGTACTCCGGTGCCGCTTCCGCCTCGGCTGAGGGTGCGACGGTGACGGTTCCGGCGAGCGGTGAGGCGACCGTCGGCATCGACATCGCGCCGGGTAGTGAGTTT
Source organism: uncultured Actinomyces sp. (assembly GCA_938041695.1). Lineage (GTDB taxonomy): Bacteria > Actinomycetota > Actinomycetes > Actinomycetales > Actinomycetaceae > Pauljensenia. The sequence goes on from CALISI010000083.1 coordinate 6,370, forward strand.
GACTCCTACGTCGCGGACAATACGCCCAATGGGACGTTCCTGGATGGTTTCGTCCGCTTCGCCTCGAAGACTGACGGACAGCCGGATCTGGCCGTGCCCTACCTGGGCTTCTACGGCGACTGGGGCAAGGCCCCCATCTTCGACGCGCTCGCCTCTGTGGGCGGGGCGCACACTCGGGCCTCGGATATCGTCAACGGCCAGACCGGCGCCGCCCTCGGCTACAACCCGCTCGTCAAGGTGGCCGACCGCACCGGCGACCCGAATCCGCAGCGCTACGTGATCTCGCGGTCCACAGCCTCGGGCGCCCCCACGATCCTCGAACCGCGCACGGGCACGCTGCGCAGCGTCCACTCGCTGACCAGCACCTACACGAACGAGGCCGGGGAGACGGTCTTCTCCGTGACCAACCACCAGAACTGGAAGTCCGTCTACCTGACGAGCAGCGAGGAGAACACCTGGGTCGAGGCCTACCACGAGTCCACCGCCTTCGACGCGAACGCGGAGAAGTTCGCGCAGATGCCCGACGGCGCCTACACGCTGCGAATCGCCGCATCCAACGACGGTCCGTCGTCTGCCCGGCAGTCGATCTCCTACAACTTCCGCCTCGACACGAAGGCCCCGGTCATCTCCGATCTGGTGTACTCCGGCAAGGATGAGGGCTTCGTCGTCACCTTCGATGTCACCGACGACTCGCCGCTGGCCGCGATCGACCTGCACGACCCGGCCGACGGCCTGTGGTTCTACCGCCACGTCTTCACCGAAGATGAGGGCAGTGTTGGAGCCGACGGCCGGTACGTGTACCACGTCGAGATCCCGCTCAGCGTCATCAAGCAGGCGTGGACCGACCAGGGTGGCACCGGCGACGTCATCGCCAACCCCTACATCCTCGCGTGGGACTACGGCCTCAACCCCTCCGAGATCTTCCCGATCAACCTGCCCAGCGCCAACCCGGGCACACCCAGCCCGTGCGTGAACCCCGAGGGCGGTCACTGGGTGAAGGATAGCGTCGGCTGGTGGTACGCCTGCGCCGATGGGTCGACCTACCTCAAGGGCGGCTGGTTCACCATCAACGGCCACGACTACCAGTTCGGGCCGTCGGGCTACATGGCGACCGGCTTCCTCAAGCGCACGAGTGGCGAGTGGGTCTACGCCGACTCCGATGGCGCCCTCGTGAGCGGTTGGGTGAAGGATGGCGGCCAGTGGTACTACCTCGACCCGGTCACGAAGGTCATGGCGACCGGATGGGTGGCCGACCGCGGCTCCTGGTACTACCTGACGGGCTCGGGCGCGATGGCCATCGGATGGGTGAATGACGGCGGTACCTGGTACTTCCTGAACGCCTACGGAAAGATGGTGACCGGCTGGGTCAAGGATCGGGGAACCTGGTACTACCTGGCACCCTCCGGCGCGATGCTGACGGGCACGCAGGTCATCAATGGACGCACCTACGTGTTCGATGCGAACGGAGTTTGGGTGCACTGATGTGCGCGCTGATCTGAATCGGTGATTCGCTGATTCTCGATTCACGAGGCCGGGGCCCGGGAACGCTCGCAGTGAGCGCTCCCGGGCCCCGTCGCATGCAATTCCTTCAGGACATTCTTGCAACAGGGCTTGTATCGGCAGAATTGCAACGTTTATGGATGGTGATGAATAGCCGTGCAATCGAATTGCATGCGAGTTTATGGTGATCGCGCGCTGTCGTCGGGTGCGCAATCCCATGTTGCGCACGTGGGCCCGCTAATCCGCATGTGGGTCCTCTATGTCGCACGTTAACCCGCTATTACGAGTGTGGGCGACCCTGCCCACGCTCAGATTCGAGGGTTAACGTGCGATATAGCGGGTTAACGAGCGCGCGCAGCTTGATGTTGGGCCGCGAGCACCCCGGCTAGGCGCCTGCGGTATGTTGGAGGCGTCAGCGCGACAGCGCACGCCCGCAGCAAGGAGCAGATAACCATGAAGAAACCAGCCGTTTTCCTGGCCGGAGTGGGCACGTGCGCGCTCGCGGTCGCGAGCTGTTCCACCGCGACGTCGCCGACGCCCTCGCCGCAGTCCGGCGCTCCCGCTGACTCCGCCCAGTCCGCTCCGGGAGCCCCGGCCTCGTCGACGGTCGATCCCGATACCGCGCTGACGTCGAAGAATGGGCAAAGCGGCCCGAGCGCGCAATCCGGCAGCGAGAACGCCGACGCCACCGTCGTCGTGATCGTCCAGCTCGCGGAAGCCGCTGACGGGGAGGCTACCCTCGCCTCGATTAACGAGGCGGTGGCTGCGTCCTTCCCGGGCGCGTCCGTGTCTGTGGAGCGCGAGTACCGCAATGCGCTGCGCGGCTACGCCCTGCGCGTGCCCGCCGGTTCGCTGGAGACGATCCGCGCGGTGAGCGGCGTCCAGGCGGCATACCCGGACGGCAACAACAGCCTCCAGTAAACGAGTGGCACAGTAAAAGTCGCATGTAATTCCACCGGGCGCGTTCGTTGACACGCCTCAAAATCCGCGGAATTCCAACGATTTGATTTCAAAGGTGAAAAGACATGTGGGGGAATTGCATGCGAAATTGCTGTCGGTAGCAAGTAGTCATCCAGTTACTTCTATTGATCTAGTTAGTTCTCATTTGATGAAAATTAGAAGTAACTAGAAACAAAATGACTGTTGTCAGGCACGCGAGAGCGCGGGTGTGGATGTATCCGGCTTGTAGCATCGTGAGTGAAGAGGCTACTGTTCGGCACAGATAGTAATCCGGCTGCCTCGCGCCGAGGTAGCGCGCGACAGCCGGATACCGATTGCGTCAGCGGGGCAGACCCTAGATCATGTCCTTCTTTTCCATGTACTTCATCGCCAGCCAGCCGAACGGGATGCGGCCGTAGAAGGTGACGAGACGGTAGAGCAGAGCCGTTGCGATGGCGACCGACGAGGAGATGCCCGCGACCGTCAGGCCCGAGGTCAGAGCCGTTTCGACCGTACCGATACCGCCCGGCGAGGGGATAAAGGAGCCGGCCGCGTTCGCCGTCAGGTAGGTGATCGACACCGTGGAGAAGTTCAGCGAACCGCCCATGGCGAGCAGCGCCGTCCAGAACGCGCCCACGTAGCCGATGTTCATCAGCAGGTTGCCGCCCACGACAGCTGCGAGGCGACGCGGCTGGCCGATGATCCACAGGAGGCGCGGGTAGACCTGCTGCCAGGTTGGCTGAATCTTCGACCAGATCCAGCGGCGCACCTTCGGTACGGCGACGATGACGCCGACCGCGACCATGACGACCGCGACGACACCCAGGATTGTGCCGTAGGGGACCGATACGGACAGTGACGACCCGGCGATCACCATGACGAGCAGCAGCAGGATGATCGTGATGAGCGCCTGCGAGATCTGCATGAGGGTCACGGTCGTCACCGCCATCGCGGTGGGGACGCGGCGCTTGCGTAGGTAGCGCAGGTTGAGGGCCGCGGGTCCCACGCCGGCGGGCGCCACGATCGTAATGATCGAGGCCGCGACCTGGGCGATGAGGGTTTCCCGCAGGCTCAGCTTCTCAGGCGACAGGGCAACAAGCGGTACCGCGGAGCCGACCCAGATGAGGCACGCGAGCACGGCAGAAGCGAGCATCCACCATGGGTTCGCGCTCTTGACCGTCGTCACGATGTCGCTGAAGTTCAGCGAGCCCACAACGATGAAGACGGCGATGAACGCCACCGCGATCGTGAAGATCGTGCGCGGGCGGAAGCGCCGCAGGTCAGCCGTCGGCGCGGTTTCGGCCTCGGAGTCGCCCACGAGGGCCGCACGCAGCTCGCTCAGCAGGTCGGAACGGCGCAGACGCTGATTGACCGACGCGGGAAGAACGGGCTTCTGGATGACGGGGGCGCACGCGATCAGCGTCTCCTCACCCACGCAGCGCCGTCCGGCCTCGAGCGCCCGCTCGGGTCCCACGGCCAGCGCCGTGAGGACCAGCATCTGCGCGATGTCGATCGACTGGTTGAGCTCGGTCGTCGCAACCTCGCCGGAATCCCAGTCGAGGAGCCACACGTCCGAGGAGGAATCGACGACCACGGCCTCGGGAGTGAGGGCGCGGTGCGAAATGCCGCGCACGTGCGCGAAGTGAAGCTGCTCCCACGCGCGATCCAAGACCTCGTCCGTCGCGGCCTCGCTGAGTTCCGTCAGCGGGGTCGTCGGAGGCAGCGCGGACATGACCAGGATGATCGAGTCGGAGGCCGAGGCGATGCCGATCGGCTCCTGCGTGAACACGCCCGCACGCAGCGCCTGCAGCGTCGTGAACGACGAGCGCTCGGCCTGCGCCTTGAGCGAGGGGGACACCCACCGGCTGATGCCGCGCAGACGCAGGTTGTTCCACATTTCGAGGAGGGTGCCGGTCAGCTCCTGGCCGGGGTCCATGGCGATGAGCTCGTAGGCCACGCCCGTGTCGCTCCACGCCTGGTAGTGGCGGTGGTGGTCCTGGCCCGGGTGACGCGTCACCGTGACGCCCATGTCGCCCAGGTCGGCGGGCATCTGCGTGAGGTGGCCGCGCGGGTCTTCGGCGACGGCCCAGGTCGACAGAGGCTCCTCGGTGGTGTCGAGGTCGGTGCGCACGATCCGCGAGGGCGTAATCCCGATGCCGAGGAGCGCCTCGACGAGTTTCGCGCCCTTGGCCCTCTGGTCGTCATAACCCATGATCCACCGCGAGCCCGAGCCGAAGGCGCGGCCCAGGAACACGGAGATGAAAGCGACGGGCAGAGTCATGGAGGAGCGCAGCACGCCCAGGATGAGGACGATCCACAGGCCGGTCCAACCCCAGCGGATCGCCTTCATGGACTGGGCCTCGCCCGCGGAGGTGAACAGGGCGCACAGGGTCATGATCACCAGGTTGATCGCAATCGCGATGCCCGTTTGTGAGCCCTGGGTGGCGAGCGCCCGGTCCACGCTCAGCGGCGCGGTCAGTTCCGAGGGGAGCAGCCCCGTCAGCAGGATGATGATCCAGCCGCCGACTGCCGCCACGAGGCTCGTGACCAGGACCTGGATGATCGCCTGGAGGCGTCTGCGCAGTGCGAGCGAGACGATCACGAGGATCGGCGTAGTCAAAATGATGAGGCCCTCGGTGATGCTCACCGGCAGGATGAGGATCTTGCGGACCAGCTGGAAGCTGAGGACGTCCATGGTGACGCCGCGCGTGGTTGCGCTGGCGAGCGCGCCGATCGTCCAGATGAAGAAAATCGCGATGAGGGAGATGACGACGTCGATGGCGTCCTCGCGGCGGCGTCGCACGCTCGTGATGCGGTCGGCGATGTAGACGGGGCGGGGCAGGCGCATGCGGCGCACGGGCAGGGTCGCGGCGATCTCGCCGGTGGCCGGGGCGGGGGTCTTCTCCGCCTCCTCGGATGCGTTCGCGGGGGCCGCTTCCTCGGCGCCGTGCGCATCTGCGGTGCTGTCCGTGGCCACGGGCGTGGACGAGGCCGGGGCGGGCTCTTGCGCGTCGGCGGCGCTATCGGAATCGGTGGTGGCGGGCGGGGGAGGCGCCGTGACGCCGCTGTCGTCGATCATTCCCATGAGGGCGTCGACCCCGTTCTCAGCGGAATCGTCAGATGATGATGGGACGAAGAGGAGGTTTGTGTCAGCGACCGGCGAGCCGTCGTGTGAATCCTTGCGCTTCCTCATGTTGCCTATCCTATAGTCGCGGTCAACAAAGGTAGGGTTAGGGTGATACATTCCCGGCAGAAAAGGGCCCTATCGTGACCTGGTCGACACTCGTGACCGCATCAGATCCGTCGATGCTGCACACCGTTATCGAGTGGTTTAAAAATCCCGAGACCCTGCTCGTTGCCATGGGGCCATGGGTGCTGTGGGGAACGATGCTCATCGTCCTCATCGAGTCCGGTGTCCTGTTCCCGGTCCTGCCCGGTGAGTCCCTGCTGTTCACCGCGGGCCTGCTCCACGACCGCCTCGGCCTGCACCTGCCGACCCTGATCCTCCTCGTCGTCGTCGCCGCGTTCATCGGCGCGCAAATCGGCTACTTCCTGGGCGCGAAGTGGGGACGGCGCTTCTTCAAGCCGGACGCCCGCATCCTCAAGACGGAGCACCTGGAGAAGGCGGAGCACTACTTCACGAACTACGGAGGCCGCTCGCTGGTCATCGGCCGTTTTATTCCCTTCGTGCGCACCTTCATCCCGATCGCCGCGGGCATTGCCCGCTACCCCTACGCGAAGTTCCTGGTCTTCAACACGCTCGGTTCTCTTCTCTGGGGCGCAGGCTTCATCCTCGTGGGCGCCCTCCTGGGCAACGTTCCCTTCGTGCACGACAACCTGACGCTCATCCTCGGCGTCATCATCCTCGCGTCGGTCCTGCCCGTCATCATTGAGATGATCGGTAAGCGCCGCGCCGCATCCGAGGAGGAGTAAGCCGTGCTGGCCTGGTGGATGCTGCTTCCGACCCTGCTGGCCATGATGGTCGCCCTGGTGCTGCCGGGCTTCATGTGGCTGCGGGCCGGGGGGCGCTCGTCGCTCGTCGCGGTTGCGGCCGCGCCCGCGTTCACCTTCGGCCTCGTCACGTTCCTGTCAGTGGCCTACCCGGCCCTCGACATTGAGTGGGAACCCTCCACCGCCCTGCCAGTCCTCGGCCTGAGCGCTATCGGCGGCGCGACCGCGTGGGCGCTGAGCTTCTTTCACCGCAGCAACGGCGGTTTCTCGCTGCGGGGAGTTCCCCTGCGCGAGGCCATCGGCGTGCGCGTGCCCATCGGTGGCGCGCAGGCGGCCGTCCGCGCCTCCACGTGGGGAGCAATCCTCGTCGGCTTCCTCGTGGCCGCGTGGCCGCTTCTTGCGGGCGCAGACCCGGCTAACCCCGTCCAGCAGTGGGACCCGACCTTCCACCAGAACGGCGTGCACGCGATCCTCTACGGAAAGGATGCGAGCCCCTTCGGAGGGCTCCACGAGCTCTACGGCGGCCGCAGCGTCTACTATCCGACGGGCTGGCACGCGTTCGTCGCGCTTTTCGCGCGCTACGACTCGGTCGTCCAGACCGCTAACGTCTCGTCGCTGGCGCTCATGGCTGTGTGGGTGATCGGCCTGGCAGCGCTCGTCTCGGTGCTCACCGCGTCGCGCAGCGCCCTCCTCGCGGCCCCGATCATCGGCGGCATGCTGCTCAACATGCCGGCCGACGCGCTCACCATGTACAACCAGTGGCCCAACTCGACCGGCACCGCGCTGGTCCCGGGGCTCGCCGCCGCCGCGATCGTCGTCGGTCGGCGCTTTACCACGGATCTGCGAGCCGGAGACGGAGTGCGCGCGTTCATGCGGCGCATCCCGCAGGCCGTCTTCCTGTTGATCGGCGCCCTCGGCCTCGTCGGTGCGCACCCGAGCGCCGCGTTCTCGATCCTCGCGTTGCTGATCGCGCCCCTCCTGGCCTCTCTCGCATCCTTCGCTCGCCGGGCCTACGAGCGCGATGGACGAGGCCAGCTCGCCGCCCTCGCATGGGGTGCCCTCGCGCTCGGCGTCGTCGCGGCACCCCTCCTCGCGCTGTCGTCGTCGAAGATCCAGGCGATGGGTGCCTACCGGCGCGACGGCAGCAACTGGGGTGAGGCCTTCGCCCACGCATTCCTGCCCTACCCGCCCTTCACGAGCACGCCGAGCACCACCTACTGGACCCTCATTCAGCTGCTCCTCCTCATCGCGGGCATCGCCGCGACCGCGCGCCTGCACACCCTCTGGCGCCGGCTCGACCCCCTCGAGCGCGCCGCCGAACAGGCCGGACTCACGCAGGAAGCGGACGAGGACGAGGGGGCCCCGGCCTCGTCCGACGAGGAAGAGGCGCTGCCCCTGCCGTGCTGGCCGCTCGTCTCCTACCTGATCCTCGCGGGCCTGACCGGCCTCGCGTACGCGCCCAACTCGGCGCTGCGCACCTACCTGCTGGCCCCCTGGTACAAGGACGCCCGACGCATCATGGGCGTCGAAGACATCGCGTTGACGATCCTCATGGCGGTCGGAACCGCCGCGATCATACATGCCCTGCATGCCGCGTGGACCAGATCCCTGCAGTGCATCCTCGCCGAACGCGGTGTCGACGACGAGATCGAGGCCCCGCGCTGGCCGATCCAGGTGGGCGTCGGACTCCTCCTCCTCGTCCTGTCCGGCTTCGGCGCGATCGATGCGCGAAACACCGCGGTCGCCTACGTGTACGACCCCGCGCACCTGGGCAAGCCCGGCATGGCCACCACCGGCGAACTCGCCATGGCGCGCCGCATGAAATACACGACCGCGCCCAACGCTCTCATCCTCGGCGACCCAATCGCGGGCGCCGCCTACTCCGAGATTCTCGGCGGGCGCAAGGCCGTCTTCCCGCAGCTGAGCACAGTCAACGCGGACGGCGCCTCGCAGAAAGTCCTCACCCAGCGCTTCCACGACATCGCGACCGACCCCGAGGTGTGCGAGGTCGTGCGCCGACTCGGCATCACGCACTTCTACGAGGAAGAAGACGGCGCCTACTACAACTTCATGCGTTCTGCCCGTAACCCGGGTCTCTACGGCGTCGACACGTCCAGCGGGTTCGAGCTCGTCGACGCGGGCGGCACCGCGAAGCTGTGGAAGATCACCGCGTGCGGCGACATCACCCCCGGCGGCGGCCGCGACGCCTTCGCGACCGGCGTCCCCGGGGGCGGCAGCTGAAACGGTGACGCTTGCTCGGCGGCGTACTCGTTCCCGGGCGTGCTCGTTCCCGGGGCGTGCTCGCACGAGGTCCGCGCGCCCCTCGAATCCCGCGCGATTGGCCACAATGCGTCCTCGGCGCTGAAACGAGGCGGCGCCGCGCGCGATGCTCTCGTTACCCTTGACACCATGACGACGAACATTCCCGGCCCCGCGCCCCTCGGTGACAAGCTTCGTATCGCCTTCCTCGGCCCCTTCGGCACGTTTACCGAACAGGCTGTCCACCAGGTCGCTCCCGCCGGCGCGATCCTCATGCCGATGACGAGCGCCCCACAGGCGCTCGCGGCCGTGCGTCGCGGCGAGGCCGACCGCGCCGTCGTCCCGATCGAAAACTCCATCGAGGGCGGCGTCAATGCGACGCTGGATTCCCTCTCGCACGGCGATCCCCTCGTCATTGTTGCCGAGATGCACGTGCATGTCGTCTTCCAGCTGGCCGTCCTGCCGGGCACACGCCCCGAGGATATTCGCCGCATTGGCACCCACCCGCACGCGTGGGCGCAGTGCCGCGGCTGGGTCGAAGAGACGTTCCCCGGCGCGATTCACGTGCCCGCCACGTCGACGGCCGCCGCCGCCGAGCTGCTCTCGGACGGCGATGCCTCCTTCGATGCCGCCCTGTGTAACGCGGTCTCGGTCAACACCTACGGCCTGGAGGCCCTGTTCACCGACGTCGCCGACAATCCGGGCGCGATCACCCGCTTCGTCCTGGTGGCCCGCCCCGGTGTGGTGCCCCCGCCCACCGGCGCGGATAAGACGACCATCCAGGTGGCCCTGCCCGTCAACGAGTCGGGTGCGCTGCTGACCCTCCTCGAGCAGTTCTCGGCGCGTGGCGTCGACCTGTCGCGCATTGAGTCGCGCCCGAGCGGGGACGGCCTCGGCAACTACACGTTCAGCATCGACATCGTCGGCCACATTCGCGAGGAGCGCGTCCAGGCTGCGCTCGTCGGTCTGCACCGGTACTCGCCGGAGGTTCGTTTCATGGGGTCCTACCCGCGCGTCGACGGAGTGCGCGCGGCGGTGGCCCCAGGGACAACGGACGAGGCCTTCCGTGCGGGTCGTGCGTGGGTCGCGGACCTGCTGCACGGCGGGGATGGCACGGGCGAGGACGCTGGCAGCGCGCCGTCCTGGCCGTTGGCCTGACGCTCGGGTTGCCGCGCGGATCCAAGAGGCGTCGCCCCGGCAGGTCTGCAGCGCTGAGGGATAAGCCGGGTCACGGCATCTGCCGCTCCAACGAACTGTTAACCGATCTGTATCGGGCAGGTCTGCACCAGATAGGGAGCATTACACCAGTTAGGGAGTGTTGCACTACCTCCGAGCTGGTGTCATACCCCGCTCAGTGGTGTAACACCACTGAGAAACAAGGCAGATCGTGGAGATGTGCAGTGGGTTGGTGTTGGAGATGGGCGAGTCTTAGCCTCGAGGCTCCGCGCTGAGGCGTCACTAGATGCCTGGTCGAGGTGCAACGAGAAATCTAGCGTCCCATCGTCGGGATTCAACTCGTTTGGGGAGATTCAACCTGATCAGGAAGATTCCACCCGATCAGAAGGGGTTGAATCTTCCTGATCGGCTGTAACGCCTCATCGGTAACAAGCGTCGTCGTGGAATTTGTCGCCGGCAGTGCCTCCTGTCGGCGTTCAATGGGGCGCAGACCCTGCAGCACTGCACTAGATGCAGCAGCAATGCACTAGTTGTGGGGGTATTGCACTGCTTCCTATCTAGTGGAATGCTACGCGAAGTAGTGCAACGCTGCGCTAAGTAGTGCACTGCTACTTGGCAACAAGCTCGTGCGCGGCACGCGCTGCTCCAGCGAGCTAGATCGGGCAGGTCTGCACTAGATAGGGAGCATTGCACCAGTTGGGGAGCATTGCACTACCCCCGAGCTGGTGTCATACCCCGCTCAGTGGTGTAACACCATTTAGCAACAAGCCCAGATGCGGGCAACCCTTTGGGCCATCGCAGATATGACTCGGATTGCTCCCCGTCATTCACCAATGCCCGATACATCGCGCGCCGCAGGAGGCTATCACATCAGCTCGGCAGCAGCTCCATCCACGTACGCTCGGCGGGAACGGCGATGTCGAGGGCACCCGCCTGCATGCGTACGTGCATGGTGCGGGCAACGCCGATCGCGTCCCCGTCCACCTGGCACACCTGGGCTTTCTTGCTCGTCACTGATGCGCCCTTCGCTTGGCGGAAGGCGACCGTCCCAGTCGCGACGGGCAGGTTCACGGGGCGAAGCCCGATCAGCTGGCCGAGCATCTTCCAGGTCACGTCCGCCCATCCGAGCAGGCCAGCCTGCGCGTCGACGGCGATGACGTCGATGAGTCCGTCAGACAGATTCGCGTCGGGTGCCAGGATGAGCATCTTCATCTCGCCGGCGTTGGCGAACATGACGGAACGCGCCTCGATCTCGGTGACCTCGTCCGCGACGTCCCCGGCCTCGCGGATGACGGAACCGGAGATCTGGTCGCCGATCCCGAGGGGATCCGGAGCGGCCGCGGCGGGGGAGCGCAGGGTCAGGCGCGCCTTCATACGAGGAACGCCCATCGCGCCCAGGCCCGCCCACACGTAGGCGATCCACCCGATGCGCTTCTTCAGCTCGGGGTCCGTGTCGGCCATGGTCTCGCCGTCGTAGCCCATTCCCGCGACGACGAGGCAGGCGTATTCGTCCGCGCGCGGCTCGTTCGACGAGGCCGGGGCTGCTTCGCCCTCTCGGTTGTCCTCGGGGTGCCCGGCGGCGTGCGCGGCGAGGCGGAGGCCGCCCTCGGCGGGCTGATCGGATTCCTGCGTGGCGTCTTCGATGCGCACCCAGGCCAGGTCGACGGCGCGGTGGTTGCGGTCGAGTGCGACGGCGAGGGCCTGTGCGGGGTCTTCGGGGATGGATAGGTTGCCGGCTAGGACGTTGCCCGTGCCCACGGGGATGATGCCCATGCGTACGCCGGATCCGGCCATGCCTGCTGCGACGGCGCGCACGGTTCCGTCTCCGCCTGCGGCGATGACGACGGTGGCGCCCTCCTCGAGGGCGCGCACGGCCTGTCCAGTACCCGGGTCCTCGCGGGTGGTTTCGCGCCAGTGCACGTGGTCGATGCCCAGTTCCTTGGCCTTGCGGTTGATGTGGTCCTTGAAGGCCTGGGGGTCCTGATGCTTGGAGGGGTTCATGATGATCCAGGGGCGCGGCCGTCCTCGCGTCGGGTCATCCACGGAGGCGGGGACTTCAAGGGCCTGGCGGCGGCGGTGCCGACGGCTGAGGGCGGTTGCTAGGCGCGCGACGCCGATCGCTCCGGCTCCGGCGGAGGCTGCGAGTGCCCAGAATATTGCGTCCATGTGGACAAGCGTAGCCTGCGGGTGCCCTGTGGATGGACTGTTAAGTGGCTTTTCGTTGTACTTCGTGTCATAAGTGCCTGTCTGGTGTAGGCTCGGCATCATCTTATCCACACGGTTATGCACCAAAGGTGGATAACTTTCAGGCTTTTGAGGATAACAGGCATGTGGTTTGTGTGTAACCCTGACCTGTTGTGTTGAATTCACACGCGGCCCGATTGAGGACACAGGATGCCACCTGGCATAGGATGGGACGCATGATTGATGTGCGTGCCCTGCGTGAAAACCCCGAACCCGCCCGCGCCTCCCAGCGTGCCCGCGGAGCCAACCCCGGCCTCGTCGATGAAATCATCGAGGCCGACGCTGCCCGTCGTGAGGCCCTGCAGGCCTTCGAGACGCTGCGAGCCACCCAGAAAGAGGTCTCCAAGTCCGTGGGTCGCGCCTCCAAGGATGAGCGCCCGGCGATCCTGGCGAAGGCCAAGGAGCTCGCCGAGCAGGTGAAGGCCGCTGAGGCTGCCGCGAACGCCGCCGACGCCGAGGCCGACCGCCTCGCCCGCCTCCTGCCGAACCTCGTTCTCGACGGCGTGCCCGTCGGCGGTGAGGACGACTTCGTGGTCCTGCGCCACGAGGGCCCCGCTCCCCGCGACTTCGCGGCCGAGGGCTTTGAGCCCCAGGATCACCTCGTGCTCGGTGAGGGCCTGGACGCGATCGACACCAAGCGCGGCGCGAAGGTCTCCGGCGCCCGCTTCTACTACCTCAAGGGCATCGGCGCCCGCCTCGAGCTGGCCATCATGACGATGGCGATGGATCAGGCGCTCGCCAACGGCTTCGTACCGATGATGACCCCGACGCTGGTCACCCCGCAGATCATGGGCGGCACGGGCTTCCTCAACGAGCACTCCGACGAGATCTACTACCTGCCCGCCGACGACCTGTACCTGACGGGCACGTCCGAGGTGGCCCTCGCCGGCTACCACGCCGACGAGATCCTCGACCTGTCGGGAGGCCCCAAGCGCTACATGGGCTGGTCCACCTGCTACCGCCGCGAGGCCGGCTCCGCGGGCAAGGACACGCGCGGCATCATCCGCGTCCACCAGTTCAACAAGGCCGAGATGTTCAGCTACTGCCGCCCCGAGGACGCCGCCGAGGAGCACCAGCGATTCCTCGCGTGGGAAGAGGAGATGCTGGCCAAGGTCGAGCTGCCCTACCGCGTCATCGACACGGCCGCCGGCGACCTGGGTACCTCCGCCGCCCGCAAGTTCGACTGTGAGGCGTGGCTGCCCACCCAGGAGCGCTACATGGAGGTCACGTCGACCTCGAACTGCACGACGTTCCAGGCGCGCCGCCTCGGCATTCGCGAGCGTCGCGAGGACGGCATGGCCGCGGTCGCCACGCTCAACGGCACGCTGGCCACGACCCGCTGGATCGTCGCCTTCCTGGAGAACCACCAGCAGGCGGACGGCTCGATCTACGTGCCCGAGGCCCTGCGTCCCTACCTGGGGGGACTCGAGGTTCTGAGCCCGGTCGCTCGATGAGCCAAGAGCGCTTCCTGACGGTCCCCTCCACCGGGGAAGCCGCTCGCCCCTTCGAGGTTCTCCTCGACGAGGCCTCGGCCGCCCTGCCCGCCGACTTTCCGACGTGGGCGGGCCAGGTGCTGGTCGCGCTCGACATCGACGGCACGATCCTGACACCGGCGGGGGCGACTCCGCGTGTGCTCGAGGGGATCCATGGCCTCGCCGCCGCGGGTGCCCACGTGCTCATCGCCTCGGGGCGCGCGCTCGAGGGTGTGATCCCCGTTCTCGATGCCCTGGAGTTCACGGACGGGTGGGCGCTGTGTAATAACGGCGCGACCCTCGTGCGCGTGAGCGGCGGTGCGTGCGAGATCGTCGAGGAGCGCACCTTCGTGCCCGGTCCGATCCTGGAGGAGATCGCCGTGGCCGTGCCCGGCTCGGTGTTCGCATCGATGCCGCACCCTGACATCCTGCTGTCCGCTCGCTTCCCGAACAACGAGATCGAAGGGAGCGATCACCGCATCGTGTCGATGGAGGAGCTTGCCTCCACGCCCACGCCGAAGATCGTCGTGCGCGCCGCCGACATGGACCGCGAGGAGTTCGATCGCATCCTGTCGTCCCTGGACGTGTCGCGCACCCATGAGGTGTTCGTCGGGTGGACGTCCTGGGCGGACATTGAGCCGCTCGGCGTGACCAAGGCGACCGGGCTGGAGTCGTTGCGCGCGCGACTGGGCGTTTCCGCGGCTGGGACCGTCGCTGTCGGGGACGGCACGAACGACATCGCGATGATCGAGTGGGCGGCTTTCGGCGTCGCCATGGGTGGGGCCTCCGACGAGGTGCGCGCCCACGCCGACCACGTGACGGCCGCCGTCGAAAACGACGGTGCCGCCGCGGTCATGCACGGCATCATGCGCCGCTGCGGGGTTGGCGGCCGCTGAGCGGTGGTTGCTAGCATTCTTCGATGGTTGCACGCGCGCGTCGGCACGTGCCCATGTTTTTCGCACGTTAACCCGCTAATTCGCACGTGGGCCCGCTAATTCGCACGTGGGCAGCCCTGCCCACACGCGTAATAGCGGGTTAACGTGCGCAATAGAGGGTTAACGTACATGATGTGCTGCCTGCAGCCAGTCGCCCATCATCGCGAAGGCGCGGTCCAGGTCCCCGATCTGGCAGTGCTGCGCCATGTCCGGGTCCTGTGTGTGACGGAAGACCCGCACGTCCAGGGACTCCGCGTTCCGCAACGCTCTGCGCACGTCGCCCAGGCGCTCGAAGGGCACATACTGGTCTGCGTCCCCGGCCAGCACCAGGCACGGCTGAGTGATGCGCCCCTCGAGGGGTTCCATCGTGTAGTCGCCGAACGCCCGCAGCACCTCGCTCGGCCTGCTCAGCCCGGTCAGGTGCGAGGCCTGCCGCAGTTTCCACGACAGGTCTGCGTTGAGTTGCGAGGCCGTCCTCAGCGCGGCGTCGACGAGCCACGCTGGCCTCGGGTTCCCCACGATCGCGTCCGCCATGGGACGCAGGGCACGAGGCAGTGGCACCGTCAGGCCGTCCAGGAGCCGGTACATCATGTCGAAGGCGATCACGCGGATGATGCGCGGGCAGTGGGCGGCCGCGCGCATGACGAGGTAGCCACCGAAGGAGACGCCGAGCGCCGCAGCACTCTTGATGCCGAAGTAGTCCATCACCGCGTTCGTCGGACGCTCCCACTGCGGCTCGAGCGGCATGCCCGCCAGCACCGTGTGCCCCTGACCCGGCCCATCGAAGGCGATGATGTCGAAGGGGCGGGTCGGGAAGTGGGACGCGAAGCCGATGATCTCCTCCGCATACCCGTCGAAGCCGTTCATCATGACGAGCGTGGTTGGGGTGCCCGCGAGGGCCTGCGCGCGGTCGGTCGGGTTGGCCTCCCATCGCATCGCGGTCAGTTCCCCGTCCCCATAGGGGATCGTGTGACGGGTGAGCGCGAGGCCTCGGTGGGCCTCGTCGAAGGAGGTCGACATGGCGTTGATGAAGCGCCGCTTGCGCGGGTCGTCCGCGCCAAGGTAGAAGGCCGCGAGCTCGTAGAGACGCCACGCGGCGTCCTTGTCGCCCTCGGAGGAGAAGCGCTCGGCGAGGCGCTGTGCGAGTTCCGTGATCTGCTTCGTCGTTCGCAGGCGGGGGAGCGTGGTCGACGCGATCGTCTCCATGCCCGCTCGGTCGAGGATCGGCGCGAAGGTTCGGTTGAGCTGCAGGTCGAATTGGCGATTGCCGGTGTACTCGGTGAACATGTCTCGACCGTATCGCCTGCTCCGATAGGGCGGGCCGAACAATAACAAACGGAGTGTTGGTTACCGAATGATGCGACCGCTATGCGTAGGATAAGCCCATTAATAGAGGAAAACTGATCGGAGAGACATGTTCCTGCGGAGTGCGGATAAGCATGGGCGCGACGCCGAGAAGAACCTGGACCTGCGCATCCGAAAGACGCGTCGGGCGATCCGCTCCGGCCTCGTCAGGGCGTGCCAGGCCAAGCCCTACGCGCACGTGAGTGTCACCGATATCTGCTCCGCGTCGATGGTGTCGCGCACGACCTTCTACGACCACTACACCGACAAGGACGCGCTGCTCGCAGAGGTCGTGTCCTTTCTCGTCGACGAGATCACCCCGGCGCTCGAAGGCCTGTGGTTCGGCGAGGGACGCGATGCCCGCGCAGTCGCCCGCCACCTCGCAGACGTGTACGCGCGCAATGGGCAGGCCCTGACAACCCTGCTGGCGATCCGCGTGGGTGGCCACGGCGACCTGCATGAGCAGCTTTATCGCACATGCTGTTCGGTATTTACCGATTGGGCGCGCGGTCGCATGGATGACGAGGTGCTCCCGCTGGCCGCGGACGTCTACGCGTCCGTCGTCCTGACCTTCATCGAGCGCAGCGCCACCAAGCCCCTCACGGACAAGGAACTCGCCGCGATCGACCGCGCGCGTGAGCTCGTTATCGAGGGTTTCGGCGTTCAGTAGGTCAGCGGTAGATCCGAGACCTGTGATCGATGTTGATGGCGAGGATCAATAGCTCATCGTCTTCGATGGACGCAATGATCCGGTAGTTGCCGACCCGGTATCGCCAGAAGCCCTCGAGGTTGCCGGTCAGTCCCTTCCCGCGTGAGCGGGGATTTTCGCCGCTCACGGTCTCGCGGAGATAGTCGATGATGCGTCTCGCGGTCGGCTTATCGAGCTCGCTGAGCTGTTTCAGTGCGCGCGGTGACAGCTCAGTCCTCCAGGCCAAGGGTCTTCACCGCCTCGTCGAGGCTCACCGATGCTGCATGTCCACTGCGGATGTCCTCGAGTTCGGCCTGCAGTGAGTAGGCGAGCTCGATCTCTTCAAGCGCTGACTCGATGGCGCGGTTCATGTAGAACGATTTCGTTCGTCCCGTCCGCTGCGCAAGGGCTGTGAGCCGGGCATCGATCTCGGGATCGAGCTTGACGGAGCGTGCAACCCGTGCCGTAGACATGCGTCCTCCTCAAATGTGACTACGCGTAGTCTACAACGCCGAGCCGTCAGGTGGAAAGGCTTATGGAGTGGAAGATGGGTGGGTCGGAGCATTAGGCTGATGGGATAACAACGCCGTCAAAAAGGCGTAAATCTACCAATATCGTGCAGCGTGTTTGATAAAGGATCGCAGGTCCCCGTCGCTACCTGCGCGAAAGTGTTACCGTTAGCGCATTCCGAGCCACGGCCTCGTCAATGAAGACCCAAGGAGCACTCATGAGCACCGACCCCCGCGCCGCCATCGCCGCCGCAGACAACGCGCTCGGCATCGAGTTCGGCTCGACCCGCATCAAGGCCGTCCTGATCGGCCCCGACCACCAGGTCCTCGCCACCGGTGGCCACGGGTGGGAGAATCACCTGGAGGGCGGCCTGTGGTCCTACACCCTTGACGAGGTCGTCGCCGGTTTGCAGAGCGCTTACGCCTCCTTGGTCGCCGACGTGCGCGAGCGCTACGACGTCACCCCCACGTCTTACGGCTCGATCGGCATCTCGGGCATGATGCACGGCTACCTCGCCTTCGACGCAGACGACAACCTGCTCGCGCCCTTCCGCACGTGGCGCAACACGAACACGGGACGCGCAGCCGACGAACTCACCCGCCTCTTTGGCTTTAACATTCCGCTGCGTTGGTCGATCGCTCACCTGCACCAGGCCGTCATCGACGCCGAGGAGCACGCGCCGCGCGTCGCCCGCCTGACGACCCTGGCGGGATGGGTCCACGAGCGGCTGACGGGCCGCCATGTCCTGGGCATCGGTGACGCCTCGGGCATGTTCCCGATTGATTCGACGACGGGCACGTACGTGGAGTCCTACCTCGATCAGTACGAGGCCCTCGTCGTCGACCGGGTCCCGTGGCGTCTGCGCGACGTGCTCCCGACCGTGCTGAGCGCGGGCGAGGACGCGGGCACGCTGACCCCCGAGGGTGCGGCGCTCATCGACCCGACCGGGACGCTCCAGCCGGGGATCGCGATGTGTCCGCCCGAGGGCGACGCGGGCACCGGCATGATCGCCACGAACGCGATCGCGCAGCGCACCGGCAACATCTCGTGCGGCACCTCGGTCTTCCTCATGGCGGTGCTCGAGCGTTCGCTCGCCGAGCTGCACACCGAGATCGACATGGTGACGACGCCCGACGGCTCGCCCGTCGCGATGGTTCACTCGAACAACGGCGCGTCTGAGATTGACGCGTGGGTGGGCTGGTTCGCGGACTTCGCGCGCCTCGTCGGCGCCGACGTGAGTGTCCCGGCGATCTACGACGCGCTCTATGTCCACGCGCTCACGGGCGAGGCCGACGCGGGCGGCGTCATGGTCTACAACACGCTGTCCGCCGAGCCGCTCGTCGGCCAGGAGGCGGCCCAGCCGGTCTTCACTCACACCGCCGACGCGCGCGTGAGCCTCGCCAACGCCGTGCGCGCCCAGCTCATGAGCATCTTCGCGGCCGTGCGCATCGGAGTCGACATCCTGAGCGCCGAGGGCGTGCGCCTCGACTCGCTGTTCGCGCACGGCGGCCTTTTCAAGACGCCCGGCGTCGCACAGCAGATCCTCGCCGACTCGCTGAACATCCCCGTGTCCGTGGGTGACACCGCGGGCGAGGGTGGCGCATGGGGTATCGCGGTTCTCGCGCGCTACCGTGCGGTTCTCGCGGGGGGCGAGGCTGGCCTTGCGCTGCCGGACTACCTCTCCGAGCGCGTCTTCGCAGGGGCCTCGGTGTCGACCCTGGAGCCCACCGTCGAGGGTGTGGCCGGGTACGAACGTTTCCTCGATGCCTACCGCGCGGCGCTGCCCGGCGTGGAGGTCATCGCCCGGGGCCGTTGACGAGGCCTGCGCCCGGACCCTGCCCAGGCGCGTGTTTACCCAAAAATGTCGCACGTAATTCCCCGCGACCTATTTCAAACATTGAAATCGGATTGTTGGAATTCCGGGCAATTCTCGATACCTAATAAAAGGTAGGGGAACCAAATTACGTGCACCATTTGGGGAGGGTGGGGCGGAGTGTGGGAAGGCGCGGGGCGGAGCGTGGGGAGGCGTGGGCTGGGGTGAGTGGACCGGCTCGCCCAGCCCCCACCTCGTCGATTGAGCGAAACCCGCTACGATTACACCCATGGGTAAAGCTAGCCGCCGTAAGAAGGTCACCGATCCCGCCAAGCTCAAGGCGTATCGCCCGCCGATCCCCTTTGTCGCGCGCCCCTACGAGGGCCTGCCGAAGGAGATCGAGCTGGTCGCCATGCGCGAGCTCATCCCGGCGGCCACGCTGACCGCACGCACCGACGCCGACCACGGCGCCGTCGAATTCGACTTCGTGACTCTCCTGCCCGAGGGGCACCCCGCGATGGTGCGCCCCGACGGCCGCATCCTCGTTGCGCTGCAGACCCGCTCGAACTCCGCAGACCTCAGCCACGACGCGGGTGCCGCGCTGCTCGCGGCCATCGCTGCGAAGGAAGCAGGCGACGAGGGCGTCATCTCGATCGACGTGCGCGAGCCGTCCGAGCGTCTCCAGGACATCCTCGACCTCGACAGCTTCACGGACATGAAGCTCGAGGAGGACTTCTCCTTCTGGTTCGAACCCGCCGAGGAGATCGACGAGTCGACGCGCCGCGCGCTCGAGCAAAACCGCGACGAGATCATCCCGACCGAGCCCGTGCCCGGCGTCCCCGGCGCGTACTGGTGCGAGATGAACCGTAACTTCGTGCGTTTCCTGACGGATAACGACGAGGCCAAGCTCTTCGACGCGCTTGCCCGCCTGGCCGCGCGCGGCGAGGCCAACGTCGGTGAGGGCTCGCGCTACGTGGGCTCCTTCCGTGCGTGCGGCCTCATCGTCCCGGTCTTCGAGCTGCCCGAGGGGGCCAGCGCCTCCGACGTCGCGCCCGGCACGCAGGCCCTCGCCAAGGCCCTCGCCGAGGCCCTCACCGTCACCGAGCGTCTGGATGATAAGGAGCGCCGCGCGCGCCAGGGCCTCGTATCCCGCGCCGTGACGATCCGCTGAGCCTGAGTTTACCTATCGTTTAGATAGATTTGTCGCTCACATTACGGGCGGTGGGGCGCGAGAGTGCCCCGCCGCCCGTAGACTGTTATTCGTGAACTATCCAAGCGGATCCCGAGGATCCCACCCGCAGCGCGTCGCTGCGGTCATCGCTGCCCACAACGTCGGCCGCGCCGTCGCGGCCACTGTGCGCGCGTGCCGCGCCATACCCAGCGTTGACCTCCTCATTGTCGTCGACGATGGCTCCACGGACGACACTGGACGTGCCGCCCGAGCCGCGGGCGCTGTCGTCGTGCGCCACTCCGTCGAGCGCGGGCGCGCCTCGGCCATCGAAACCGGCGTGAAGGTCGCCGCCATGCGCGACCGTCCCGACGGCCCGCCCCGCCACATCCTGCTGCTCTCTCCCGACCTGGGTGAGTCCGCCGTCGAGGCCACCGCCCTGGTCGAGGCCGTGTTCGCCCGCCAGGTCGACATGGCGATCGCCGTCCCGGCCACCGGCCGCGAGTACTCGGGCTACGGCCCCGCCGTGGTGCGCCGCCTCATCCGCCGCAAGACCGGCTGGTACTGCCACTACCCCCTGAGCTACCAGCGGTGCCTGACGCGCGAGGCCATCGACGCCGCCATGCCGTTCGCGGGCCGCTACGCACTCGAGGCCGCGATGACGATCAGCGTCCTGCGCGCGGGGCTGTCCGTCATGGAGGTCCCCTGCAACTTCACGCACTCGGGCGCGGACCGATCGCTGGGCTCCCTGAACCGCCCGGCGCGCATGTTCGACGCGGTGCGAGCCACCGTCAGTCAGGTCTTCCACTCCGACGCTCGATCGAAGCGCCGAGCCGACCACGAGCAGGGGATCGGCGTGCCCTACCCGGCGCCTGCCTCGGCACGCGACGAGGCGGAGGCTGGTGACTCTCCCGCCTCGCGCCCCGCGGAGATGGTCGGGTGAAGGGCCCGGATCGATTAGCCGTAGGGCGCGTCGTTGCGACCTGGTGGCTGCCCACCGTCATTGCGTGCGCCGTCGGCGCGCTCTACGTCTGTTACTCGGTGGCGCAGTGGCGCGCGCTCGCCGCCCCCTCGTGGGACCTGGGGATCTTCACCGAGGCCGTCCAGGCCTACTCGCGCTTCGAGGCGCCAATCGTTCCCATTAAGGGCCCGGGCTACAACCTCCTCGGAGACCACTTTCACCCGCTTCTGGCCTTGCTGGGGCCGATCTTTCGCCTTTTCCCTTCCGCGCTGACGCTCCTGGTCGTCCAGGACGTGTTGCTCGCGGTGTCGGTGCTTCCCATCGCGCGCCTTGCACAGCGCCTCCTCGGCCGAGGGGGCGCGTTCCTCGTGGGGCTCGCCTACGGGCTCGGGTGGGGGCTGCAGGGTGCGGTCGCCGCTCAGTTTCACGAGGTCTGCCTGGCCGTCCCGCTGCTGGCGTTCGGGGGCGTCGCCTTCGTGGAGCGGCGGTGGGGCGCATGCATGGCGTGGCTGGTGCCGCTGGTCCTCGTCAAGGAAGACCTGGGGCTGACGGTCTTTGTTGCCGGCCTGGCAATGGCGTGGCGACGCCGAGGCCACGGCCGACCCGGCGTCCTGTGCTCCCTGGCGTATGCCCTGTTCGGTATCATCGCTTTTGTGCTGACCGTTAAGGTTCTTCTTCCCGCAGTGAATCCGGCGGGAAC
>CALISI010000084.1 GCA_938041695.1 uncultured Actinomyces sp.
CGACGCGCACGACGTCCTCGATGATCGGGTTGGACAGGACCTCTTCGGCGGCCTTACGGGCCTGGTCCAGGAGCGCGTCGGTAACGGGACCGTCCACGCTCAGGTGGAAGCACTTACCCTGGCGCACGGCCTCAAAGCTCGTGATTCCGAGCCTGGGCAGCGCCGAACCGACAGCCTTACCCTGGGGATCCAGGATCTCCGGCTTCGGCATCACTTCCACGATGATTCGCCCCACGGCGTTCCTCCTTGTGTTGTTGGTGAGGATCCCGCCGCGCATCTTGCCCGGCGGGCAAGTCATTTTACAGGATGGGGTCCGACCCGGTGAGTCGGCGGTAGGCCTCGACGTAGCGCGCGGCGGTCGCGGCGGCGACGGAGTCGGGCAGCGCGGGCGGGTTGGCGCCCGAGGCGCGGTCCCAGCCGGACTGGTCGGAGACCAGCCAGTCGCGCACGTACTGCTTGTCGAAGCTGGGGGTCACCTGACCCTCCACCCACTGGTCTGCGGGCCAGAAGCGCGAGGAGTCGGGGGTGAGGATCTCGTCGGCGAGCACGAGGGCTCCCGTGGTCACGTCGATACCGAACTCGAACTTGGTGTCCGCGATGATGATGCCGCGCTCGGCGGCAATGTCGCGGGCGGCCCGGTACAGGGCGATGGACAGGTCGCGGATCGCGACCGCGAGCTCCTCGCCGATGCGCTCGGCGGTCTGCTCGAAGGTGATGTTCTCGTCGTGCTCGCCCAGCTCCGCCTTCGCGGCCGGGGTGAAGATCGGCTCCTCGAGGCGCGAGGCCTCGGTCAGGCCCTCGGGCAGAGCGATGCCACACACGGAACCGGACTGGCGGTACTCGGCCAGACCCGAGCCGGTCAGGTAACCGCGCACCACGCACTCGATGGGGATCATGTGCAGGCTGCGGCACACAACCGCGCGCCCGTCCACCTCGGCGGGCACCGTGAAGCGCGTGGGCTGGGCGCCCTCCAGGGCGCGCGAGGCCTCGGCCGGGGCCTTCGTGCCGACGGCCAGCAGGTGGTTTTCCGTGAGGGGACGCAGCTGGCCCATCCACCAGATGGCGAGCTGGTTGAGGACCGCGCCCTTGCCGGGGATCAGCGTCGGCAGGACATAGTCGTAGGCGCTGATGCGATCCGACGTCACCATGAGCAGCGCCTCGGGGCCCGCCTTCGCGTGGCGGGGGCGTCCCGCCGGGGTGAGGGTCTGCGGCGCGGGGCCGACTACGGCCTCGTCGGGAGCGTAGATGTCGCGGACCTTGCCCGCGCTCAGCGGGGTCCAGCCGTGAAGGGTGACGGTCATAGTGCTCCTCAGTAGGTTGTCAGTCAAGGGTGACGGCGAGGTCTGCGGGCCACGTCGCGATGTCGCTGCGGTGGTGCTCCCCGTCGAAGTGGATGAGGTCGACGGCGCGGTAGGCAAGCGCCCGCGCCTCGTCGAGTGTGGCCGCGCGGGCGACGACGTCGAGGACTCGGCCGCCGGAGTTCACCAGCGCGTAGGTCGGCTCGAAGCCGCAGCATCCGGCGGCGACGTCGGCCGGGTCGTCGGTGATCTCCTCGGAGGTGCCGGCGTGGATGACGTGGACGCCGTCCAACACCTCGGCCGTATCGATACCCGTGATCTGGTGTCCGGTATCCGTGGGACCCGGGTAGCCGCCCGAGGCCATAACGACCGTGACGGCGGCGTCCTGGCTCCACACGGGCGCGGGGACCTTGGCGAGGGTGCCGGTCGCGGCCGCGTACAGGACGGGGGCCAGCGGGGAATCGAGGCGCTCGAGGACAACCTGGGTCTCCGGGTCACCGAAACGCACGTTGAATTCGACGACGCGGATGCCCTTGGAGGTCATCGCGAGGCCGCAGTACAGGAGCCCGCGGAAGGGGGTGCCGCGACGCGCCATCTCGGTGATGACGGGCTGGGCAACCTCGTCGACGATGCGCTGGGTGGCTTCCTCAGGCAGCCACGGGAGCGGGCTGTAGGCGCCCATGCCGCCCGTGTTCGGGCCCTCATTGCCATCGCCCACGCGCTTGAAGTCCTGGGCGGGCTGCAGGGGCACGACGGTCGCGCCGTCGGCGAAACAGAAGAGGGAGACCTCGGGGCCGTCGAGGTAGTCCTCGATGACGACCGCTCCCCCGTCGCGCGACAGGCAGGCGCGCGCGTGGTTCGAGGCCTGGGCGCGGTCGGTGGTCACGACGACGCCCTTGCCGGCGGCGAGCGCGTCGTCCTTCACGACGTAGGGGGCGCCCAGTTCGTCGAACGCGGCCTCGACCTGGTCCATCGTGGTGCACGTGAAAGCGCGAGCCGTCGCCACGCCGGCGTCGGCCATGACCTGCTTCGCAAACGACTTGGAGGCCTCGAGGCGCGCGGCGTCCTTCGTGGGGCCAAAGACGGGAATCCCGTAGTCCAGGACCGCGTCCGCGACGCCCGCGACGAGCGGAGCCTCGGGGCCGACGACCACGAGGTCGACTTTCTCGGACGTGGCGCGGCGCACGACGTCCTTCGGGTCCAGCGGATCCATGGTCAGGGAGCGACCCAGCTGCTCCAGCGCGGGGTTACCCGCCTGGACGACAAGCGACACGGGATACTCAGGGGTGGACGTTCGTACCAGCGCACGGGCGATCGCGTGTTCGCGACCTCCGTTACCAACGAGAAGAACCTTCACGTTACCAGCCTATCGGTGTTTGACGGCCACCTGGGCCGCCGTTGGGTTTTATGGGTGCACGTCACAGCGAAAGTGAGACGGGTTTGCGCTCCTCACCAGGCGCCGTTCGGGTTGCCGTCGCGGCGCCCATCCTGAGCGTCACGCTGGTTCTGCTGCCGATCCTTGTTCTGGTTTTCGAGCTGTTCCCTGCGTTCCTTTTGGTCGTTGCTTTCGCCCGCGTAGGGGTCTTCGGACGGGCTGGGGCTGGGCGTCGGATTCTCCTGCTGGCCCTGCTGACCTTGCTGACTCTTTTGGTCCGGTTGCTGCTGGTCCTGCGATCCGTCCTGCCCCTGAGACTCCTGCTCGGCCTGCTGTTTCTTGTCCCCGACGCGTTCCTTGTTTTCGTCGGCGGGGTTGTTGGATTCACCGCCGGACTGCTGATCGGACTGTCCGCCCGACTGGTTCTGGTCGCCGGACTGGCCGCCTCCACCGGAGGCGGTCTGACAGGGGGCGATCGTGTCTTCGGCTTCCTGGTAGACGCTCACCGCGTCCGCGGTCGAGCCGGACGAGCGCAGCTGGTCGCCCTGGATCTCCAGGCCGATGCCGAGATTGACGCGCACGCGACACTCGTAGGAGAAGGGTTCGAGGCGACCAGGCTGAACCTCGGTGGCCTTGGGGACGAGGTCGAAGGCAGTACGCAGTTCCGCCACGCCCTCGTCCACGCGATCGTGGCGCACGAGGGTGGTTCCGAGGTTGTAGTGGGCCACCCAGGCCTCGATGCCGATGCCCGTCCACGTCCGCTGTCCCTCGTAACCCGCCTGGGCGACGTCGTATTCGTGGGCGCGCCAGTGCTGCAAGGACGAGCGCGACCAGAGGGTCAGGCCGATCAGGTACCCGGCGATCGCCAGGGCGATCACGAGGATCGGGATGGAGTACCACAGGGGGCGCAGCGCGCGCGGGGAGCGCTGGATCTTCTGCTTGCCGTTCGTGGCCTGACCGAGCTGCTGGCGGACCGAGGAATCGACCGCACTGCCGGGGAGGGCGCCGAAAGGCAGGAGGTCCTCTTCGGGCAGGTTGTTAGAGGGCATGGGAATTCCTCAGCTGTTGAGCGCGCAGCGCCAGGGTGGCACCCTCCCACGCGAGGAGTGCCCCGAGCAGGAGCGCGAACGGCCAGATGATGTAGCGGTACGTTTCTTTCATGTTGCGCTGTTCGGAGATCTCGGTCGCGCCATCCATGATGGCGCGGGCGTGGGATTCGATCGCGGACTTGTCGGGCGAGTGCACGTAGTCGACGCCGATGCGCGATGCGACCGACTGCAGGGCTGCCTCGTCGATCTTTGAGATCGCAACCGGATTACCGGGCTTGGACAGGTCGTGGATGTAGCCGTCGTCGCCCGCGCTCTGCGATTCGCTGTTGCCTAGGCGCAGCGCCTTCATCCGACCGCCCGTTTCAGTGCCGTATCCGATGACGAGACCGCCGTCGACGTACTCCTTCACGCGGTCCCAGTCTTCCTCGGAACCGCTCGGCGCGGACGCCCAGTGATCCTGATTCGAGGTCTCGCCATCGGAGAAGATGAAGACCGCGCGCAGATTCTGGGGATGGCGTTCCTTGTTCTTGGCGAGAAGATCAGCCAGTTCCGCCGCGGGGCGATTCAGCGATGACCCCTGGGAGGATGAGGACAGTTCTCGGTTAAAACTCTCCATGTACGAGGCAACGGCCGACGAGTCAGTCGTCAGCGGCATGTCCGTGTGCACCGAGGAGTCCCACGTGAGGATCGAGAAACGAGAGCCCCCCATGGAGTTCATGAGGATAGCGACGTCATTGCGCACGCCGTCAATGCGCGGCTTTGAGCCGTCCCAGTCCTCAGCGGCCATCGAACCGGTACGGTCGATGACGAGGTAGACCTCGAGAGCCGACGAAACTTCGACAGCCTCGCCGGGAATCGACGGACCGGCACCCATAACGATGACGATCAGGACGATCAGCGAACGGCGGATGACGTCCATGACGCGCTTACGTGCCGCACGCTTGGCGGACAGGAACACGAAAGTCGCACCAATCGCCAAGATGAGAACAAGCAGCACCGGGTGAACAACGGGGCGGAAAATCATGTCACAGCCTTCCGAAAGCGAGCATTCCAAGCAGGGACAAGACGCCGACGATAGTCCAGCCGAGGGCGGCGCCCGGGCGGTCGGTCTCCATGAGTTTGCCCGCGGAATCGAGTTCTTGCTTCTGCTCGGATTCGATCTGACGCACAACGTCATCGACGGCAGAGGGGGACGAGGCGTCGTAGAACTCACCGCCAGTCGACTTAGCCTGGTCGCGTAGCTCCACGCCCTCGTCTGACAGCGCATACGAGGAACCCGGATACAGGACAGAGACGGTCACTCCCTGGCTCTTCGCGAATTCCATGGCTTCGGACAGGTTATAGATACCCTCACCCAGCACTTCGTTGTCGGTCGCGAGCAGGATCGTACGCGAACGTTGCTTATCGGTGTGGTCGAAACCAAGTACGCAGGAGGCGAGGCCGTCACCGACCAGCGAGGCGCGATGCTCATCATCGTTGGCCAGCGTCGGCTGAAGGTAGGCCTGGAGCTCCTTGGTGACGTAAATATTCTGCCCGATTTGACTGAATCCGCGGTCGATCGTTTTGGCCATCTCGGTAAGGACGTCGTCGGCCATCTCGTAGTCGTCGGTGAGCGGGAACATCGTCATTGAGTAGGTATTCCACAACTGCAGCGAGATTCGCTCACCCTCGAAGTGAGAAATGATCTGCTGGAACGCGTCACCGATCTCCGAGTCGTAGGGGAGCATCGATCCGGATGCGTCCAGGCACAGGACGATGTCGCGGCTCGACGACTTATCGTACTTGGTGTAGCGGTCGACGGGCGCACCCGCGGACACCGCCACCGAGATGACCGCGATGATAAAGCAGACGACTGCCATCGACAGGGATGCGCGCGTGCGGCGCACGAGCGCCTGATACTTGGGCAGGCCACGCAGGAAGCCGGTGTTGGCCACCCAGCCTTTCTTGCCCGAACGCTCACCGGCCCTGCGCGCGAGCAGCCACCCGATGACGGTCG
The DNA here is from genome assembly GCA_938041695.1 of uncultured Actinomyces sp. Classification (GTDB taxonomy): domain Bacteria; phylum Actinomycetota; class Actinomycetes; order Actinomycetales; family Actinomycetaceae; genus Pauljensenia. The sequence continues at coordinate 5,719 of CALISI010000084.1, forward strand.
CCGCGACGACGACCAGCAGGACGACGAGAATAAGCCACCAAAACCTCATACGTTCACCGCCTCCACAGCCATGGTCAGGACGCGGGTGACAGCCTCGTGCGAGGGCTGACCATCCGGGATGGTGTCACCCGTGAAACTGGGAATTTCACACGCCTGAAGGATGTCGGCCAGGCCCGGCCACACGGGGACGAGCTCGCGCACCTCGGACACGGTCGCCACCTCGAGGTCACGCCCCGTACGCTCCGTGCCGAGCGCACGCATGAGGCCTGCGAGCGCGAGGTGCACGCCGCGCGCATCCAGATCGCCGTCGGCGTAGCGGTCCGCGATCTGGTCGATGAAAGTTAGGTACTTCTTGCGGCGCGCGTCCGTGATCGTCTGCAGTTCCATGACCTCGCCGATACGCGAGGTCCACCAGCACCACACGCTGTACAGGATCCACCCGACGACACCGACGATCAGCACGACTCCCAGGATCCACATCCAGTGTGGGTAGATGACGGGGTCCGTGAGACTCTCACTGAGGTTACCGGACATTGCGGTGCCTTTCGCCAGGGGATAGCATGCATCGGACGCGATCGGTGTTGGGCACAGCCGTCGCTCGTCGTGTCATTACGCCCTTCTTCCCCGTCTTTATCGAGGCGTCGGCTTCGACCATGAGTGTCGTGGCGATACCGACGCCGCGTTCACCTGATTGTGCCACGACGGGCGTGATAGTGCTAATGCCGCGCCAACCCGGCACTGGGGAGCGAGCGCGAGCACGGGATCTAATCGGCGGAGTTTTCTCTCACTTGTTCAGTGTTTGGGCGTTTCTTTGGGCGCGGAGGGTAACCGGAGCGCCAGATGTACAGACCGATCAATGAGACTCCCGCCAGGAGGCCGACGGCCCACCAGGGGAAGCCGGGGATGTCGGGGCTGGTGCCCGCAGCGTCGATGTCGCGTTGGGGTGTGGGGTAGACGCGCTCGCCGGTGATGAGGATGCGGTGGGTGTTGATACCCAGGGGCGTGCAGGTCACGAGCGTGGCGAGGTCTCGCCCGGGTTCTGAACGCAGGGCTTCGGTCTCGTCGGGGTCGACGACCTTCTTGTCGAAAACCCTGTAGGTGAGGACCTCACCAAAGACTTCGAAGGTGAAGGTGTCGCCGACCTGGACCTTGTCGAGGTCGGTGAACATGCGCGCCTCGGCGAGCCCGCGGTGCCCGGTGACGACGGTGCGCTGCCCCTGCCCTCCGACTGGAAGCGACGTTCCCTCGAGGTGTCCGAGGCCGCGCAGGAGCGTGTCGTCGGCGGTCCCGTGGTAGATCGGAAGGTCGATGTCGGCGGCGGGAACCTTGAGCCTGCCCATGAGCCCGGAAGAGTCAACGGAGAGGATCGTGTTGTAGTCCAGGCTGGCGTCCCCCGAGGTGCCGTCACCGGTGGGCACGTTGGAATTGGCCTGGAGGACGGCTCCCGAACTCAGGGCGTCGTTGTAGCGGTGGGCGAGGGAAAGCTGTTCCTGGGCGGAGGGATCGGCGTTCCTCACCGACTCCGCGTAGTGGGAGATGATCTGGGATTGGTTGTATTGAACGATCCACGCGGAGACCGACGGGTAGAGG
>CALISI010000085.1 GCA_938041695.1 uncultured Actinomyces sp.
TGCCCATGATGAGCGGGATGTCCTTGCAGGTGCCCGGCTCGGACTCGTCGGCGTTCACCACGAGGTAGCGGGGGCCGCCGTCGGCCGGGGGCAGGAAGGACCACTTGAGGCCGGTCGGGAAGCCTGCGCCACCACGGCCTCGCAGGCCGGAATCCTTCACGGTCTGCACGATGTCGGCGGGCTCCATGGTCCGAGCCTTTTCGAGGCCCTGGTAGCCGCCGCGCTTGCGGTAAGAGTCCAGCGTCCAGGAACGGTCCTCTCCCCACCCGTTTGTGAGGATCGGGGTCAGCGGTCCGGGCGCAACGTATGCGGTACTCACTTCGCCTCTTCTCCCTTCGTGTCAGTGGCCTCGTCGGCGACCGAGGTGGCGACCGGCTCAGTCCAGCCGTTCGCCGCGGCGATCTCGCGGCCCAGCAGGGTGGCGCGGCCCGCGGAGGGGCCCTCGTCCTCGTGGCCGTCAAGGAAGCCGGCGAGGACGCGCTCGTTCTCCTTGAACGTGGGGGCCACGATGGGGCCGCGCGTCGGGTGAATGTCGCGGCCAGCCTGGATGTCGTCGATCATGGCCAGCGCCGACTCAGGGCTCTGGTTGTCGAAGAATTCCCAGTTGACCATGACGACGGGCGCGTAGTCGCACGCCGCGTTGCACTCGATGCGCTCGAGCGTGATCGTGCCGTCTTCGCTGGTCTCGTCGCTACCGACGCCGACCTTCTCGGAGACCTTTTCCCAGATCTCGTCTCCGCCCATGACGGCGCACAACGCGTTCGTGCACACGCCCACCAGGTAGTCGCCGGTGGGGTGGCGCTTGTACTGCGTGTAGAAGGTCGCGACGGCGCTGATCTCTGCGCGGGGCAAGTCCAGTGTGGCGGCGATGAAGTCGATGCCGTCCGGGCTGACGTAGCCGTCAATGGACTGGATCAGGTGCAGCATCGGCAGCAGCGCGGAGCGCGAGTGACCGTCCGGGTAGCGGGCGATGATCTGCGCGGCGTCCGCCTGCAGGCGTGCCAGGGTGTCGGGTGTGTAGCTCATCGGTCAACGCCTCCGAGAACGGGGTCGATAGCGGCCAGTGCGACGACCACGTCGGCCAGCTGGCCGCCTTCGGTCATCATGGCCAGCGCTTGCAGGTTGGCGAAGGAGGGGTCGCGGAAGTGCGCGCGGAACGGGCGCGTGCCACCGTCGGAGACGAGGTGGACGCCCAGGATGCCCTTCGCATGCTCGACGGTCTGGTAGACCTGGCCGGCGGGCACGTGGAAGCCCTCCGTGACGAGCTTGAAGTGGTGGATGAGGGACTCCATGGACTCCCCCATGATCTCGCGGACGTGCTCGGCCGAGTTGCCCTGGCCGTCCGTGGCGACCGCCAGGCGGGCGGGCCAGGCGATCTCCGGGTCGGCGACCATGGTGGGCGCACCCTCGCACTTCTCCAGCTTGTCGAGCACCTGCCAGATGATGCGCATGGACTCGTAGCACTCGTCGAAGCGAACCATCGTGCGGTTGTAGACGTCCGACTTGTCGCGGGTGGGAACGTCGAATTCGAAGTTCTCGTAGCCGCAGTAGGGCTGGCTCTTACGCAGGTCCAGGGGCAGGCCGGCGGCGCGCACGCCGGGGCCGGTCGAGCCGAGGGCCATGAGGCCGCTCAGCGGCATGACGGCCACGTCGCACAGACGCTTCTTGAAGATCGGGTTCTCCACGAGGATGTCCTGGAGTTCGCCGATGTCCTTACGGCAGCGGCGCAGGCGGTCACGAATGTAGTCCGTGGTGCCCTCGCCGATGTCCTGCACGACGCCGCCGGGGCGGATGTACTCGTGGTTCATGCGCAGGCCGGTGATGCGCTCGAAGATACGCAGGATCTCCTCGCGGCCACGGAAGCCGATCGTCATGATCGTGGTGGCGCCCATCTCGTTACCGGTCGAGCCGATGGCGACCAGGTGCGAGGCGATGCGGCACAGCTCCATCATGAGGACGCGAATCAAGGTTGCGCGCTCGGGAATGTCCGCTTCGATGCCGAGGAGCTTCTCGACACCGAGGCAGTACGCGGCCTCCTGGAAGAAGGGGGCGACGTAGTCCATGCGCGTGCAGTATGCGACGCCCTGGGCCCACGTGCGGTACTCCATGTTCTTCTCGATGCCAGTGTGCAGGTAACCGGTGTCGACGCGGGTCTCACGGACCTTCTCACCGTCGAGCTCGAGGATCAGACGCAGAACGCCGTGGGTCGCGGGGTGAACCGGGCCCAGGTTGACGACGATGCGCTCGGAGGTGATGGCCTCGATCTCGTGCAGGACGTCGTCCCAGTCGCCGCCCTGGGTGAGGACCTCGGGGATGTCCTCGATGGGCAGGTCGGTCGCGCCAGCGGGCGCGTGGAAGGCGGTGGTCATCAGTTCACACTCCTACGAACGTCGGCGGAGGCAGTGACGGCTCCCTTGAATTCGACGGGGATGCCGCCCAGCGGGTAGTCCTTGCGCTGGGGGTGTCCGACCCAGTCGTCGGGCATCGCAGTGCGCGTGAGCGAGGGGTGCCCGGTGAAGACGATGCCGATGAGGTCCCAGGTCTCGCGTTCCTGCCAGTCGTTTCCGGGGTAGATGGAGACGATGGAGGGGATGCGGGGGTCCTCATCGGGGCACGTGACCTCGAGGCGGATCATGCGGTTGTGCGTGATCGAGTACAGGGGGTAGATGGCGTGCAGTTCACGACCCTTGTCGAGGGGGTAGTGCGCGCCGTTGGTCCCCAGGCACAGCTCGAAGCGCAGGTCCGCGTCGTCGCGCAGGTACTTGGCGACGCGCACGATGTGCTCGCGGGCGATGAAGATGCCGAGCTGTCCGCGGTCGACGGTCACCTTCTCGATGACGTCAGAAATCTTCAGGCCATCGGCGACGATGAGCTCTTCGAGGACGTCAACGACCTGGTCGAACCATCCGCCGTAGGGGCGTGAGGCCTCGCCGGGCAGGAAGGAGTCGGAGACCAGTCCGGAGAAGCCGGAGGTGGAGGAGTCGGTGCCCGCGCCGAAGAGGCCCTCGCGGTGGGCGATGGGCTCGGGGAGGGCGAAACCGCGCTGCGACGAGGCCTGGGCGACCTCGGCGGGCGTGTTGTCCTCGGGGATGGAAAGGTCGCTCATGCGAGGAGTCCCTTCATCTGGTGGGTGGGGGTCGCCTCGAGGGCGGCCTGCTCGGCGCGGCGCGCAATCTCGCGGCGGTGGACGCCGAGGGGTTCCTTGCCGATCTGCTCACGCAGGACGAGGACCGCGTGGATGAGGGCCTCGGGGCGGGGCGGGCAGCCGGGCAGGTAGACGTCGACGGGGACGATGTGGTCGCAGCCCTGGACGACGGCGTAGTTGTTGAACACGCCGCCCGAGGAGGCGCACGCACCCATGGAGATGACCCACTTGGGTTCTGGCATCGAGTCGTAGACGCGGCGAATGATGGGCGCCATCTTGTGCGACACACGGCCCGACACGATCATCATGTCGGCGTGACGCGGCGAGGCGCGGAAGACCTCGAGGCCGAAGCGCGACATGTCGAAACGGGGGGTGCCGGCGGCCATCATCTCGATGGCGCAGCACGCCAGACCCATGGTGACGGGCCACTGGCTGTACTTGCGTGCAAGCCCGAGGACTTTTTCGACGCTGGTGAGCGCGATACCCGCGGGCAAGGATTCTTCAAGTCCCACTTGTCTTTTCCTTACTTATATCTCAGTAGTCCAGGCCGCCGCGTCGCCATTCATAGGCGTAGGGGACGCAGAGGGTGACCAGGAAGCTCATCATGACGACCAGTCCGAACAGGCCCAGCTGGTTGAAGCTGACGGCCCACGGGTACATGAACACAACTTCGATGTCGAAGATGATGAACGTCATGGCGACCAGGTAGTAGCGCACCGGGAAGCGACCCTCGGTGAGGTGAGCGCTGGTCGGCTGGATACCGCACTCGTAGTTGTCGGCCTTGGTTGTGGACTTCTTGGTGGGGCCCAGGATCGCGGAGGCGCCCAGGCCTCCGAAGGCTAGTACGAGGGCAGCTGCCGACATGATGAGCAGCGGCACGTAGGGATTCGTCATCGTTCCTCCCGGTTATCGGTGGTGGTGGTCATGCGGGGCGCACCACCTTGGTCAGCATTGTGATGAGTTGGTCGTCGAAGTCGCCCCCGGTCCTCTCGTACCCGTCCGACAGGAGTTTGTGGACGAGCGTCATGAGGCGCGCAATGGGCAGCCCGACGTTCGTGCAGGTGCGCATGATCGTCGGGTTTTCGATGAGCGCGACGAAGATGCGGCCCAGCTGGTAGTAGCCGCCGTATTCGTCGCGAAGCATGTGGGGGTATTCGCTCATGGCGCGGTCGATACCGGCGCGGTGGGAGCGGGACAGTGCCTGCGCGATGCACGAGGCGGCGTAGCGTCCGGCCTTCATGGCGGGGGCGATGCCTTCGCCGTTGTAGGGGGAGACCATGCCGCCGGCGTCGCCGACGAGGACGAGGCCCTGAACGTAGTGAGGCTTGCGGTTGAAGCTCATGGGCAGGGCGGCGGAGCGAAGCGCACCGATCTGGTTGTCGGGGGTGAAGCCCCATTCGCCCGGCAGGTTCGCGGTCCAGGTCTTGAAGACCTCGCGGTAGGGCAGGTTGGTGGCGCCTGCGCGCGAGGCGACGGAGCCCAGGCCGACGTTGACGATGCCGTCGCCCATGGGGAAGATCCAGCCGTAGCCGGGCAGCAGGTCGGAGGCGCCGGGGGTGCCGCTCCACAGTTCGAGGTGGGATTCCATCCACTCCTCGTCGCCGCGGGGGCTGTGGAAGTAGGCGCGCGCGGCGACGCCCATGGGGCGGTTCATCTTCTTTTCGAGGCCGAGGCTGGTGGCGAGTCGTGCGGCCACTCCCCCTGCGTCGACGACGATGGAGGCGCGCACCTCGACAGCGGTGGCGTTCTTGCCGCGCCCGCTCTTGGCGCTCACGCCGATGACGCGGCCGGAGCCATCCTGAATCGCGCCGACGACGGTGACGCCCTCGTAGAGGCGGGCACCCGCTTCGACGGCGCGCTTGGCGAGCGCGTGGTCGAGGTCCATGCGGGCGCGGGTCATGCCGTAGCCGGGCAGGGACTTCTGGTCGGGCCAGTCCATGTGGACGGTGTGGCCGCCGCCGATGACGGTCAGGCCACGGTTTCGCATCCAGCCGGTGGTGTCCACGCCCATCGCGATGAGCTCGTGGACGGCGGCCGGGGTGAGCCCATCGCCGCATATTTTGTCGCGCGGGAAGGGGCTTTTCTCCAGGAGGACGACGTTGAGGCCTGCTCTGGCCAGGTGGTAGGCGGTGGAGGACCCGCCCGGGCCTGCGCCGACGACGACGACGTCAGCGCTCATGTCGCTAGGCATGGTGTATGCCACGGCATTCCTCCGTCATGTGGTGCGCGGGTGCGTCCGCGCGAGTGTGCATGGTGGATGAAGCGTGCACATCACTTCATTCCGCATGCAACCCTAGCTAGGTCACCCTCAGTCGGCGAGCTAGGTTACTTTTTGGCTGTATTTCGGGGAATCATGCGGATCGCAGAGTTGCTCACCATCCCAATTTGCGCAACAAAACGTTGTCGTAAATAGCGGCCCCGACCTCGTCATCCGAACGCGGATACGCGCACGTGCGCTCAGCGCACACCCGAGAACAACGACACGCAGACTACCGCGATACGGCACATCACCCAACCCACCTTCAAAGCGCGGTCCCGACGTGCACACACACGTCGTCGAGTGGTCGGCACGACCCGCCTAACCCTCCCGGCCACGGCCTCGTCCACCACCTCACCCCAGTGGACGGCGCTCACTTCCTCTCCCGCCCCGATCTCAAACCCGGTGAAGGCTTTCATTCAGTGGGCACCCGAGGACGGGAGCGCACCCGGCACGGTTGCGAACGTCCTGCCCTACACCCTCGAGTGGGCCACGTTCCCGGTGAACGCCGTCGTCACGGGGCGCAACACCTACGACTTCAAGAAAGTCGATACCCTCCACGATGCGATTGCCTCTCGCGGACACCAGGGCGTCATCCGCTTCTACCTGGACTATCCGGGGAGGACGACGGGCATGCCCCGCTACCTCCTCGACACGGGCACGGATACGAGCCGGCAGTACGACCTGCACGGCAACAACAAGAACTCGTTCTCACCCAATTACGATGAGCCGGCTGTCCAGGAGATGATGCTGCGCTTCGTGGCTACCCTCGGCGAGAAGTACGACGGCGACCCGCGCATCGTCTACATCACGGCGGGCGTGTACGGCTTCTGGGGCGAGGAGCATACCTACCCCTACAACGGCTACGTCAACGACCAGAATCCGAAGGCCATCAACTGGATGCCGTCTGACGAGTTCCGCGCCCGCCTCGTCGAGGCCTGGTACGAGGCCTTCGACGACACCTTCATCCAGAACCGCTACCCCACCGCGGCGACGAAGGCTCACGGCATGGGCTACTTCGACGATTCCCTCGGCTACGCGACCTTGGAGGGCACGAGCCGGCATTTCCTGCCCAAGCTGAAGGAGCGGGGCGAGGCCGAGGCCTGGAAGAGCTCCCCGATCGGCGGCGAGCTCTACCCGCCCATCCAGGAGTGCATCTTCTCCCAGCCGCTGACCTGCCCGAACAGGGAGGCCGGCCGCGACTACAAGGGGCTCGAGTCGATCCAGGGTGTGCACGCGATGTGGCCGCTCGAGGTCATCCTCGTCGATGAGAACAATAAGATCGTGGCCAGCCAGACCATCGAGTCCACCCTGTCCTCGATCCTTCCGGGTCAGAGTGGGAGGGTGACCGCGCGGCTGCCGCTGCCGCCGAGCAAGCCCGCTCGCGAGAGGCCGGGACCCCCAGACAAGGGGCCCCGGCCTCTCACTACGTCTGTCGAGGCTGGTTCTACTTCGCGTGGTAGCGCGGGCTCGTACCAAGGTGTGTCGGGTACGGGTTCGTGGTTGCTCCGAGGACAGATTCGTCCAAGCCGCGGTATGTGTACGAGTTGTCAAAGACAATCTCCGCCGGTGGGACGACGCCATCGACATACTGCGCGATCTCCTCGGGGGTCGGACTGGAGCCGCCTCCCTTATCCGCGAGGGGGTTGACGTCGGGGTACTGACTGGGATCGGTGTTCATCATTGTCGCCGGGCTCGCGACACCGTAGCCGGTGTACTGATTCCAGCCCCCATCCGGGTTCACAGTCGTGTGTATCAGCAGTTGCAGCAGCTGGTTTGATGTCGCATCGGGCCACTTCTGGCGGGCGAGAGCCAGGAAGCCGGCGACAATTGGGGCAGAGACAGAGGTCCCGTTCGTTTGAACCAACGAGGTGCCCGGGTATTGACGCACGGTCACAGGTCCTCCGACTGCAGCGACTGCTACGCCTTGCCCCCATGAGGAATAACTCGTCCGGGCACCGTTTGTGTCGACAGCAGACACCCCAACAACACCGGACCAGTAAGAGAGTCCTGTTCTGCTTTCATCTCGAGCTTCATTACCAATGGCATCAGTGATGATAACGCCCTGAGTTACAGCTCGAGCCACTGCCCATTTGAGGCCATTGCCATGATCCGACGAACTTGTTGTATTAACAATCAACGAGGCACCATCATTGATCGCATGATTAATGAGAGACGCATTGGAGGTAAGGTCCAGCCCACCTGCCGTCATACAGTCGTTACCGGGAACACTTGTCTTATCAACATTTGTATACGTTAGGAGTGAAATCTCTGGAGCGACTCCATAGCCATCTGCAACTAGCACAGATGCAACTGCAGTACCGTGACTCTTACTTTCTGCACTCGCATTCACCGTGCAGGGACTCTTATCTGCAATCCTCGCACTGCTCAGTTCAGGCGATTCTATGGCAACGGGGCCATCAATCATCGCCACCGTCACTCCCCCGCCCGTGTACCCTTTTGCTCGCGCCTGGTCCAGGTGGTAGTACGCGAAGTAGGGCTGGTCTGCCGCTGTGATGGTGTCGGCCGCATTGGCCGGCTCTGCGGGCAGCGCCGTTACGGCGATAGCGAGTGTTGACGCGCAGACTGCCGTGAGGGACGCGCGCACAGTCGAGCGGTAACGAGTCACCATTGGCGGGGGTCCCATCCGTCATCCTCGCGCTTCGCGGGTGCCAGGTCCTTGTCCGATCCGTAGGTCTGCGACATGGGATTCACGTAGCCTTCATCCCTGACGCCGAGAATTTCGTTCACGACCGCTACCTCCATTGCCCCGGCCTCGTCGTTCACGCTTTACGGCAGGGGCTTGACCGCGCGGTGCATGCAGGCGATGCCGCCGGTGAGGTTGCGGTACTCGACCTCGCTCCAGCCGTTGGCGGCGATCATGCGGCCGAGCTCCTCCTGGGCCGGCCACGCGCGAATCGACTCCACCAGGTAGTCGTAGGCGCCATCGTTCGTGGAGGCCAGGCGCGCGATCGTCGGCATGACGGTCGACTGGTAGACGTTGTACATGCCACGGAAGACGCGCGAGGGCGGCGTGGAGAACTCCAGGACCACAAGGCGGCCGCGCGGGCGCACGACGCGCGCCATCTCGCGCAGCGCGAGCTGCGGATCCGGGATGTTGCGCAGGCCCCAGGAGATGGTGACGGCGTCGAAGGAGCCGTCCTCGAAGTCCAGGTCCATGGCGTTGCCGTGCACGAACTCGATCTCGGGGTGGCGCGCACGGCCGACTTCGATCATGCCTTCGGACAGGTCGCAGGCGACGACCTCGGCGCCGCCCTTGGCCAGCGCCGCCGACGACGTGCCGGTGCCGGCCGCCAGGTCGAGGATGCGTTCGCCGGGGTGCGGGGCGACAGCCTTGCGCAGGGCGGTCATCCACACCCTGTCTAAACCGCCCGTCATCAGCGCATCCATCGCGTCGTAGCGAGAGGCGAGGGAGTCAAACATTGAGGCGATCTCTTTGGGATCCTTGTTCAGGTCCGCGCGCGGGGATTCAGTCATGCGTTAATACTCGCACGTCTTTCAGCGCGCCGCCGCCCCTACTCCTACCATGGAACCCATGCACACTGACTTCGGATGCTCGCGCCTCGTTTTTCGGGCGTCGGTCCTACCCCCGCAGCACCCGGGGTCTACTTGCCCGCTAACATCTCTGCTTCCAGCCGCCGGAGGCACGGCCTGGCTGGGGCAGCGCCGACAGATGGTGGGCCTGGGACGGGCACTCACACTCGAGTCCACGACCCCGGGTGCGATCGCCGACGTGCGCCGCGCGTGGGAGGCCGCCCCTGCCTCGTCCACCGATAACGGCGCGCCCTCCCCCGTTCTTTTTGCGTCCTTCGCGTTCCGCTCCCCCGCCCGCTCGGTCGCCTTCGTGCCCGCGCTGACTCTCATCGACGAGGCCGGGGCCCGCTGGGCGATCACCGCGGGCATCGGGGACGCCCCGGATCCGCTGGCGGCTGTTGACGCGGCCGTTGCCGAAGCGAGGCCCTCCCCGCGCGCGCCGGAATCCCTGACGTTTGGGCACGGGTCGATGTCGCGCACCCAGTGGCGAGACTCGGTGCGGGCGATGGCGCAGCGCCTGCGCGAGGGCGCCGCCGACAAGGCCGTCATGGCGCGCGATATGACGGTGCGATGCGCCCACGGATTCGACGAGCGTTTCCTGCTCGAGCGCCTGAGCGACCTGTATCCGTCGACGTGGCGTTTCTGCGTGGATTCGCTCGTGGGCGCGTCCCCGGAGATGCTGATCGCGGCCTCGGGCGGCACGGCGAGTTCGCGCGTCCTGGCGGGCACGTGCAAGCCTGGCGAGGGTGAGATGCTCGCGTCGAGCGCGAAGGACCTGCGCGAGCACGACCTGGCCTCGAAGTCCGTGTCCTCGGTTCTGACGCGGCTGTGCACCTCGGTGACCGCGCAGGGTCCATTCCTCCTGTCGCTTCCCAACGTCGTCCACCTGGCGACGGACGTTCACGCGCGCCTGGGGCAGGCACATCTGCTTGATCTGGTGGCTGCCCTGCATCCTACGGCGGCCGTGTGCGGCACTCCGCGCGACGCGGCGATGCGCCTTATCGAGCAGCTGGAAGACACGGAACGCGGCCGCTACTCGGGGCCCGTGGGCTGGGTGGATACGGCCGGGGACGGCGAGTTTGCGATCGCGCTGCGCTGCGGGCTCACGTCGGGCACGCGCCTGCGCCTCTTCGCTGGTGCCGGCATCATGCCGGACTCCGACCCGGACGCCGAGCTGGCCGAGACCGAAGCGAAGATGCGCCCGCTCCTGGACGCCCTCGGCGTCTGAACGACTCGTCGATACGCAAAGGCCCGCCGTCCCTGAAAGGGACAGCGGGCCTCGTTAGCGCGCGGAACTGGAGTCACTCCGCACGCGCGCGCACGCGCTCAGCGTGTACGCAACGCACGCAGCTCACTGAATCCGCACGGACACGTCCTGCGTCTGCCCGTCGCGCACGATCGTCATGGAGACGGTGTCGCCGGCCTTGTAGCGGCGCACGTAGCCGATGAGCTGCTTGGGGCTGGTCACTTCCTGGCCTTCGACCTTGACGATGACGTCGCCGGCGCGGATGCCCGCCGCGGAGGCGCCGGAGCCTGCGGACACATCTTGGACCTCGGCGCCCACGTAGGTGTCGGAGCCGACGGTCGTGGTCGCAGCCTTGACGGTCACGCCGAGCATGCCGTGCGAGGCGGTGCCGGAGGCGATGAGCTGGTCCGCGATGGACACGACCAGGTCGGAGGGGATCGCGAAGCCCAGGCCGATTGAGCCCGCCTGCCCGTCGGAGGACGAGGAGAGCGACTTGATCGAGGAGTTAATGCCAATAACCGCGCCGGTCGCGTCGAAGAGCGGGCCACCCGAGTTGCCAGGGTTGATGGAGGCGTCAATCTGGATCGCGTTCGTCACCACGAGCTCCGAGGACGCCTGAGTCGGGTCCTGCGACGAGGAGTCCTCGGCCATGGAGACCTCGACGGGGCGGTTGAGCGCGGAGACGATGCCGGTCGTCACCGTGTTCGACAGGCCCAGAGGCGCACCGATCGCCATGACGGGGGCACCGACCTCGAGGTTCGCGGAGGTGGCGAAACGCGCGACGGTGAGGTCCGATGGCGGGTCCTCCAGGCGGATGACGGCCAGGTCGGTGGTCTTGTCGTGACCGACGATCGATGCGGAGTAGAGGCGCCCGTCCGCGAGGGTCACCTGGATCTGGCCGCCGCCCAGGACGGAGGAGATGACGTGGTAGTTCGTGACGATGTCTCCCTGCGCGTCGTAGATGACGCCCGAACCGGTACCACCCGACGACGCGCCCTGGGTCTGGATCGTGACGACGGCGGGCGATACGGCGGAGGCGACGTCCGTCCAGTCCGTCCCGGAGCTATTGGACGCGGGCACGGCCGCGACCGTTCCCCCGTTGAGGTTGGTCGGCGTGGAGGCGCGCAGCATCGTCGGGCGCGCGTAGAACACGGCGCCGAGGGTCAGGCCGATCGTCAGGAGCATCGCGCCGAAGAGGGCGACCCAGCCCGGCCCCTTCTTCGTGACGACGACGGTGGGCGCCACAGCCGTGGGAGCGGGAGCCGCCTCGGGCGAGGCCGGGGCCGCGTATCCGCCGTAGGGTTCGCCTGTGGGGGCGGAGTATGCGCCGCCAGCCGCGGGGGCTTCCTGCGCGGAGGGGGCGGGGATCGTCGTGGCGGAGGGCATCTCGCGCGTGGCGTCCTGCGCGGCCGGAAGCTCCTGGGTGGCCGAGTGGTCCTGAGCCGTCGAGGGCTGCGGGTAGCTGGGGGCCGAGGCCGCAACCGTATCGCGCGACGAGTCGGCGTCGGGGGCCGGAATCTGAGACTCGTTCATGGTTTCCTCTGGTGTCAGTTCGTTATCTGTCCACCAGTATGAGTCGATTCCTCAAAGGGCCACTGAAAGCGTCCTGGAAGTTTCCTGTAAACCGTTCAACCTCACAGCGAACGTTCTCCCCTCAGGAGAGCACGTCACGGACGGCCGGGTATAGGTGCGCGGCGCGCTCGACGGGCGCGTGAATCAACCGCGGGCCGCCGGCAGGCCGGGCAAGAAGCACCTCCAGCTCGGAAGGCTCGTCGGCTCGCGCGAAGGCGACACCGTACGCGGCCGCGAGCGCCTCGTAGTCCACCGACTGAGCGAGGCCGAACCAACGGTCGTAGGCCTCGGGGCTGGTGGCGCGCCCATGCTCGAGGGTGGCGAAGATGCCGCCGCCCTGGTCATCCGCAACGACGATATCGAGGTGGGCGCCCACGCTCGCCGCCAGGGCGAGGGAAGAGGCGTCGTGACAGGCCGTGAGGTCACCCATGACGGCGCTGACGCGCTCGCCCGAAGGGGCTAAGGCCTCGCCCGCGTATCCGGAACCCAGGCAGATGCCGACGGCGGTCGCGATGGTGCCGTCGATCCCGGCCTGGCCGCGGTTGGAGTGGACGACGCGCCCCTCCAGCGTGGGGACTACGAGATCGAAGGCGCGCACGGGGTTGGAGGCGCCGAGGACGAGGGGGCCGCTCGTCGAGGCGGCGACGGCCCGCGCCAGATCGAGCATCGTGCGCCCGGAGCCAGCGGCGAGCACGGAGTCGATGCGCTCGCCCGCGTCGCGAGCGGCGTCGCGTACGCGAGAGGCCCACTCGGCCTGAGCAGCACTGATAGGCTCCCGGGCGGGCTCGAGGTCGGCGACGACGACCGAGGCGTTGCCCGAGATGTCCACCCACGGGCTGTGCGGGTCGACGACGACGACGCGCACATCGGGGCGCGCGAGAAGGGCCTGAATCGGGCGCGACAGCGTCGGACGCCCGGTCACGACGACCACGTCGATCTCTCGCCCCAGCGACGAAGCCACGAGGGACTGCTCGAAGGGGGTCACTCCCCCGCCCTTCCACGCACCCGACGCCGATTCCGCGAACAGCGGGAAGCCCGCAGCGCGGGACCACTCACGGGCGCGAGGCGATGCCCCCTCACCCGCAACAATCAGCCCGGCGGCGGCAGGTCCAACCACGTCCTCCCAGCGCTCAGGCGTCACGGAGGCTCGCAGCACCCGGGTCGGACGAGGAACGAACGAAGCCCCGGCCTCATCCCCGGAAGCTGAAGGGGACGCGGGCGACGCGGGGGTCAGCGGATCACGGAACGCAACGTTGATCTGCACGGGGCCAGGCGCACCACTGGGCGCCCCGCAGGCGGCGGCGACCGCGCGGGCGAGGTGGCCAACCAGGAAGGGCGAGGCCTCCTGCGGCTCCAGATCAATGCTCGCGCGCACGTGCGCGCCAAAGAAACCAGACTGGTCGGTCGCCTGGGACGCTCCGACACCGCGCAGTTCGCCGGGACGGTCGGCAGTCAGAAGGAGGAGCGGCAGGCGCGCATGGGAGGCCTCGAGGACCGCGGGGGCCAGCTCGGCGACGGCGGTTCCTGAGGTGACGACGATGGCGGGCAGGGCCCCGGTACGGGCCAAGCCGACGGCCGCAAAACCTGCGCCGCGCTCATCCAGGACGGCGCGTACCTCGCCGCCGAAAGAACCCGCTTCGAGGGCGTAGGCGAAGGGCGCGGAGCGCGAACCCGGGCAGTACAGGACGTGCGTGACGCCCAGGGCATCCAGGGACGAGAGGATAGCGCTGGCGGTATCGACGGAGGGCATGCGCTCAGCCTACCGGGAGCCCGCCCTCAGATGCTCAGCCATGCCTTCGAGGCGCATGCCCCAGCGGGAGACGAGGTCGCCGTCGACCGGAGTGCGGTCGATGAGGTCCTGGTCCGGCTCGAGGCGCCCCACAGGCAGGAGGCCACGCTCGGGAATCAGGGGCTGGGTCACGTCGCCCACCAGCAGCGAGGCGGTGGCCAGTCCCGCGGCCCGGGGCACACCGGGCACGGCGGCAGCCGCGGCGACGCCGACCGACAGGCCGACAGACGTCTCGAGGGCGGAGGACACGACCACGCCGAGGCCGCTCTTGCGGGCGACCTTCAGGGCAGCACGCACGCCTCCGAGGGGCGCGACCTTGATGATGACCACGTCAGCGGCCTCCTTGCGGGCCACCGCCAGAGGGTCCTCAGCGCGGCGGATCGACTCGTCGGCGGCGATCGGCACGTCCACGGATCGGCGCACCTGCGCCAGTTCATCCACCGTCAGGCAGGGCTGCTCCACGTATTCGATGGGGACAACGCCGGCGGCCGCAGCCATTGCAGGGATGGCCTCGCGAGCCTGATCGACCTCCCACGCGCCGTTGGCATCGAGGCGGATCATCGCCTGCCCGCCCACGGTCTCACGCAGGGCGTCGGCGACGGCGGCGATGCGCGCGCAGTCTCGCCCAACGCTGACGCCGGGCTCAGCGACCTTGATCTTCGCAGTCGCGCAGCCGCCCGAGGCCTTCACGCGCTCGTAGGCTTCCTCAGGCGAAATGACGGGGATCGTGACGTTGACGGGCACGAACTTGCGCCGAGGCACCGGCGGGAAACGGCGAGCGGATTCAAGGGCTGCGGCCAGCCAGCGCGAGGACTCCAGATCGCCGTAGTTCCAGAAGGGCGCGGCCTCTCCCCAACCAGCGTGTCCGTGCAGGAGGAGCCCCTCGCGGCAAGTCACGCCACGGAAACGCGTCGTCATCGCTATCTTGTACACAAGGATGTCGTCGACGCCTTCGAGGGCGTAACGCGTTTGATGACTGAGCGTGCGCATCGGAATGCGCATGAGCGTCGGTTGCTGCGCTGCGTTCACAAGAACACTCCTTACTTCCCGGTAATATTATCACGCAACCTCGCACTATCAACAACTCCTACACACATCACCTCGTAATCCATTGCGCAGTAAGTGCGACAAAGTGACAGACTCTCTAGAGCGATTGGACACGTGGTATGTAGGCGCGTCTCACAGAACACAGCTGCGCCTGTCAAGAAGGCTCATAGAATGGTTACTGCGCAGTAGACTTTGTTTCGTTTGGTTAGCTTGCGCACCCCATAGCCCCACATGAGCTTGTCGGCCCAGACTCATCGGTAACGCCACCCCCCCTCTCGAGCACACGCACCCCGACGCCTGCCACCGCCTCGTCGATTAGAATCCGACACATGAGCGCTCTCCCCTTCGTCTCCGACACCTTCGACCCGACCCGCTGGCGCGAGGTCGAGGGATTCGACTTCGCCGACATCACCTACCACCGCGGCATCTCGCGCGGCCCCGAGGTGGACGGCCGCCCCAAGGGCGCCGACATGCCGGTCGTGCGCATCGCCTTTGATCGCCCCGACATCCGCAACGCCTTCCGCCCTGGGACGGTCGACGAGCTGTACCGCGCGCTCGACCACGCGCGCCAGACCTCCTCGGTCGCGGCCGTCATCCTGACGGGCAACGGTCCCTCGGAGCGAGACGGCGGATACTCCTTCTGCTCGGGCGGCGACCAGAGGGTGCGAGGCCGCGACGGCTACCGTTACGAGGTCGAGGGGGCGGACCCCGAGGCCGCCACCGCCCAGCGCCGCGAGCAGATCGACCCCGCGCGCGCCGGTCGCCTGCACATCCTGGAGGTCCAGCGCCTGATCCGCACGATGCCGAAGGTCGTCATCGCGGCCGTCCCCGGATGGGCGGCAGGCGGCGGCCACTCCCTCAACGTGGTCGCGGACCTGTCGGTGGCGTCCATCGAGCACGCGGCATTCATGCAGACCGACGCGAACGTCGGATCCTTCGACGCTGGCTACGGCTCGGCGCTCCTGGCCCGACAGGCCGGCGACAAGCGTGCGCGCGAAATCTTCTTCCTCGCCGAGCGCTACGACGCTCAGAACGCCGAGCGTTGGGGCGTCATCAACCGCGCCGTCCCGCACGCCCAGCTCGAGGAGACCGCCCTGGAGTGGGCCTCAACCATCGCGACGAAGTCCCCCCAGGCCATCCGCATGCTGAAGTTCGCCTTCAACCTGGCCGACGACGGCCTGGCCGGCCAGCAGGTCTTCGCCGGGGAGGCCACGCGCATGGCCTATATGACGGCCGAGGCCCAAGAGGGGCGCGACGCCTTCCTCGAGCACCGCGCCCCCCGCTGGGAGGACTACCCCTACTACTACTGAGGCGTCGCCCATCGGCAGCTGCTCATCGGGCAGCCTTGCTCGTCGGCAGCCCCGATACGGAGCCCGGGGATCTCGCCGATCCTGGGGCTCCGCCCGTCTCACGTGAGGTAGACGCGCGCCTCCCATGGCTCCAGGACTGTCGGTACTCCCCGGTCCTCCTCGGACAGGTCGCGGTTGGCCAGGAGGAGACCCCCGCTCACCCCGCGCATCGCATCACCGAGGGAGGCGGGCTGGGAGGAGAGGTTGACGAGGACCGTTGCCACGGCCTCGCCGAGGGTGCGGCGATAGGCGAAGATCGCGGGCGAGGGAGTGTCGATACGCTCGAACGCACCGGCCGCGATGACGGGCAGGCCGTGGCGGATGTCCGCGAGCGCGCGGTAGTAGGCATGCACGGAGGAAGGGTCGTCGACCTGGGAGGCGGCGTTGATCTCGCGATAGTTCGGGGTGACGCCGATCCACGGGGTGCCCTCCGTGAAGCCCGCGTTCTCGCTTGCGTCCCACTGGACGGGGGTGCGCGCGTTGTCGCGGCCGGTGAAGGCCAGCCCCTTCAGGACGGCCTCGGGGCTCTCCCCCGACTCCACCGCCTCACGGTAGTAGCGCAGCGCCTCGACATCCCGATAGTCCTCGATGCCACCGAAGACGCCGTTGGTCATGCCGAGCTCCTCTCCCTGGTACACGTAGGGCGTGCCGCGCAGCATGTGCAGGGCGGTAGCCAGGGCGGTGGCCGACTCGTAGCGCCACTCCTCGTCACCGAAGCGGCTGACGGCGCGCGGCTGGTCATGATTATCCAGGTAGAGGCTGTTCCACCCGACCTCGCCCTGGGCCTCCTGCCAGGCGCTCAAACAGTCGGCGAGCTCGCCGGGCCGCAGCGGGCGCGGATGAAACTTCCCCGCTTCGAGGCCGAGGTCGACGTGGTCGAACTGGAACACCATGTCGAGCTCGCGCCGCGCCGGGTCCGTGAAGAGCAGGACGTTGTCGCGGCGCACGCCGGGGCACTCGCCGACCGTCATGGTGCCGCTGCGGTCCTCGAAGACCTCGCGGCGCATCTGCGCGAGATATTCATGCAGGTGCGGGCCTTCGGAGAAGTGCGGGAACCCCTCGCCCCACGCGCGCCCGGGGTAGACGATCCCGTCGGGCAGGCCCGGGTTCTTCGAGATCAGGTTGATGACGTCCATGCGGAAGCCGTCGACGCCGCGGTCGAGCCACCAGTTCATCATGCGATAGACGGCGGCGCGCACCTCGGCGTGGTCCCAGTTCAGGTCGGGCTGCTTCTTGTGGAAGAGATGCAGGTAGTACTGGCCCGTGGCCTCGTCCCACGCCCAGGCAGAGCCAGAGAAGAAGGACCCCCAGTTGTTGGGCTCAGCGCCGGCCTCGCCGCCCACGAATCCGGGCCGCGGATCGCGCCAGATGTACCAGTCGCGCTTCGGATTCTCCCGCGAGGAGCGCGACTCGACGAACCACGGGTTCTCGTCGGAGGAGTGGTTGACGACCAGGTCCATGATGAGGCGCATGCCCCTCTCGTGGACTCCCTCCAGCAGGCGGTCGAAGTCCGACAGCGTGCCGAACATGGGGTCGATGTCGTAGTAGTCGGCGATGTCGTAGCCGTTGTCCGCCTGCGGGGACGCGTAGATCGGCGACAGCCACAGGACGTCCACGCCCAGGGACTTCAGGTAGTCGAGCTTGGAGCGGATGCCCTCGAGGTCGCCAAAGCCGTCGCCGTTCGAATCTTTGAAGGAGCGCGGGTAGATCTGGTAGACGACCGCACCCTTCCACCATTCCTCGGGACCCAGGCCGTTGCCTGCGGGGTTCAGCGCATTGCTACAGAAGAACATAGAGCACCTGCCATACGTTGAGGTCGGGCACGTCTGCCCGCTGCCATTAGGCGCAGACTACCGTGTCTGACTTGTCTCGCCCCACCGTATGCCGCGGCGTGGGTCAAAGCCGCCTCCAATCACGAGCCGTCCAGCACGGCCCCTCCAGCGGCACTTCCGCGACAAAACTCGCCCAACAAGGCGCAAAAACGCCGATTTCCCACCCGCAAAGGCGACCGCGGTTTCAATCCCACACAGACACAAGCAAGCAAAGGCGACGATGGTTTCAGGCCACCGGGCCACCTGGCCAACAGGGCCTGGCTGCGGCACCCGTGGGGCCACAAACACCCGCCACGGACATGACAAAGCGGGCCGGAACCTCTCGGTTCCGGCCCGCCCTCGATGCTCAGTGGCGATCAGCAGCGCACGGCGCGCGTCAGTAGTGCACGACCACCGTATCGCCCATGTCGGTCCAGTCGTAGATGAACTTCGCGGCATCGACGGGCATGTTCACGCAGCCGTGGGAGCCGCCGTAGCCGCTCCAACCGAAGGAGGAGCGCCAGGGGGCACCGTGCATGGCGTAGGAGCCGGTGAAGTAGGTGACCCACGGGACGCCTTCGGTCTCATACTTGGAGCCGTCGGCGTTTTCACCGCGCATGGTCTGCACGTCGTACTTGAGGTAGACGTGGAAGGTGCCGGTGACGGTCGGCGTGTCGGGGGCACCGGGGACCATGTAGAAGGGGCCGCCGGCGACCTTGCCGCCGACATAGGCGGTGACGGAGGCATCGGTGAGGTTGATGTCGACCCACTTTTCGCCCTCGGCGGCCTGGTAGACCAGGTTTTCGGTGCCTTCGGCGACATGCTTGGTCTCAGAGCCGGGCTCGACGTCGTCGTAGTGGAACAGGCCCTCGTAGGCCTTGCCGTCGGTCATGGCGGCGACGACGTCCTTGGTGATCTGTTCGGTGTTGTTGGTCTTGAGGCCCTTCTTGCCTTCGCGGGCAACGGTCAGGACGTTGCCTTCGGAGTCGACGTTGTCGACGCGGTTTTCGGGCTTGACGTCGGTCTTGGCGGCCAGGGCGTTGACCCAGTCGGCGACCTTGACGATGCTGATCGAGGGCGTGTCGAGGCTGCCGTCGGCCTTGGTGAGGAATTCGACCCACTGGACCTTGTCGGAGCGCTTGGCGGTGAAGGTGTCGATGCCGTCGGAGATTTCGATACTCGTCTCGAGGAGGGCGTTGGCCTTCTCGGCGGCGGCTTCGGCGTTCTCGGTGGTGATGGAGGGTTCCATCTCGCGCACACTCACGTCCTGGGTGACGGAGGTGAGGGTGGCCCCCGCCTGCTTGACGGCGGAGGCGACGTCCTCGGTGGACACGCCGTTTCCTTTTTGCGCGGGCGTGAAGGTGAAGGATTCGCCGTCCTCGGCAACAATGACCGCAGCGTCCTTCACGTCCGAGGTGAGCATCGAGTTCGCGGCCGCGGCGAGCTTCTTGACGGACTCTTCGCTGACGGTGACGACGGGCTCGACGTCGCGCTCGGAGAAGAGGGCACTGACGAACGCGGGAAAGGACGTTGAGCCCTTCATGGCGGCGTCGGCAGTCTCGTCGGCCTGGACCGTGATACCTGCTTCGTTGAGCGAGGCCTCGGTGGTCTTGCCTTCGACGGTGAGCGTGACGGTAGCGGCGTCGGCGCGCTCGTTGACGGCGGCGATCACCTGGTCGCGAGTCATGCCAGCGACGGACGTACCGGCGACGGACGTGCCAGGCAGGGCACGTCCGGAGTAGTTGGCCGCATACACGATGCCGGCGCAGACGACAATGAGGACGAGGGCGCTCACGACGCCAATCGCCCATCTGGTTTTCAAGGAAAGTTTTTTGAGCATCGTGTCCTATCGTATAACCTCATGCATGCCCACGTGGAGATTCCATTGAAGTTTCAGCTGCGTTATCTGCCACAAGGAATTGGGCGCATTTTAGCCATTTCGACCGACAAACGTGATTATTGCCGCGAGGCCCCTCACCACCTGCGAGAACGCAAGAGCTTATCCTGGTTGCATATGCGTTCGCCGTCGACTTTGGGAGGCTCATCATGACTGCGCCGCGACTTCTTGTTGTGCCCGGAGGCACCGCTATTGGTGCGGTCGCTCTGACGAATGCATCGATTCATAAGCTCGTGGAGCTCTACGAGGAGCGCCAGGCAGACCCGAATCATCCGGCGCCGCACACGGTCGTCGTCTTGCGCGCACCTGAGGATGTGCCCCCGGCAACCCTTCGCGGCTCTGCGGCGCCCCCCGAGGAGGCTTTCCCGGCGGACCGCTACCCCGGCCTCGCCGAGCGCATGAACCACGATCCGCATTTCTTCGACGGCATCGACCTAGTCGTCCCGACGTCGGGGTCAAGCGCGGGCTCCCCGCGCCTCGTTGGCCTGTCGATCGAGGCACTCGTGGCCTCGGCGAAAGCGACCGAGCTTGCCCTGGATGGCCCGGGCCGTTGGATCTTAGCGATGCCCGCGCACCACATCGCTGGCGCGATGATCCTGCTGCGCGCAGCGGTCGCGGAGACGAATCCGCAGATCGTCGACATCTCCGAAGGCTTCGACCCCCGTGCACTCCTGCCCGCGATTCAGGGCGCCACGCAGGACGACATGCCCGGCTACCTGTCGCTCGTGCCAACCCAGCTCGCCCAGTGCCTCGAGGCTGGCGAGGAGGTCGTGGGGCCGATGCGCTCGCTGACGGCGATCCTCGTGGGCGGGGCGGCGACCAACCAGCAGCTGCTCGCACGCGCGACCGAGGCTGGCCTGAAGGTGCACCTCACCTACGGCATGACGGAAACTGCGGGCGGCTGCGTCTACGACGGCAAGCCCCTGCCGGGCTCGTCGGTGCGCGCAGTGGATTGGGACGGGCGTACGCGCCTGGCGATCCACGGCCCGACGCTCATGACCCGCTACTTGGACGCGGAGGAGAGCCCTTTCTTCGACGAGGGTGGCCACCGTTGGCTGCTCACCGGAGACCTGGGCATTATCCGGGCTTCCGGGACGGTGGAGGTGCGCGGCCGCGCGGATGACGTGATCGTCTCGGGCGGCCTGTCGATCGCACCGGGGCCGGTGCGCCGCGCGGTGCGCTCGTTCGAGGGCGTGGCGGACGCGTGGATCATGGCGACGCCGGACGAGAAGTGGGGGCACGTGGTGACTGCGCTGGTGGTTCCGGAGCAGGTACCGGCGGATTCGCTGGAGATGGCTGAGCTTGGTTCCGCGGTCCGCGAGCACACGGCGGCTCGTATTGGTCGCGCGCAGGCTCCCCGCCGGGTTGTGGCGGTCGAGGCCCTCCCCTACCTGGGGTTCGACAAGGTCGACCGCGCTGCCGCAGCGCAGGTCGCCGCCGAGGCCTCGGGCACTGAACGGGAGTGGGTGCGCTAACCCTCTGCCCGGGCGAGCGCTCGCTCCAACTACACTGGTGGGCATGGCTTCCGTTTCGAACTGGATTGAAGGCGCTCGCCTGCGTACCCTCCCTGCCGCCGCCGCACCTGTGATCGTGGGGTCAGCGGCCGCGCACTACCTGGGGGGCTTCAGCACGCTGCGCGCGTCCCTGGCGCTCCTGGTAGCGCTGGCGCTGCAGGTGGGGGTCAATTATGCGAATGATTATTCGGATGGCATTCGCGGGACGGATGATAATCGCAAGGGGCCTGCGCGCCTGACGGGCGGGGGCCTCGCCAAGCCGAAGGCTGTCCTGGCGGCGGCGCTGGGTTCGTTCGCGCTGGCCGGGGTCGCGGGCCTGGCGCTGGTTGCGATTTCTGGTACCTGGTGGCTGATCGCTGCGGGCGTCGCGGCCGTGGTCGCGGCGTGGTTCTATACGGGCGGCAAGCACCCCTACGCCTATATGGGCATCGGCCTGTCGGAGCTCATGGTGTTCGTGTTCTTTGGCCTGCTGGCGTGCGTGGGCACGACGTGGACCCAGGTGCAGTCGGCCCCGTGGTGGCTGTGGATGAGCGCGTCGGCCCTGGGCCTGCTGTCGGTGGCCCTGCTGATGGCCAATAACATTCGAGATATTCCGACGGACCGCGAGTCGGGCAAGATGACGGCGGCGGTGCGCCTGGGGGACCGCCCGTCGCGCTGGGTGTTTGCGGCGTGCGCGTGGCTTCCGGTCGTGATGATCGTGACCCTCGGCGCGGGGGTTGGCTTGCATCCGCTGGCGACGTGCGCGCTGGGCGTGGGCGCGGGCGCATGGGCGGTCGGCGTGAGCCTGCCGGTCCTCACTGGCGCCTCGGGTCGCGAGCTCATCACGGTCCTGCGCAACACCGGTTTTTTCACGCTGTCGTGGAGTATCCTCGCGGCGATCGCTCTCGTGATTGCGTAGGTTTTCATCGACGAGGCCGGGGCTCCACGCGCTCACGAGGCCTCGTCGGCCACTGAAAAACGACCACCTGTCAGGTAGGATGACCCACAGCATTACTCACCGTTCACGCGGAGGCCAGGATGAGCAATGATTCCTACACGCCGGGCGCGCACGCCCAGATGGGCACGGTTGCCCCGGGTTCGGTGGTGAAGCCGTGAGCTGGTTGAGCGTTCTTCAATGGGACCCCACCCCCCTTCGGGACTATTCCTCCAAGTGCACCTCCATGCAGCAGCAGTTGCAGACCGCTGCTGATGACCTCGTCGCCGACCTCAATAGCCTGACCGGCACTGGACGGACCGTAACGGCCGCCCAGGATAAGCTCCGTAAGCGCATCAAAGCCATCGAAGACCTGGTCAATTACTTGATCGGTGCGAGTGAAATCGCTTCAGAAGCTGTGCAAGGCATCAGCAAGATTAAGGCTGATGTCGAAGACGTCAAGCAGTTAGCGGATTCGTACAGCATCCACATTGATACGAGCGGAGTTGCTTCTTTCCTTCGTTCTGTCGCTGACGAAATCATCGATTTCCTGAAGGATCCCCTTAACCGCACGAAGCTCCTGGCGCGAATCACTCAGCGTATCGCCGCAATTATTGCCGAGGCCGACGCTCTTGCCCTCGAGCTAGCGACGATGATCAGAGCCCTCGATAAGGGAACTTTCGACAACGGCGTGCATTACACCGCTACGGGTTCAAGTCGCCCGACGCTACCTCCGAAGAGTGCTTCTCCTGAGCAAGTAGCAACCTGGTGGAATGCCTTGTCCGAGAAGGACAAGCAGTGGATGATCGAGCAGCATCCGGACGTCATCGGCAACCTCGAGGGCGTCGACTACACGTCGCGCAATCAGGCGAACCGCATCATGCTTCCGCGCCTTCAGAAGCAGGCAGAGGATGAACTCCAGCAGTTCTACGATACTTACGGCACGTCCATCCCCGTGACGCCTGAGAATGCCGGGTTACTCGCTGAAGAGAAACGCCTGAAAGACCGCGTGACAGCGCTCGATAACATCGACGCAACCCTCAAGAACGAGTCCGACGGTGTTCCCCGCTACCTGATGCAGCTTGACCCGAGCGGGCCAAATATACTCGCGGCCGTCTCACAGAATAACCCCGACGACTCTCAGCACATCGGCGTCATCGTGCCCGGCATGACGACGAGCGTCGCAGGGAACGGCGAAGGCGGCTCCATCCTCGATTACGACGGTCACGCCACAGTCATGCGACAAGCGGCGCAAGCGGCCGCAAAGCCCGGAGAAAAGGTCGCGATGGTCGAGTTCTTCGGATACGACGCCCCAGGCAGTCTCGTCGGAGCATCAAACACCTGGATGGCTAACAACGGCGCACCGAAGCTAGCACGCTTCTTGAACGGCATCGATGCTGTGCGCGAGCACGGTGCTGGCGATGCCCACATCACCGTCGCCAGCCACTCCTATGGATCGACCACGGCGGGCATCGCCGCGACACTCGTGGGAGACGGCGTCATCGACGATCTTGTCCAGTTTGGCTCGCCCGGATCAGGCGTCCAGGACGTGGGCGAGTTCCACGTCCCTGAGGGACACCTCTATGTGAGCGCTGCTCCCTACCTTCACGATGTGGTGCAGGGCGTCGGACCGGATGATTGGTTCGGGAAGAACCCCGACACGATGGATGGCTACAAGCACCTCTCAGGGGACGTCGGTCCCGCTCCGAGCTCCTATCGACCGTGGGATCAACACAGCGGCTACTTCCAGAAGGACACCCAGGCGAACCAGGATATCGCCAGCGTCATTGGAGGGAATCCGCCCTCATGAGGAAGTTCTTCACCGCCCTTCTCACACTTTTTTCAGTTATCACATGCGCCGCATGCGCACCATTTCTTGGAGGATCCATGACCCCGAGCGCCCCCCCGGTGAAATCCGTCGAGGCATTCCAGCACGACCTCGAGCCCACCATCATCACGGCACGTAATGAGCTCGTCACCGCCGAGAACTTCATGGCATACAAGGACAACTACTTCATTGCTGCCTACATGGATGACGGAAAGAACGTATATTCTTTCCACTCGCGCATGTTCTTCTTTACCGAGCTGGACACCGACCTGATCCGCGACACCTACAGCGCTCGCCTCCTCCCCCTCGGATTTGAGCTCTCCGAAAAGCGCTGGACCTCCAACGGAGTTGATATCGTCCAATTCCTGTGGACCCACGAGGAGTACCACGCCGTGGTCTCGGCGACGACGCGACTGGGCGAGCAAACCTCCACCTACTACTACACGGTAGGCAACCCCTCAGATGGATCCAACGGTGATCCCAAACAGCTGATCGACCAGCCCGGACGCATCCCCGACTGGTTCGACCCCAACCTCCCACCGGCAGGACAAGGATGACGCCACAAGCAACCGCACGCCGAGGAACGCGACCACTCGTGCTCCTCGCGCGTATGCGCCGCGGGTGAGAAAGTAGCTCAGCGCCCGCGGCGGTACAGGTATTCGTGCAGCCAGTCGCCCGCGATGCCGGTCACTGCGGCGACGACGCAGACGAGGGCGACAGCCCGGAATGCGTCCGAGGCGAGCCACGGCGTGAACACGCCGATGCCGATCGCGGCGCTGCCCTGCATGGCGAGGTCGTTCATGGCGACGGCGCGCCCATTCTGTCCGGGGGCGACGGTCGCGAACACGGTGTCGTAGATGGGTGTGAACAGGGCGCCGAAGCCCGCGTAAATGAGGCACATCGCGGCGGTGATGACCCACGTTCCCATGCTCATGCACAGCGCGAGGAGGGCGGTGCCCGTCAGGATGAAGCCGATGCACGCGCGCACGGTCCGCCCGCGTCCGATGCGTGACATGACGGCGCCCGACGTCATGGCGGTGGTCAGGGCGACGCAGTAGGCGGGCAGGAGACGCACGGACACCTGGGCGGGGGTGAGCCCGTAGTAGGCGGCGCCGATGCCGTTCATGAGGGGCGCGACCGTGAAGTTCATGCAGTAGACAATCAGGATGAGGCTGATCGAGCGCGCCCACGGCACGTTCGTGAAGAAGGAGCGTGTGATGAAGGGGGCGCGCGCACGCCCAATGTAGCGCCAGAAGAGGACGCCCCCGAGGACGAGGCCGGCGATGAGCCACCAGCGCGGGTTCGCTGCAGCCAGAGTGAGCAGGAGCGCCAGGGAGGAGAAGATCGCGAGGCCAACGACGTCGACGCGTCCGGCGCGGGCGCGCGCGGGGACTCGGCGCCCCATGATGGGCAGGCACGCAAGGCCGGCTAGCGGGATGAGGAGGAGGAGCGCCCAGTTGATGTCGGCGAGCATGCCGCCCGAGAGCATACCGATCGCGGTGCCGCCCTGGAAGGCCGCGCACATGAGGCCCACGTAGAGGCCTCGTTTCTTCGGATCACGGATGGCGGTCGCCAGGATCATGTACGCGGAGGCGGCCGCCTGGTAGCCGAGGGTTTGGAGCGCGCGGGCCACGATGACACCGAGCAAGGACGAGGAGAAGGCGAAGCCGAGCAGCGAGCCCGCGACGATGAGCGCGATGCCCACGTCGACGATGCGGCGTAGCGGGATGAAGTCGCCGAGGGTCCCGTAGAGGAAGCAGGCGACGCCGAGGATGATGCCGGGAATCGCGGTGATCAGGCCGGAGGCGTCCCCCGCGCCGATGTCCTGGGCAACGCGCAGGTAGACCAGGTTGAACCCTTGAAGGGAGACGGTGCCGAGGGCGTAGATGCCGAGAAGCGGCAGGAGCACGCGCGCGGGTCCGTCCGCGTATTCGCCGTCCGTGGCGACGGTGCGCATGTTGACCGCGGTGGCCGAGGCATCCCCTCGGATCACCCGTGAGGGGACTGTGGTGACGCGGCAGGTGGGACCTGCCGCTCGCGATGAGATGAAGAATCGGAGCGTGCGCACGGCGATTAGTTCACCATAAATCAACCGTTTAGCAGTATTGCAGGAAACTAGTGCGCGAATGAAGCTGCACTTAACACTTCGTATGGGCTAACCCGCACCACCAACTTCGCCAAGGAGCCGCCACAATACGCGACGACACCACTGTGACGTGGCACAATAGAGCATCCCATCGCAAAGGAGCTCTCATGGCACGCGTCATTGTCGTCGGTTCCATCAACCAGGATGTCACGGTCACGGTCGACCGTTTCCCCTCCCCCGGCGAAACACTCTCTGGCACCTCGCTCACCTACAGCCTCGGCGGCAAAGGCGCGAACCAAGCGGCCGCCGCCGTACACTCGGGAGCCACCGTCATCTTCGTCGGCGCGCTCGGCTCAGACCCCTCGGGCCAGCGCCTGCGCTGCGACCTAGCATCCCACGGCGTGGACGTCACGCACCTGCGCGAGGCCGACGGCCCCTCGGGAACCGCACTCATCACGGTGGCCGCATCGGGAGAGAACACGATCATCCTGGACGCAGGCGCGAACGCGACCGTGAGCATCACACCAGCCAAGGCCTCGTTGTTCCCCGCCCCCTCCGACATCGTCGTCCTCCAGGCGGAGATCCCCGAGCGCGCCAACGCCGAAGCCCTCGCATGGGCGCATTCCTTCGGCGCGCGCGTCCTGCTCAACCTCGCCCCCGCGCGCCCGACGGACCCCGCGCTCATGGCGCGCACGGACATCCTCGTTGTCAACGAGACGGAGGCCGGCCTCACGCTCGGTATGCCCGCCCCCTCTGGCCCCATGGAAGCGATCGGCGTCGCGCGCGCACTACGAGGCCTCGGCCCCAAGCACGTCATGGTCACCCTGGGCGCGGATGGGGCTGCGTGGGCGTCAGGCAGCCAGGCCGGGCACTGCCCCGCTCTCACCCTCGGCGAGGCCGTGGACACCACCGGCGCCGGGGACGCGTGCGTGGGTGCACTGGCGGCCGCGATGGCCCTCGGCAAGCCCTTCGACGAGGCCGTGGCCGACGGTATCCGGGCCGGCTCGACCGCGGTCCTCGCGCCGGGCCCCGCCCCCTCGTACGTAGCGCTCCCCCGCGTGACGCGCGCCTAAGCGCCACACGGAACGCCCCCGATTGCTCCGGGAGTGAACGCGCCAGCGTGAGGCGCCCCACGCCCCTATGCTAGGGGCATGGCCAGAATCGCCCTCGTCGTCGCAATGCTCGCAGTCACCATCTACGCTGCTGCCGACTGGCACCGCACGCCCGAAGACGAGATGCCCGGCAAAATCGCCAAGCCGATATGGCTCATGATCATCCTGTTCACCGCGACGGTCGCCGCCATCGGCCCCATCGCGTGGCTCGTCCTGCGGTGGGTATCCCGCGCAGAAAAGAAGCAGACGCGCACGCCCCAGGCCCCCAAGCGCCCCTCCGCCCCCGACGACGACCCCGAGTTCCTCTTCCGCCTCGAGCGCGACATCCAGCGTAAGCGCCGCGAGGAAGAACGCCGCGAGCGCGAGCGCCGCAAGCGCTCCGACGGCGACGCATCCGACCCCACCGAGGCCTCGGGCGACGAGGCCCACTAAGGGACACCGTTACCATCCACCTCAGGCGCTGCTTATCGCACGCCTCAGACGCGCCCTACCGCAGCGCGACCCGATACCCCCGCCGCTGCGGTCAGCCCGGACGCTACGGTCAGCGGCGCAGATCCGCCTGCGAATCCCCCGGCGTCATATCCTTCGCAATCGCGACGAGGTCCGCCGCAGGCTCCGCGTAGGACGTACCCACAAGCGTCGCACCCGAAAAAATGAACGACGTGATCGACGCGAGCGCGCAGTGGCGTGACTTCGGAGAATGAGGCAACGGCTGGCCATTCACGAAACGCGTCAGGGTCACGATCGGATTCTGATGCGACACCACCAAAGCCTCGTGCCCCCGCGCCGCACGCAAAGCTGACGACAGTGCCGCGCTCATGCGCGACGCAACATCGCGATACGGCTCACCCCACGAGGGACGCAGCGGATTGCAGTAGTACTTGTAGTACTTCGGATTCGCCAGCATCGCCCGATTCGAATTCACCGGCAGCCCCTCGAACACATTATCGGACTCAATGAGACGCGGATCCGACTCAATCGTCAGCCCATACGCCGCCGCCGTCGGCGCCGCCGTCAACTGCGCGCGCAGCAGCGGCGAAGAAATCACACGCGTAATATCCGCACCCGAATCCACCAGGTACTCCGCGGCGCGAGCAGCCATCGCATGGCCCAGCTCCGTCAGCCCAAAACCAGGCAGACGCCCATACAAAACACCGTTCGGATTGTCCACCTCACCGTGGCGCATAACATGAATAATGGTGCGTTCCATAACACCCAAGTATAGGGGCCCAGATACACGAGAGGCCCGACCAAAAGGCCGGGCCTCCGCTCGCTCACTTCTTGTTGCGACGCTGGTGACGCGTCTTGCGCAGGAGCTTGCGGTGCTTCTTCTTCGCCATGCGCTTGCGGCGCTTCTTGATGACGGAGCCCATGGGGTTCCTCCCTCGTAGTGTGTGCGGCAGAGGTACTACCGCTGATGGATGATGGGTGCCCGAGACGGGCACATCGTGCCTATACTACCCGCCAATGACGCGAGCCTGGTCACCAGAGTGATCCGCCATACCAGCCTGGATCATCTGAGCGACCGCGGCCTCCGGGACTCGGAAGCTCTTTCCGACGCGAATCGCGGGCATTTCGCCACTGTGAATCAAGCGGTACACAGTCATCTTAGAGACGCGCATGATGTCCGCCACTTCCGTGACAGTCATAAAACGCGGCGTCGACTGCTGTTCCATTTACTGACTCCCAGTATGCTCGCGAGGCGCGCTAAACCCGATTCGTTCACCGCTTACGTAGCCTCACGAAATATACTACTGCCCAACCACATGGAAACTGCAACTTTGTCCAGTTTTGTTGCAGAGTCGTTAAGGAGCAGCAATGGCACCGGCACGCAAGGGTCGACAACAGCGAGCGAGGACTCCTCGCTTACGTCCCCAACCCGGTGCCACCCGATCCCTGATGCGCGGGCGAGCCCCGGCCTCGTCCCCCGCCCTCTCGGAGGAAACCCTCAGCCCACAGCCCTCCCCCATCGTCCGCCAAATCCCCGGAGGACCCAGCGGCCCCCACCCCCAGATCCCCACCTCCCGCATGCAGCGAGTGCGCGCCTGGCTCTCACGCCAAGCACGCTACTCGCCCGCACGCCTCGCACTGGGCACCTTCGCACTCATCATCGGCGTCGTCACCGCGCTCCTGATGCTCCCCATCTCCTCCTCATCGGACACGTCCGCCCCCTTCGTCGACGTACTCTTCACCGCCGTATCCGCCGTGTGCGTCACCGGCCTCACCACCGTCGACACCGCGACCTACTGGTCCCCCTTCGGCCAAGCCGTCATCGCCGCCGGCATCGTCGTCGGCGGCCTGGGCGTCATGACCCTCGCATCAATCCTCGGATTCGCGGTGTCACGCCACCTCGGCCTCACCCAGCGCATGCTCGCCACCCAAGAAGCGGGAACCGGCGCCATGGGACAGATCTCGACGCTTCTCAAAGCCGTCATCGCCACGTCGCTCAGCATGCAGGCCCTCCTCGCCGCCATGTTCCTCCCCCGCTTCCTCGCCATGGGATTCGACCCCGTGCGCGCCATCTGGGATGCCGTCTTCATGGCGATCTCCGTGTTCAACAACGCCGGCTTCGTCATCCTCCCCGATGGCCTGGCGCCCCACGTCACCGACTGGTGGATGCTCATCCCCATCATCCTGGGCACAACCGTGGGCGCCATCGGCTTCCCCGTCATCATGGACGTCGCCAAAAACCTGCGTACTCCGCGCCGCTGGCGCCTCCACACCAAGCTGACACTGTCGACCTACCTGATTTTGGCGTTCGTCGGCGCCCTCGCAATGGCTCTCACCGAGTGGCACAACCCGACGACGCTCGGCGCAATCGACACGCCGTCGAAGATCCTCAACGCCATGCTCGCCGGCGTGAACTCCCGATCATCAGGGCTGTCCGCCCTCGACGTGGGCGCCATGCACTCGCAAACCCACTTCGTCCAGGACATCCTCATGATGATCGGCGGCGGCTCAGCATCCACCGCGGGCGGCGTCAAAGTCACGACCTTCGCTGTCCTCGTGCTCGCCGTCATCGCGGAAGCGCGAGGCGACCGCGACATTGAAACCTTCGGCCGGCGCATCCCCACCTCCACGATCCGCCTGTCGGTTGCCGTGTCCCTGCTGGGCCTGGCGCTCGTCGCAATCTCCGTCGTGCTCCTCCTGTCGATGACGGAGTACACGCTCGATATCATCCTCCTCGAGACCGTGTCAGCATTCGCGACCGTCGGCCTGTCCACCGGCATCACCCCAATCCTGCCTGTGGGTGCCAAATACGTGCTGATTGTCCTCATGTTCGCGGGCCGCACCGGCTCCATGACCGTGGCCGCGGCCCTGGCCCTGCGCCAGCGCTCCCGCGTCATCCGCATGCCCGAAGAGCAGCCCATCATCGGCTAATTGCTGGTGGTTGGCACCGTCGCGGCGCGCGGGCGGGTGGCCTGATAACGCCAGAGCGCGAATAATTCGCCTAGCAACATCCTCACCTTGGCCAAACCGCGAAATAATACGCCCAGCGCGCCCCTCCAACCATTCCCGCGCGAAAAAGTTCGCCCAGCAGCAGCCCTTACAACGCGCTCGCCCGGGGCGCGAGTCAGCACGCGGGACAAAACTCTCCCAACAACCCCCACCTCAAGGCCTAACCGGTACAAAACTCTCCCTGCACGCCCAAAATCAACGAAAACTGGCCATTTCTCGCGAGCAGGGAGAATCTTTTCCCGTTCCCAACGCCGCACCACCGAGCAGGGAGAGTTTTCTCCCGCAACAACACCGCCTTGGTGTCTATTTCAACGCAGCTGACAGGCTGGTCCCCACTTTCACCCGAGCACCAGACCAATGCACCCCTCAGCTGGGCATTGTGCGGGTTATTGGCTGCTCATCATGATGTAGCTCCCAAAAGCGCAGGGACTGGTCGGAGGTTAGCCGACTGGACATTGCCCCGGCACCCACAGGCCAGTTCCCAGCAACCCACTACCAGAACAAACGTGTCCGACGTAAGGCACCGTCATCCACAGGCTAGTTTCCAGCAGAAGTTATCCACAGGCACTTGCGCAGAGCTTGAACGCCAGGACCAATCGGCACACAGTTAAATCCAGGTACCAAAAGTAAAGACAAGTACCAAATCATGCATCCAAGTACCAACAGCGAGGCACACCTCGCAGTAACGAAGGAGTTGCAATGTTGCGAGAACACGTGGAATCCATACGATCGTCCCTGGTAGTTGCGGACTCCCACGCAGCTAGCATGCGTATTCATCGACGCATTCAAAACGGGACACTGCGTCGTCTACTCTCGGGCGTCTACATTCCGACAGCTCTGTTGGACAGACATGGTTCATCCGAGTGCAGGGACATAGTTTTTATTGCACGTGTATGCGCCCTGAGTCTTCGTTACCCCGACTACGTGATGAGTGGTGTCGTCGCCGCGTACCTCCTTGGTCTTCCGTGCGAGGCTCGCATTGGGCAACTCACGCTGTATGCGCCGTCGCGAAAGTGCCCAACCTTCGTGCATTTCCCGGAAGTCGTCATTGATGACAGCATCCGCATCCCCTCCGTATGTGTTCGTACGTGCCGCCCGGGCCGTCCTGTGTCTTCCATCGAGTACATCGGTTTTCGCATGGCGTCCCCGGCCCGTGTTCTCATTGATTGCGCGCGCACGCTGGACGACAAGCACGCTTTTCCCATCGCTTGCGCGGCTTTAGCAAGGGTGTGTCAGTTTGATCGTTTCCGTCAGGATGCGTCGCGGCCGCGGCAGGAGGAAGCGCGGAGGGATTTCCACGAGGCTTTGGATGCCACTCCCCGCAACGCCAGAGGGCGCGGGCACGCCCGTTGGATCATCGACCATGCCGATGCTGGTTGCGAGTCTCCCGGCGAGGCCTTGGTTCTCCTTGCGCTGCTGCGGGCGGGGATCGCCGGGTTGACAACGCAGGAAGAAGTCCACATTGACGGCCGCACGTACTTCATTGATATTGCGTTGCCTGCACTGAAGATCGCGATCGAATTTGATGGCCGTATCAAGTACGGGGAGACCGTCAGCCAGGTACATGACTCAATCGAGGCCGAGCAGCGTCGCCAGAGAGACCTCGAGCGCGCGGGCTGGAAGGTGATTCGGGTTCGGTGGTCGGATCTGAAGCTCATTGACGAGGTCGTCGCCCAGGTTATGGTCGCCATCCGTTCCCGGTCCGCCCGCTAAATAACGAGGCAGTACGAGAACGTGACCCCATTTCCCGAGCGTTTCACGCGCGTTTCACGCAATTAAGCAGAGCAGCCGTCTCGCACACGACACTCACATTTCCGCATCTACGGTGGGGATTCGCGCCCCGAACAGGCGTTAGGTTCACGACGCGCCACGCCCGCGCCTCGTACACATCGGGCATACCAGCGACGCGCGGCCGCAGCGTTCGCGGCACGCGCGCCCGCAGGGAAGAATGGAGGGTATGGCAGATGAACGCGAGTCAAAGGAACTGCAGTCGGGAACGCTGGTCATCGGGCTGGGCCGTTTTGGCTCTGCGGTCGCGGTGACGCAGGACCAGTTGGGCTATGAGATCCTGGCGGTTGAAAAGAATCCCGCTCGTGTGCAGGCGTTCGCGGGGCGCTTCCCTCTTGTCGAGGCCGATGCAACCTCCAAGGACGCTCTCGAACAGCTGGGCGCACGCGAGTTCCGCAGCGCTGTTGTCGGTGTGGGTTCGTCGCTGGAAGCGGCGGTGTTGATCACGGCGAACCTGGTCGACATGGGTATTTCGTCGATCTGGGTGAAGGCGACATCCTCGCAGCATGGCCGTATCCTGCGCCGCGTGGGGGCGCATCATGTTGTCTACCCGGATTTGGATGCTGGTAAGCGCACGGCGCACTTGGTGGGTGGCCGCATGGTTGACTACATCGAGATGGAGAAGGATGGTTTCTCAATCATGAAGTTGCACCCGCCACAGGAGGTGCGCGGTTTCACGCTGGAGGAGCTGGATTTGCGTGGCCGTTATGGCGTGAATGTGCTGGCTATTCGTCGTCCGAAGCAGCGTTTTGAGTACGCGGATGCGTCCACGCGTATTAATGCCGACGACGAGATCATCGTGTCGGGCGACTCGCATCTGCTGGAGTACTTCGCCAACCGCCCCTGAGTCAAGGGACGAACGGTGCCCCCGCACAGAGTATGTGTGGGGGCACCGTTGTATGCCCAGTGGACGAGGCCGGGGCGGGGCCGAGCGAGAGCACTCAGCCCCGGTTCCCGAGAGATCGCCTTATCTCCACTTGAACCTGCCCTTCGGACGCTTGAAGCCGGGCTTGCCACCGCCGGAACCAGGCAAGCTGCCTGTCTTGGGCTTGGTAGGCTTACCGCCGTGGTTGGGCTTGCTACCGCCGGAACCAGACGAGCCACCTGTCTTGGGCTTGGTAGGCTTACCACCCTTGCCGGACTTGTTCCCCTTGTCGGACTGGCTACCCGAGCTACCGGTAGTACCACCCGAATGGTCGTTCTTGCCCTTATTGTCCTTGTTGGGTTTCTTGCCCTTGCCGCCCTTCGAGTGGTCATCATCGTGGTCGTCGGTGTGACCGGAGCGACCACCATTGATCGTAACGGGAGTCTCGACATTGATATTTGTCGTCGACTGGTCGTTGTTGATGGTGCCGTTATTATCTCCACCGACAGCGACGCCGCCGTTGCCTGCGGCAACGTTGGTGCCACCGGTTTGGCCATTGGCGGTCACACTGCCGTTACCACTCAGGGGCGACGAGAGGTCCTGAGCAGCGGCGTTGGAGCCACAGCAACCACCGGTGGGCATGGAGCAGTTTGCGCCGATGACCTTCACCTGATTAGTGAGTCCGGTCTGGATCGAGGCGAAGCTGTCGAAGACGGCCTTGATGGACGTGAGCAACTGGACGAGCATCTGACCGATCTGCCCGATAGTGGTAACCCACGTAACCACTTTCGCGCTGACCTCGACGCTCTTTGCGGGCGCTGCCGCACCGAAGGTAACGCATGACCAGAACACACTACTGACACAGGTCGCAACGACATCGGCGATAGCGTCACGAACCAGATCATGAATCGCATCCACAATGTTGGCCGCGTCCGTCAGTGCACCACAAAATGCGGATGCGTTCTCACCAACTGCGCGCATCGCTTCAGAAACAGTCTGCTGCCTGTAAAGGTAGGCATCCACTGCCTGTCCGGTCATGTTGGACATTGCGCTACTCGAGGTGGAATCAATGTCGTCGGCGATGGACGCCAGCGATTCGGCAATCGACTGCCAGCTGGCGCTCATACCGAAGACCTCTGCGGAATCACCCGTGAAGTCGTTGAGCAAATCCTTCAGGGGATCGACATGCTCAAGGATGAAGCCGACAGCCATCTGCGAGAAGAAATCGACTGGATCAGCCTCCAGTTGGAGCATTCCGGAGCGAGCGGACTGAATCGCCGTGATGATACCGCCGAAGTCACCGTTCGAAACGGCAACAGCGCTGCGGTAGATATCATCGATAACCCCTAGGCCCTCTGTCGGCGTCGAGTTACTCAGGCTCTGTGTATGGACTGGTGCTTGGGCGGTCACTTCTTCACTCCTTCAAACACGAAGCGACGCAGGGTGCGCTCTTCGTCCTGACGCTGACGGTAGAGGAACTTCTCGATGTCCTGATCACCGTTGTTGTCCTGCCGCTCGAAGAGCTTGCGGACGTCATCCGAGGATGCGTCTGCATGAGCCTTCGTGAACTCATCAATGCGTTGACTCTGGGTCTTCTGCTGTTCCTCGACAAAGCTGCGGTAACTCGCCTGCTGCTCCGTGCGCTGCTTCGACATGAAGGTGTCGAAGTCGCGACTGCTCACCTGCGGGTTCTCCTTGATGAACTGGCGGATCTGAGACTCTTCCGCCGTACGCTGCTCGGACAGGAAGGTGGTCATCGAATCCTGCTGCTGCTGCTGGTTCGATTCGATGAGATCACGGATGGGCGAGAGATCTTCGCCGGGGTGCGCCTCGGCGTAGCGCAAGAGGGCCTCGTCCTGGTCGGCCTTTTGGCGCTCGTAGAACGTTGCCAGATCTGCATTTTCATCGTTGCGCTGCTGCTCGAGGAACGCGCGCAGCTGATCGTCGTCAACGCAGATCTTGTCGTGGCCACCCAGGAGGCTGGCGAAGTCGTTCCCACCACCGGGAGCATCCTTGCCGTCAGAACCGTCTTTACCGTCCTGACCATCCTTTCCGTCCTGGCCGTCCTTACTATCCTTGCCAGAACCGTCCTTGCCGTCCTTACCGTCAGAACCGTCGGAACCGTCCTTGCCGTCCTTACCGGCGTCGCCGTCCTTACCGTCAGAACCGTCGGAACCGTCGGAACCGTCCTTGCCGTCCTTACCGGCGTCGCCCTTCTCGCCCTTGTCGCCCTTCTCTCCGGCGTCGCCCTTCTCGCCCTTGTCGCCCTTCTCTCCGGCGTCGCCCTTCTCACCAGGCTTGTCGTCGTCGTTGGGCTCGGTCGCCGGAGGAGTCTTATGCTTGTCGTCGTCCTGATGCTTGTCGTCGTCTTTAGACTTGTCGTCGTCTTGGTCTACGACGCCCGGGGGCTCCGGAATAGGCTTCGGCTCATCCGGCCCAACCGGATCGGGACCACTGGGACCACTACCGGGACCACTGGGACCAGCACCGGGACCACTGGGACCAGCACCGGGACCACTGGGCCCCGTGCCGGGGCCAGTGCCAGGGCCGGGAGTGGGCTCAGGATTATCCGGATTCGGCAGATCGTCCTTCGCCTTGTTCTCTGCGGCGTCCAGTTCGGCGGCCCACTGCAGGAGGCAGACAACCAGACGACGCTCGGCTTCACCGAGGTCGTTGATCATTTCGCTCAGGTTGTCAATCTGATTGTTGACTGGGTCAGCAAAAAAGGAACAGAGCACGCCAAACGCGCCGCCGCTCACCTGCCCTTTCGTAGCGCTCGCGACCGACGAACACTGGTCGGCGGTGTCGGCGAGGCCACCGATCTCGGTGGAGTGGGAGCGGATGAGTTCGGTATCTACTTTGAGATCAGGACTGGCCATCGTTGATCAGCGCCCCAGCGAACCGAGGGTATCGTCGAGGTTATCGAGATAGTCACGCATAAGGCCGACCTTGTCGCCGTAGCATGCAGTCGCCTGCTGACGAACGAACTCACGCATGTTGGTACCGGCATCAGCGTAGGCTTCCATGATGGCCTGCTCGAGGTCGTGAGCAGAGCCTTCGAGAGCCTCCTCATCGATTTCGATCTTCACCATACGACCGTCGGAGTTAACTTCGATCTCGACCTCGTCGCGCGAATCGTGGCCCGTGATGCGAGCCTTCTTCAGGGCCTCAACAAAGTCGCGAGCACCCTGAGCCTGACGCTGAGCCTCGTCGATTCGTTCCTGGAGAATTCGCATTGCATCTTCGGGGGTATTCCCCATCATCTCTACCATACGGTTATCCTAACTGACTTCCGCGGTGCCGGTACACCACTTCATTTGACGAGATGCCTCTGGGGTTCCACACCCCCCAGAAGCAACATATGCGTTCAGTATTGAAGCATATGCGTTACGAGCTACATGCGCTAGCTACTCTGCGTGATACAGCGGGCTCGTGCCCAGGTGAGCCGGGTAACCGGAGGCACCCGAATTCACCACTCGTTCATCGACTCCTCGATATACGTATGAGCCATCATTGAAAATCGCGCTCGGATCGACCAGTCCGTGATAGTACTCTCTAATGTCCGCATAAGTCAGCTTAGAGTCTCCTCCCTTCTCTAGAAAGGGATTCATGTCCGGGTACTGGCTCGGGTCGGAGGACAGCAGTGCAACCGGGTCGATCTCACCGAAACCAGTCCGTTCATTCCACTGGCCGCCCGCCCCTCGAGCGGTAGCAACCATCGCCTGCAAGACTTGATCAGCCGATACGTCATCCGAGCTAAACCTGGACCACGCCAATGCCAACATTCCGGCAACCATGGGAGCGGCGAACGACGTGCCGCGCATCGCATCGACTCTGTTTTCGCTGGCCCGGCGTACCCGTATTTCGCCAACAGCAGCAATCGACACTCCGTCTCCATAGTTCGAGTAATCCGCGTAGCTGCCATCACGCTCAAGCGCCGCAACACCAACGACTCCTCCCCACTGGACGAGCGATCGATCCTGATTACGCGTGCTCTCGTTGCCCATCGACACAATGACCGGAACCTCTTCAACGACGGCACGCGACACTGCCCACTTGAGCGATTCACGATCCCGCGAAAAGATGTTTGAGGAGATCACGATGATGCCCGCGCCGTCATTCAGCGCCTCTTCGATCAGCCCTGAGTGATCTCCTAGAACCGATGCACGACTTCCTAGCGCACAATCTGAACCCGCATCGCTGCTGTTCGGAACACTCACATAGTTGTATATGGTCGCCCCCGGCGCGATACCAAAGTCCGGTGCAACGAGAAGCTGGGCTATGGACGTCGCATGATCATCATTCGACGAATCACTCTGGACCGTACACGGCGTCATGTCTTCAATACTCGCACCCTGCAGCTCGGGAATGGACGTGTCGATGCGCCCGTCGATGACCGCGATAATCACGCCCTCACCCGTGTACCCCTGGGCGCGCAGCGCGTCCAGGTTGTAGCGCGAGTAGTACGCCTCATCCGCCGCTGTCACCTTGCGATCCACCGCCTCCGCGGGGGCAGTGGGAGCGACGGGCGAGAGCACGGCCGTCAGGGCCAGCGCGCACGCCGACACCATCACGCCCAGGGTACGCAGGCCTCGCGACCAATGGAAAGAAAGGCTCATATTTTCTCCTCTGTTGTCACTTCACTGACGTTGCCACCGCTGGGGCACTATTGCTGGGCGTGATAGCGCGGGCTCGTGCCCAGATGGGCTGGGAATCCGTAGGCGCCTGAGTCCACTACCCTTTCGTCGATTCCTCGATAGACGTACTCGTTATCGTTGTAAATGTCTTCGGGATCCACGAGGCCATCGGCATAATCATCGATGTCGTCGGAAGTCAGCACGGGATCGTTACCCTTGTCCTCGAAAGGGTTCTCGTCCGGGTACTGAGTCGGGTCAGAGGCGAGGAAGGCCACCGGGTCGATCTCCCCGAAACCGGTCCGATCGTTCCACCGACCACCCGAGCCGCGAGCGGTAGCGGCCAGTGCCTGCAGAATCTGCTCCGACGGCACGTCACTGTCAAAGCCGTCCCATGCCAGAGCCAGGACGCCTGCAATCAGCGGCGTCGCAAACGAGGTTCCTTCGACCGTCTTCAGCTGATTGGTGCTGGCCTTACGTGCGTAGAACTCACCGACGGCGGCGATGGAGACTCCGTCGCCCCAGTTCGAGTAGTCCGCGTATGTTCCGTCAGTTGTGAGCGCAGCGGAGCCAATCACACCGGCGAAGCGCCCCATAGTATTGGACGCGTTGTACTCGCCGTGGTTACCCATTGATACAACAACGGGAACGCCTGCTGCTACCGCGCGGGAAACGGCCCATCGCAGAGATTCCTCGTCGGCCTCGCTGTAGGAGGAGGTGACAACGATGACGTTGACCCCGTCGTTGAGCGCCTGCTCGATGAGACTCGGTTTGCGCGCGAGGGCAGCCGAATTCGATCCGAGGGCGCAGTCTGAATCCACGTCCCCCCAATCGTCCGCGTACGCGTAGTTGTAGATCGTCGCGCCGGGAGCGACCCCGAAGTCGGGTGCGACCAGGATCTGGGCGACTTCGGTCGCATGATCGTCAGATTCCGCGTCATTGGTGACCTTGCAGGGAGTCTTGTCCTGGATGTCTGCGCCCCGCAGTTCGGGGATTGAGGCGTCGATATGACTATCAATGACCGCAATGATGACGCCGTCGCCGCGATACCCGCGTGCGTGCAGGTCAGCCAGTGAATAGCGGGAATAGTAGGCCTCGTCGGATGCCTGCACCTTGCGCGAGTCAGCGTGCGCGGCCGGTGCAGGAGCCACCAGCGTGCCCACCGCGAGAAGGCAGGCCGACACCGTCACGCACAGGGCGCGCAGGCCCCGGACGCGATTGACCAATGGTGTCATTATTGTCGTTCCTCTCGGTGAATCGGGTGGGTGTCAACGACCTGCGCTGTGTCAGCGGACGGCAGGGCGCGCGAGACGCGACGGCGCAGTGACCAGAGCTACGACACCAGCGCCCCTGCGGCGCCTCGCCTCACGACGGGTCTTCGTCTGGCTCTTCGACGACCGCGGGTCTGCCGCGCAGGTGCGACAGGATCACGAGGCCGGCGATCATGGCAACGCCGAGCACGGCGATCGCGGAGACGATGTAGGCGCGGACCGTCAGGTTGTTGTCCCGTTGCGTCAGGTTCGGCGAGGCGACGGCGGGGCGGGCGGGGGCGGGGTGCTCAGCCGCATTGGGGTGCGCTGGCCCGTATC
Source organism: uncultured Actinomyces sp. (assembly GCA_938041695.1). Taxonomy (GTDB): domain Bacteria; phylum Actinomycetota; class Actinomycetes; order Actinomycetales; family Actinomycetaceae; genus Pauljensenia. The sequence goes on from CALISI010000085.1 coordinate 39,457, forward strand.
TCGTGCCGATGTCGGTGAAGGTCAGCGCGTCAAAGGGGGCGACGATCCCCCACCCGAGCCCATCGGTGCGTTGGTCGGCGGTACCGCGTACGGCTGTCACCTCCAGGCGGTACTTCCACATCTCGGGTCCCTCGTCCGGGTACGCCGACGCGATGAGCGCCGCGAAACCTGCGGCGTAGGCGGTCGCATAGGAGGAGGAGGGCAGCGGCTGGTCGCCCTCGTATCCGCCGACGAGGCAGTCGGCCTGGTTGAACCATGTCGTGAGGATGGCGCCGGCTGGAACAGCGATCCCGACGTGCGAACCGTGCACCTGCTGGTCGGAGGCTGACCCGTCGGCATTCGAGGCCGTCACGCCGAGGACGCTCTCGTAGGCGGCCGGATACACGACCTTTTTTTGGTCCTGCCCTTGATACACGTTGCCGGTCGAGGCCACGACGAGGGCACGGCCGCGCACGGATTGGATTGCCGCTTCGAGGTTCGCGTCGCCCTCGGCCGCCGACTGGGCGACGACGATAATTTGCGCGCCATGGTCGGCAGCCCACTGGATGCCTCTGCCGACCTTGGACATGAAGGTCTCTTCGCCTTCCTTCGTCGAAGTACCCTGCTCGAGGCCAGTGTCCACGCGGACGGGAAGAATCGTCGCCTCGGGGGCGACGCCGATGAGGCCAGAGTTCTTTGACTCGGGCAGTTCGCGGGCAGCAATCGCGCCGGCGATCGCGGTCCCATGCTCGCCGACGTCGACGCGCCCGTCGGTGTTTTCGCCACTCAGATCCACGCCGGGGAGCACCACGGGGCCGTCGGAGGACTGAAAGTGTTCATTGCCTGCGGCCACACCCGAGTCGACGATGGCGACAGTCACGCCCTTGCCGCGGGAGATCTCCCACGCGCGCCGCACGCCCACGGCATCGAAGATGTCGGGCTGGTTCTTAATGTACGACGGCGAGTTCTCGGAACATTTCCCGTCCCCTGAGTCGGCCGGGGTGGTCGGCGTCGGGGAGGGAGATGCGGTCGGGGTGGGGCGCACACTCGGCGTCGGCACCGGGTCCGCGTGCGCGGGGGCCGGGCCAAACGCGCCCCCAGCCCCGGCCTCGTCCGAGGGGGTGAGGGGGGCGACGAGGGCGGCGAGCGTCAGGCCGGCGATCAGGGATGCCCCGACGAGGCCTCGGCCCAGCGCTCGGGATCTGGCACGTATGCGGCTCACGACAGCCCCGCTGAGGTAGCAGCCGCCTGAGGCGTCAACTCCGATCCGGGGGGAATGATATTGCCCCACGCCTGCGGGATCATCGCAACGTCATCCGATGTCCACCCGAGGGCCTTGAGCGAGATGGCGGGAGCATCGCCAAGCGAATGTCGGTACCCCATATCCGAAATGAAAACGTAGGCACCAGCATCGCCACCGCCCGCCGTCAGCGCCGCGACGACCCCGGAACCGCCGACCACCGTGACCGTGCGCGACGTCGTCGGACCACCCGTCGCAGAGACCGATTCGGCGTCGTAGGAGGCCTGGATGGCGCGCTGCTCCTTCATGGTGTACAGGCCAAATTGTGGAACAGTCTTGTCCTTCGTGTCCATCTTGGTGCACAGGACGGTGCGGCTGGACGCGTCAAGCTTGTCGTCCTTCCACTCCGGGTTCGCGAAGTCCTCGACGGTGGGCCAGTCCTCGCCGATGAAGTCGGCCTGCACGGGTGCGACGTCCTTGAACATTTCCGTCGGATACTGCTCGACCTTCGGTGCGTCCTGGTAGAGCTTGGCCGCAGTCGAATTGAAGACGGCCAAATCGGAGTCGTTGATGACCAGATAGGAGTTGAGGACCTCGCCATTGGAATTGATCTGTTCAACGACCGTGCCGATCGTCAGGTTCTCATTCTTGAGTGGGCCCGGCAGATTCCTCGCGGGCTCGCCAGCGTTGGGGATGTCGCTGTAGCTCCACGGCTTCAAACGCGTGCCGGAGGGGAAGAGGTCGAGCCACTCGGGTTCGACGATGATCGGGTACGCCGTCCTGTTCTGGAAGGACAGGACCCAGTCGCCCAGGCGGCTCACGGAGGCGTCAATAAGGTACTTCTTGTGGGTCTTCGCATCGATGAAGTACTTGTCCTCGCTGCCCACCGCCTGCACGAGGGCCGCGGTGGCGGGCTGAAGCGGGAAGTTATCCGCCGGCAGGTCCTGGGCGATCCACGTGTGGTAACTGGTCGGCAGGTCGCAGGAGAGCCACGTCGAGGCCAGGTCTGCGGATGCAGGCACGTCGTCTGGGACGCCGGGCAGGCCGATCTGGGCGCCGCGCGGGGTGTCTTTGAGGGAGGAGGCACTGGCGCTGACGATCGTCAGGCCGGAGTCTCCCGCGAGAAGCTTCGCGGTCGTCACGTTGCTGATCGGGTGTAGCACGCCGTTCACTGACAGGTAGCGCGCGCCCGTGTCCTTGACGTCGACCAGCTTGTAGTTAGCGTCCGTCAGGTCTGGCTTCGCTGCGAAGCTCCGCAGGGCGATGCCGATGACGCACACAATGATGGCGACGACGGCGCCGACGATGAGAGGACGCACCGGGGAGGGAGTGTCGACCTCGCGGCCGCCAGGGGTACCGGACGTAAAGGCGGTGATCAGGCGGTTTCGGTTGAAGCGTTGGGCTTCGAGGATATCTTTACTGGTCGGCATAGCTCAGCCCCACATGTAGACGGCCAGGGGAATCAGGGCAAACAGCGACAGCACCGAGATAGTGTCGGCGAGTCGCGTCAGGTACGGACGCGCACGAGGCCCGACGACATTCGTGATGACGAGCACGAGGGCCGCCGCAATTGCTGCGAGGGCCACCCACGCCAGCATCGTTGGTTCCGCGCGGGTGGCGAGGCTCGCGGTAATCAGGATCGTCACCAGACCCGTGAGAACACCGAGGAGGACCTCCACGCGCGCACGAATCGAGCGGGTTTGGAGGATCAGGGAGATCGACCCGAGGAAGACGAGGATCATCGGGAGGAGCACTGAACGGGTGCCGGGCGCGCTCATCAACGAGACCGCGAGGAAAATCGCTGCCAACGCCCCGCCCGCGCGCAAGGCGACGACGAAGACGAAGGAAGTGCCGACCTGGTCGGTGATCGTTTGGGCGGGAATCTGCTCGGTCGTGTTCGCGTCGAGGATACGCACGGGAATGTGTGCCAGGGCAATCCACGGCGCGATCTGGAGGAGGACGACAACGAAAGCGAAGAGGGCAGCGGAGACGCCGACCTGTGAGAGGGAACCGAGAGAGACCAGGAGACCCGTCGTCGCTATCACGGTACCGAGGGCGAGGGGCGCCACGATCGAGATGCGGTAACGCTTGGGCAGTGTGAGGACCGCGAGCGAGCCGACTAGGAGGCCGACACCGATCCAGATCCACCCGGCGGTGTCCCACTGGCTCTGCGTGAGACGAAGCGCGGATGCGCAGGTCAGAAGGGGCACTGTGTGCGCCAGCGCGATGCCGCTGGGCCGGGGGCTCTGACGCGTGACGACAGCCGACGTGCCGGTGACGAGGAGGGCGGCGATGAAGCCGATGACGCCATAGACACGGTTGAGCAGCGTGATGCGCTGGGGGTCCAAGGATGCCAGGGCATCCGGGGGCGTGGTCGCCAGGAGGAGGGCGGCAACGAAAATGAGGGCAGCGGCAGACAGCGCAGCAAGAATGTGCGCATCCTCACGTGTCCAAGGGGTGGACACTCGTTCGACGATTTGACCGACCGCTTCAGTGAGGTCGTCGTAGACCATGTCGGCAGCGCCTTCACCAAGAGGCTCGAGCGTGAGGGCGGCTCCCGCACGCACACCCTGGGCGGACAGCGACTTCGACTGGTCCAGCAGACGACCTGACGAGGTCCTCACCGAGAAGCCATCATTGGTCGGCTGATCAGTGAAAGCACCAACGGTTTCAACCATTCCGGGCAACAGCTCCACGAGAGGGATCGACTGCGGAATCGTCACGTCACTACGATCAACGCCATAGGTAATCGTGAGCGGAATCAGCGCCACTCCTCGAGATGTTTTCGTTGCCATATGGTCCTCCCGTTTGCCGCGTGATGGGGATTCTAACTACACGACACAACCCTGTAAGTCTAGATTCTCGGTCAGCTTTTGTCATGATTTTTCCGTAACATCAAAAATAATCATGAAAACATGGTTAGTATTCATATGTCCCCATGCTCTCACGCATCCCCGCGGGAGAGTCCACTCATACAAATGGAGGTTCACATGGCAGACCAGAGGGCCGCAGAAGGCGCCCTGAAGCAGGGCTTCTCGGCAGTTGAGTCCACCAAGGCCGACATCGACAGCCACCTCAAGCGCCTCGAGGGCGACCTGTCGACCATCGGCAGCTCTTGGCAGGGCGCCGCATCGGCGCAGTTCACGGTGCTGATGGCTCAGTGGCAGGAAAACGCCGCCAAGGTTAACCAGGCCCTTCAGGACCTCGCAGATAACCTGCGCGCCACTGATTCGTCGATGGAAGCCAACGAGTCGGAGACCGAGAACTCGTTCTCCAACCTGCTCGGCGGACTGTGAGAGATTAGGTAGATTAGGAGACTGATATGGATTTCCAGGTAAACTACGCCGCGCTTGACGCCGCCGCCGCTGACATCAACACGGGTGCCGCCAACCTTGAGGCCGCCCTCGACGAGCTCGAGCAGATCCTGAACCAGCTGCGTTCCTCGTGGGAAGGCCAGACCCAGGAAGCCTACGACGAGGCTCAGCGTCGTTGGAACCAGGGCCTCGAGGGCCTGAAGGACGTTCTGCGTCGCACCTCCAGCGCTGTCGACGCCGCTCGCTCCAACTACCAGACGACGGACCAGTCCAACGCTGCCCGCTTCTGAGAGCATGAGCGCCTAGCGCTCTGGGAAGGGCCGCCCCGCATGGGGCGGCCCTTTTCTGTTTCGTGCGCATTGTGTCGCGCACGCGTTGTTTCGTGCGCCCGTCTTGCCGGGCCCGCGTCTACGAGCATCCGGCATTCGGTGCGTGCGCTGCGCGGATGCTCGACCGCTGGATCAACGTCGCTCGCGCCCGGCGTAATCTTTCGTCCGGTTGAATTGACTGTGTGCCAGGCAGCAGAAAACCGCCCCTTCCTTCGAAGGGGACAGCGGCGGGAGGCATCCGACTGAACGAACTCCGACACTCACGACCGAGATCAGAGCCGTGTGCAGGGCGCGGGGTCAGAGCCGGGAGCGAGACCAGGACGCGCAATTCGAGTCAGCGCACGCAATCCGCGTCAGCGTGGACGATCGTGGCGCGACGTTCACCCATGAGAATCTCGGTGCCCGCAGGGACCTCAACGGCCTGACCGCCGGTCAACGCGGTGATACGCCCGTCGGGGGTGCGGATCTGCGTGCCGTTCGCGGAGAACGAGTCCTCAATCCACGCCCCACCTGCTGTGGGACCCACGCGCATGTGCGTGCGCGACAGGGACACCGTCGTATCGGGAACGACGACAGCGCGCGACCCTTCGGCGGCTGCAGGTGCCCGCCCCAGGGTCAGCGGCATGTCGATGAGCTCACGCTGGCCCGAGTCGAAAATGAGCCACAGGAGCTGCGCGCGCGGCGGCGTCGCGGGCGCGCCCCACTGGGACTGGCCGGCGCCTCCCCACTGCCCCTGGGGGGCGGCGGCGCGCTGGGCAGCCTGCACGTCGCGATGACTCGGCGGCGGTCCAGGCACGCCCGAGGCCGGGGCCTGGTACTGCACCGGAGCAGAGTACGGGGGCTGAGAGGGTTCCTGGCGCGCGGGCCCACCCCAGCCGTCCTGGGGCGCGGGCGACGCGGAGGGCACGGGCACCGCCGGGGGCTGCTGGGCTGGCACCTGTGCGGGCGTGGGCCGCTGGGGTGCCGGACGATGAGCCTCGGGCGCGCCCTGAGGTGGTGCGAGGAGCGCATCGAACTGCGTGGGCTCGTGAGCGGCGGGCGCGGACGGGAGGGGCACCCCCGGAACCTGCGCGGCAGCGGGCGCAGCCGGAACCGCGGGCACGCTCGGCGCGGACGGGAGCGGCACCGCCGGAACCTGCGCGGCAGCGGGCGCAGCCGGAACCGCGGGGACACTCGGTGCCACTGGCGCACTGTAGGGATCGTTCGCTCGCTGACCGGGAGCCGAGTAGTCGGGGACGGACGAAGGAACGGGAGTCAGCGGGGCACTCGGCGCATCCCACTGACCCGCACCTGCCTGCACGCCCTCGAAGCCGCTGGGCGCCTGGCCAGGGCGGGGATCATCCACCGCCTGTCCGGGACCCGCAGCGAGGGCCGCATGTTTGCGCAGGTCGACGAAACGCGTATGCGTGGGCCCATTGAGCCACGTGCGCCCATCATGGACCATCGCGTACGAGGCCAGCAGACCCACAACCGTCACCTGAAGCAGCGCACTCAAGGCCGTGTAGCCCATGGCCGCTCCCAGCGAAGGAGTCTGGGCGTCATCCTCGTCTCGAATGAGACACACGCGCATGAGGGCCATACCCGGGGTCCGCCCCGACACCCCCAGCATGACGCCGGAGGCAACCACGGCCTCGGCGATGATCAGACCGACCGTCACCGGCGTGAAATAGACGAACCACGTCACCCCCACCAGCGCCCCGAGGACCAGCAGATCGATGACGTACGCGCCGACGAGCCGCGAAGCGGTCGCGCGGGCGAAAGGAGTCTTCGTGGTATCACCCATTACAGGATCGCCCTCCAAGCAAACTCGAAGAGACCCGAGGAGAAAATCGCCGCGGGGAGAAGTGCAAAAATACAGAACGACTGCACGAAGTCGAGGATCGTGCCGATCAGTGCGGCATGTCCCTTGGGCTCATACAGCGTCATCCAGGCCACCAGCGCGATGCCCGTCAGAACGAGGACGCACACGGGCAGGACGGGATAGATCTGCGCGCCGAGCGCCCAGGACTTCACCCAGGCGCCAAAGAGGAAGGCGCACCCGATGCCGGCGGCACCAATGCGCGGAAGGACCCTCCCCATCGGCGTGCGGGCACCCCTCGGCGCCGTTAACAGGGTCACCACGGCCGCGATGACGATCACGAAACCGCCGACGCCTCGGCCCATGGCCACCGTTGGCATCACCGTGCGAGCGAGGGGGATACCACCCGCGAGGGTGAACAACGTCGAGGCGGTCAGCAGCAGCGTGTAGCGGGCATCGGTGTGTCCGATCGCCGTCTTCATGCGCCCGCCGGTCACCGGCGTGGGAGGGACCATCATAGGCTGGCGGATACGCGAGGCGATCGTTTGCACTGCCGCCGCATCAATCAGCTGACTGTCAGGCACGCGCAACGCGAAGCGCGGGGCCATGAGGAACAGGAACACACCCAGGGCCAACGCGAGCGGCGCAATATTAATCAGGTGGAAGAACGGGTAGGCGCCAATCGTCACGAGAACGGTCGCACCGAGCCACGCCATCATGGCACTGAGCGCCGTCGGCGTGTTCGTCAGCGAGAGCACCGCCAGGGACACGACGAGGGCCACCCACACTCCGGCAACGGGCGCGAGCGAGAGGGCATGGATACCCGCCATCGACACGAAGCCGATGGCGCTGTAACCCGCGAGCGCCGGCATCAGGATGAGCAGAAGGGACATCGAGCGCAGCCTGCGCGAGGCAAACAGCGGAATGATCGCAACCGCGCAGCACACCAGAGCGCATACTCCGCGCGCCCACGTCGGGATCGACGAGGCCGCGAGCGCCCAGGCGGGCCCATCCTCCCTGTGGGCGAGCCCACTGAGCGCTGCATCGCCCATCATGGGCAGCAGGCACAGTGAGGAAACCGCACCAATGAGGAGGAAGCACAGGCCGACCAGGGCGAGGGTGGGGGAGAGCCACTGATTCTCGTAGCGCTCCGAGGCCTCGTTGAGCTGGCGGGCAGACAGGACCCGGCTGGACAGGGCGATCGTCGACCCGGCGGGCAGGTCGCGGCCGAGGACCGCAGCCCCGTCGAGGGGACGCCCGTCGGCGTAGGAAATACGCACGGACGGCAAGGTGAGGTCGATGGCCAGCATGGCGCACAAACCTGCGACCGTGGTCCCTGTGGGAGCAGCGAAATCGGAGGCCCCATCGGAGTCGATAACGGTCACGGACACCATGGTGGCGCTCATGAAACCTCCGATCTAAGGGAAACAACAGTGCCCAGTGTAATGCACTGAGGCTAACCGCCGGTTAAAACTTGGAAGAGCACTCAGCTACACTGGGGACAGTCGCATCGAACACGTACGCGCGCAGCGCGAGGAGACCTGATGGTTACACGCAAAAAACGGCGGATTGCCGCGGTTCCGGAGCAGCCTTCCGGCAGCTTGGCCCTGCAGATGCCGCCGGAGAAGGCTGAGCCCGCATCGATGGGCAACGTCCTCATGATGGTCGTCCCGATGCTCGGCTCGACGGGCGTTATGTTCTTCATGGCCATGCAGAACCCCGACAATAAGCGCTCAATGCTCATGGGCGGCGGCATGTTGGTCGCTATGCTCGGCATGGTCGGCTTCAACATGTACCGCCAGTTCTCCCAGTACCGTACGCGCGTGAAGACGCAGCGTCGCGAGTACCTGTCTTACCTCGCGGAGACGCGCGAGTCGATCCGCAAGGTCGCTAAGAAGCAGCGCGCCTACTACAACTGGGTCTACCCCGACCCCGACGCCCTGGTGACCCTGGCAGCGAACGGGTCTCGCCTGTGGTCGCGTGAGGGCAACACCTACAACGTGCTCACGTTCCGCTATGGCAGTGGTACGCAGCCCCTGGGCTTGACGTTCGAGCGTCCGCCGATCGATCCAATGACGGAGATGGACGTCGTGTGTCTGTCGGCGATGGAACGCTTCATCGCGGTGCACGATCACACGGACAACGTGGGTAAGTTCCTCTACCTGGGCGATTTCAGCCACATCGAGGTCGTCGGCGAGGGCGAGAGCGCCTATGACGAGATGCGCGCCATCATGATGCACGTGGCGTGCTTTATCGAGCCTTCCAAGCTCAAGATCGCGGTCCTGTGTTCGGCTGATCGTCTGGGCGACTGGGAATGGGTGAAGTGGATGCCACAGGCGCGCTCGGCAAACGTTCGCGACGCCATTGGCCCGGCTCGCATGATTTCCACGGACCCGCGTGAGTTGGTCGAGATGATCGGCCCCGATATCGCGATGCGCGGCGCGTACCGCCCGGGCGAAGAGATGCCTGAGTGGCCCCATCTCCTCCTCGTGTGCGACGGTGCCGAGTTCCCCACCTCCTCACCCTTCGGGTCGATGGCGGGCGTGCGCGGCGTGACGATCATGAGCCGCGCCCGCGAGTGGACGCCGATGAAGTCTCACACTGCCCTGCGCCTCGTCATCCACCCCAGCCCGGATCGCAAGGGTTCGGACGTCGTCGACGTGGTGACCATGGACTCTGTGCCCGAGTCAGCCTTCGCGGATCGGCTCAGCGCCGTGCAGGCCGAGGCCGTGGCTCGTCGCATGACCCCCTTCGCCACCCAGGAGAAGCTGGAGGAGTCGGACACGCCGGTGGGCCGCTCGGACGAGTCGCGCCAGAAGGACCTCATGGAGCTGGTCGGCATCGGCGACATTCGAGACTTCGACCCGGAGAAGCAGTGGGTGCGACGCGAGGGGCGTGCGCGCCTGGCCGCCCCCTTTGCGGTGACGCCCGAGGGCCGACCCGTCGTCCTGGACATTAAGGAATCCGCCCAGCAGGGTATGGGTCCGCACGGCCTGTTGATCGGCGCGACCGGTTCGGGTAAGTCCGAGGTGTTGCGCACCCTCGTTCTCGCGCTGGCTTTGACTCACTCCCCAGAGCAGCTGAACCTGGTGCTCGTCGACTTCAAGGGTGGCGCGACCTTCGCCGGTATGGCGGACCTGCCGCACGTGTCGGCCATGATCTCGAACCTGGAGTCCGAGCTCTCGCTGGTTGACCGTATGCAGGACGCCCTGCAGGGCGAGATGGTGCGCCGCCAGGAGATGCTGCGCCAGGCCGGCAACTACGCGAACGTGTCCGATTACGAGGCGGACCGCCTCGCCGGCAAGCACGAGTATCCGCCGCTGCCGGCCCTGTTCATCGTCCTGGACGAGTTCACGGAAATGCTCATGGCCAAGCCGGAGTTCGGCGAGGTCTTCATCATGATCGGTCGTCTGGGCCGATCCTTGTCGGTGCACCTGCTGCTGGCTTCACAGAAGATGGACCTGGGTAAGGCGCGCGGTCTGGAATCCCACCTGTCGTACCGCATTGCGCTCAAGACGTTCACGGAGAGCGACTCGCGCGAGGTCCTGGGTATCCCCGACGCCGCGAAGCTGCCGCCGCTGCCCGGTTCGGGCTTCCTGAAGGCGGGCGGCGACGGCCTCGTTCGTTTCCGCGCGTCCTACGTGGCCGCTCCCCCGCCGGCGCGCACCCTCGCGTCAATTGCCGAGGCCTCGACGGCCGGCGCCCCGAGCGCGCCGATCGAGATCCTGCCGTTCACGGTCGCTCCCGTCATCACGCGCGAAGCCCTGGGCGAGGAGGAAGAGGTCGATCAGAACCAGGAGATCGTCCTGGCCGGTGACGAGGTGTGGGCGGACATGTCCGAGATGGACATCGCCGTGGAGAAGATGAAGGGCAAGGGCTACCCAGCGCACCAGGTGTGGCTGCCTCCGCTGGAGGTTCCCGATACGTTCGCGACTCTCATGCCCGACCTGCGCCCGGACCCGGAGCTGGGCTTCGTTTCGCGCGCCTGGCGCGAGTCCGGGGTCCTGCGCGTGCCCCTGGGCACGGTCGACCTGCCGCTTGAGCAGCGCCGCGAGACACTGGTCCTGGACCTGTCGGGCGCGGGCGGTAACTTCGCGCTCGTGGGAGGCCCGCAGACCGGTAAATCGACGGCGCTGCGCACGATCGTCCAGGCCCTGTCACTGACCTACACGCCCCAGGAAGTCCAGTTCTACGTGATGGACTTCGGTGGCGGCACCTTCGCGGGCTTCGCGGGCGCGCCGCACGTGGCCGGCGTGGCGACGCGCGACACCGAGGAGGTACGCACGCGTATGCTCGCCGAGATCGCGGCGATCATGGACGACCGTGAGCGCTACTTCCGTGCACACGGCATCGACTCGATGGATACCTACCGTCGTGGGCGCCTGGCGGGCACCTACGACGACGGCTACGGCGACGTGTTCCTGGTGATCGACGGGTGGGGTGCACTGCGCTCCGAGTTCGATGGCCTGGACCGCGAGGTCACGACGATGATGAGCCGAGGCCTGTCGCTGGGCGTTCACCTGGTCATATCGGCGGCCCGTTGGATGGATATCCGCGCCGAGGCGCAGGATATTTTCGGGTCGCGCCTGGAGCTGCACACGGCGAACCCGAAGGAGTCGATCGTCAACCGCGAGGGTGCCGCCCGTATTCCGAAGGGGCGCCCGGGGCGCGGCATCGACATGGCGGGTCACGAGATGATGATCGGCCTGCCGCGCGCGGACGCGGAGCAGGATCCGTCAACCGTGTCGCAGGGCGTGGCGTACACGGTCAACAAGATTCGCGAGTGCCTGGTGGCGGGCGAGGGCCCGAAGCTGCGTCTGTTGCCGCAGCGGATCACGCTTGCGGAGATTCTCTCGCAGCTGCCGGATCAGCAGATCCTGCCGCGCGGCGGCGGCGACATGGTGCTGGGCGTGGAGGAGTCGCGCCTGGGGCCGCTCCTGTTCAACACTCGCGCGGAGTCGCACCTGTACCTGTTCGGCGACGGCAAGACGGGCAAGACCTCCTTCCTGCGGTCGATCATTTCCGAGGTCACGCGCCTGTACTCGCCCAACGAGGCGAAGATCCTGGCGATCGACATGCGTCGTTCGCTCCTGGGTGCGATCCCGGACGAGTATTCGCTGCGCTACCTGACGAACCATGCCGAGGCGATGAAGCAGCTGCGTGAGCTTGCGAATTTCCTGCGCACGCGCCTGCCCGGTTCCGACGTGACCGCCGAGCAGATTCGCGAGCGCACGTGGTGGTCGGGTCCGGAAGTGTGGATCTTGGTCGACGACTACGACCTGGTGGCCACCTCGTCGGGTAACCCGCTGATGGAGCTCATTGACCTGCTGCCACAGGCGGGAGACATCGGCCTGCACGTGATCATCACTCGTCGTATGGGCGGCGCGTCGCGCGCGGCCTACGAGAAGGTCCTGCAGATGATGAACGACCTGGCTGTCACCGGTATCCTCCTGTCCGGCAACCCCAGCGAGGGCGCGATCATCAACGGCGTGAAGCCGAAGCGCGCGATCGCCGGCCGCGCGCAGGTCGTTCACCGAGAGCTGGGCGTCGTCGCCGCGCAGCTGACGTGGACCCCGCCAGCAATTTGATCGTTTATTGACACAGCGGCCCCTTCGTCGCATATGATTGACCAGTCTGAAAGTAGGAGAAAAACATGTCCTCTCTCGTGTCCCGTCGCGCTCGCGCAGCCACAGCTTCCCTGCTGCTCGCTTCCGTCGCCCTGTCCGGTTGCAGCATCTTGGGTGGTGCGCGAAATTCCACCGATATTTCGAAGTTGCCCAACATTCCCGAGGGGCAAAAGCAGCAGTTGGTCAGCCAGATGCAGTCTGCGTCTGGCTCGGAGAAGAAGGAGATCGCCGCGAAGGCGAAGGCCTTGAGCAAGATGGTGGGGACGGAGCTGGTCGCGGTGGATCCCCCGTCGATCATCGACCAGACCTTCAAGTTGGATCCCAAGGGTAAGACCGTGGTGAACAAGGACGACAAGATCTACCTGATGATGTCGGCCACCGATTACTGGCGTCTGGGCCAGGACACCTACGACCTGTGCGTGGAGCAGGACTGCGAGTACTACTCGTCGTGGACGGTAGACGTGGAGGGGTCGGGCGCCGACCTGACGTACGTGTGGACCCTGAAGGTCGATGGTGACGATCAGCCCAAGGAGCCGCTGGTCCGCCGCTTCAAGGTCGGTAAGTAAGCGTCCCTGCGCATCGACGCACTCTCTTCTTTTCTCATCAACCATTTTGGAGTCAACAATGGCCGGACATGCAGACGTCAGTTACGACGACGACCAGCAGCAAGCAGCTGTACCGAAAGTGACCGAAACCTGGGACGCCGTGACGGGATCGCGCAAGCATACCGAGGCCCTCGGATCCGCGCAGACACCCACCTTCTGGGGACACGAACGCGGGCCCGCGAAACTGCAAGGCAGTGCTACGGAGATGTTCGAAGCCGTATCCGGACTTCTCGCGAGCGAATCCGCTATGCTCAGCGTTTTCGAGGCGCAGATGCATAAGGCGATGACCCGCTTCACCGGTGCGGAATACGACAACCAGCTGAAGTTCAAAAACACGCAGGCCGACCAGCAGATGCAGGCAATCCGCTCGCAGAACCCGACCAAGTTCACCGCGATGCTTCACGCGCTCGGTTTGACCCTCGAAGATCTCGGCTCCGCTGCGGATCCACTGATCGCGCCCCCCACTCAATCGGGTGCCGGCTCGGCGGGTGGTTCGGGTAGTGCACCGACTACCTCCTCAGGCCCGTCGGACTACTGAGCCGCATAGTTACATATAAGGAGTTTGTCACAATGGTTGCTTCACCGAATTATGAGCGTCTTAAGGTCTTCATGGAGGCGGCTCGCGCTAACAAGGGGCTTGACGCGTGGGACGGGGATCACGACAAGGCCTTGAAGGGCTTTGATGACGCCGTTGAGCACCTGCGCGCCTATCGCGAGAGCCACGGCTTTACCGGCGCGACGGGTAGAGCCATGGATCGCTGGGTTGACGCGTCCATCACCCGCATCGAAAAGTATCGGGAGGGCTATGAGCGCGGCTATCACACCTATTCTCGAGGCCGTAACGTGATGGCGACGGCGCTGAGCGAAGCCGAGAAGCTGTCGCCGGATCTCCTCGACGCGAACACGGCGGCCATGCGTGACGACCTGCTCGTGTCGGTTCCCTCCAGCGAACCCGGTACGGGCATCCGCTTCATGGGCAAGCTCTACACCACCGGCTCTGCCTACGTCGCCGCCGTCGAAGAGCAGGCGAACGAGCAGCGCGAGGCCGCGGCGAAGCGCATCATCGACATGGTGAACGACCGCACTTTGATGATCAGTGGCATCATGAAGGGCCAAATCGCGGACAAGCCCGGCGAAGAGGGCGCCGACCTGAAGAAATACGAAGACGAGGAGAAGAGTAAGGATCCAGGTGGTGGTGGCACCAGCGGTGGTGGCACCCATGGCGGTGGCGGTGCTGGTGGTGCTGGCGGCGGCGACTGGGGATACGGTAAGGGTGATGACTTCGGTCGCGCGGCGGATCGTAGCCCTTCTTCTCCCAACTACCCCGGTGGCTTCGACCAGCCGTGGTGGAGTGATGCCGACGCTGCCGCGGCCCGCAACCGCATCATTTCTTCGGGTGCGGTTCCCACGCAGGAGCCTGCCTACGGCGAGGCCGGATCGCGTACGAACCCCATCACCGATCCCCAGGACCTCATGGGCAGGGATCTGCTGCACACGCGCGTGAACGGCACGGCCTACCGCAATGGCGTCGTCGGCGGGCATACCCCGGCACCGCCCGCGGATATGGATCACCCTCTGTGGCGCCTGAACGGCGGCGCAGCCTCCGCCGACGCGAGCACCGCGGGACGGCTCGGCGGTGCTGGCGTGCTCGGCGCGGGCGCCCTCGGTATGCGCGGCGCGGCCCGTATGGGGTCCGGTGGCCTTGGCGCGGGCATGCGCGGCATGACCGGTGGCCTGGGTGGCGCGGGCGCCTCTGCCTTGAAGGTCGGGTCCTACTCCGGGTCGGGTTTTGGCTCCTACAATCCTCCTGCGGGTGCGAACGGCCTGGCCGGTTCCGGGGCGGGCGCGTCGGGCGCGACGGGCGTTGCCGGTTCCACCGGGGCGAACGGTGGCGCGGCTGGCGCCGCCGGCGCCGCAGGCAAGAGCGGCTCGGGTACGGGCTTTATGGGTGCGGGCGCGGGTGCCGGTGCGGGCACGGGTAAGCAGGAGAAGAAGGGTCGCAAGCGTCAGTACGTCGCCTTCAAGTTCGAGGACGACGAGGACGATCTGCCCGTCGGCTACGTCAACCCCATGTCCCAGACCTACGGGTCTGACACGACCATCACCCCGGCCAAGCGCACGGACGACGGATGGGATCCGCGCCAATGGTGAGCTTGTCTTTTCACGCCGTGCCCCGTTCTCCCTTCTCGTTCGTGGTTAGGGCGGGGCGCGCCGCGCGCGCCCTGACCACCGTCGCCTCCGCCCTGGTCCTAGCCGCTGGCGTCCTCGCCCTGGTGCCGGCCCCGGCCCACGCGGATGGCGCGGTGCCCTCACAGGAGTACTTCTCCTACTACCACTTCGACACCGCACGCGCGAAGGGATACACCGGTAAGGGTGTCACGATTGCCGTCATCGGTGGTCCGGTCGATACGAGTAATCCGGCCCTCAAGGGGGCGAACATCACTGATAAGAGCCGCTGCACCATCCAAGACTCACCCGAGGGCGTCCGCCACAATACTGACATGGCGATCATCCTGGTCTCCCCCATCTCGGGCGTGGCACCCGACGCAACCCTGTATAACTATCAGGCCTCCACCGGTGATACAACATCGAAAGGCTCGTGCGAATCCAACGGGGACCGGCTCAACACCGTTGCCGCTCTGATTAACCAGGCCGTCGAAGACGGCGCCCAATTCATTTCGGTCTCCCAAAGCGTCTCCGATTTTTCCAACGAGCTCAAATGGGCCATCACCAACGCGATCACCAAGGGCGTCATCATCGTCGCCGCGGCCGGAAACGAGGCACTCCCAGACAACACCACATATCTGGGCAGGTACTCCGGTGTCGTCGGCGTGTCCGCCATCAACAGTGACGGCACCTTCGCCTCCTATTCCAACTGGGCCGATGGTATGGTCACCGCCGCCTTCGGCGGACCATACACCACGTACGACGTGAACACAGGGGAGCCGGTCACCGTTCGCGGCACCTCCATATCCACCCCGCTCGTGGCTGGCATGTTGGCCCTCGCGCGCCAAAAGTGGCCCGACGCGACCGCCAACCAGATCCTCCAGCTCCTGGTCCACACCGGCCTGAACCCCAACCACGACTGGAACGAGTACACGGGCTACGGCGCCATCGATGGTGGTGCACTGGTCAACACAGATCCCTCGCAGTACCCGGACGAGAACCCCATCATCCAAAAGAACGGTGGTTCTGAGCCCACCGCGCAGGAGGTTCAGGACTACATCGACGGAGTCGCAGGATCCTTACAGATAGACTCCTTCCCCGACACCTACGTCTACCGCGGCACTGACCAAGGAGTCGTCTACGATCACGGGTCCATCCCCGTCCACCTGGGAACCAGCCCCCGCTACCACCGGAAGTGACCATGACACTCGCGCGAACCACCGCGCACCCCGCACCCCGTTCTCCCTTCTCGTTCGTGGGGAGGGCGGGGCGCGCCGCGCGCGCCCTGACCACCGCCGCCTCCGCCCTGGCCCTAGCCGCTGGCGCCCTCGCCTTGGCGCCGGCCCCGGCCCACGCGGATGGCGCGGTGCCCTCACAGGAGTACTTCTCCTACTACCACTTCGACACCGCACGCGCGAAGGGATACACCGGTAAGGGTGTCACGATTGCCGTCATCGGTGGTCCGGTCGATACGAGTAATCCGGCCCTCAAGGGGGCGAACATCACTGATAAGAGCCGCTGCACCATCCAAGACTCACCCGAGGGCGTCCGCCACGGTACTGACATGGCGATCATCCTGGTCTCCCCTATCTCGGGCGTGGCACCCGACGCAACCCTGTACACCTACCAGGCCTCCACCGATGGGACAATATCGAACGGCTCATGCGACTCCAAACGGGGCCGGCTCAACACCGTTTCCGCTCTCATTAACCAGGCCGTCGAAGACGGCGCCCAATTCATCTCGATCTCCCTCAGCGTCTCCGAAGTTTCCTTCGAGCTCAAATGGGCCATCACCAACGCGATCGCCAAGGGCGTCATCATCGTCGCCGCGGCCGGAAACGAGGCACTCCAAGACGACATAACAGCGCTGGGCAGGTACTCCGGTGTCGTCGGCGTGTCCGCCATCAACAGTGACGGCACCTTCGCCTCCTATTCCAACTGGGCCGATGGTATGGTCACCGCCGCCTTCGGCGGACCATACACCACGTACGACGTGAACACAGGGGAGCCGGTCACCGTTCACGGCACCTCCATATCCACCCCACTCGTGGCTGGCATGTTGGCCCTCGCGCGCCAAAAATGGCCCGACGCCACCACCAACCAGATCCTCCAGCTCCTGGTCCACACCGGCCTGAACCCCGACCATGACTGGAACAAGTACACGGGCTACGGCGCGGCTGCCCTGGGATCTCTCGTCAACCAAGATCCCTCGCAGTACCCCGACGAGAACCCCATCATCCAAAAGGGCTATGGTTCTGAGCCCACCGCGCAGGAGGTCCAGGACTACATCGATGGAGTCGCAGGATCCTTACAGATAGACTCCTTCCCCGACACCTACGTCTACCGCGGCACTGACCAAGGAGTCGTCTACGATCACGGGTCCATCCCCGTCCACCTGGGAACCAGCCCCCGCTACCACCGGAAGTGACCATGACACTCGCGCGAACCACCGCGCACGCCGTGCCCCGTTCTCCCTTCTCGTTCGTGGGGAGGGCGGGGCGCGCCGCATCACCCACTACTTCTTCTTACGCGTCGTCTTCCGCGTCGTCTGTTGCGTCGACTTCTTGTGGTAACGCGGACTCGTCCCCAGGTGCGTCGGGTACGTGCTGTCGCGGCTGACGACGAGGCGTTCATCGAGGCCCCGGTACTGGTAGGAGTTATCGTTCAGGATGACGCGCGGATCCACGACGCCGTCCTTGTAGTCCTGCACGTCCTGGCGGCTCGGCACCGTGTTCTCGCCCTTGTCCATGAAGGGATTCTCATCCGGGAAGGACATCGGAGAAGTCGTGAGCAACGCGTACACGTCAAGCGCGCCATAGCCGGTGTACGGGTTCCACTGGCCGCCGTTTCCGCCCACGCCGGTACGCGCCAGGCCCTGCATGATCTGATTGCCGCTCGCACCTGGCCACCGCTCCATCGACAGCGCCAGCGAACCCGCGACGAGGGGTGCCGCAAAAGAAGTCCCCCACCAATAACCGCGCTCCTGCGACACGCCGGAGCGCACGTACGGGCGCGCCAGGGCCGCCGTCGACACGGGGCTCCCCCAGTTCGAATAGTCCGTGATAACGCCGTTGCGCTCGATCGCGGCCACGCCCACGACGCCGCCCCACGCGGGCAGCCAGTCCTTCGAATCGCGGGTCGAATCGTTACCGACGCAAGCGACCACCGGGACTTCTTGCGCAACCGCTCGCGCCAGAGCCCAGCGCATACCCTCGTAAGTACTGGGGTAACTCGATGACGTCGTGATCACGTCCACACCGTCGTTCAGCGCAGTCTCAATGAGAACCGAGAGGTCGGAATAGCCTTGCAAAAACTCGCCAATCGCACAGTCGGACCCAGTCCAATCGCCCGCAAAGGACAGCCCGTATGCACGCAGCGTCGCGCCCGGCGCAATCCCGAACTGGGGCGAGACAATCTCTTGGGCAATGACCGTCCCGTGGTCCCAATACTTATCCTGAGAATTAACCTGGCAGGGACGGTAGATTTCGATGTCGGCGCCCGCCAACTCGGGAATGCCCGTGTTCACCGGCCCATCGATGAGGCCAATCGTCTTGCCCTTACCCGTAATCCCCGAGTTCCGTATCGTGTCCAGGTAGTAGTAGGAGTAGAAAGGCTCCTCATTCGCTCCGATCGCACTATCAGCAGAGGCGGGAGCCGCGGGAACCACCAGAGCCGTGAGCATGAGCGCCCCGGCCACACCGACACCTGTGCCACGCCGCGCGACGCGACCGAACACGTGCTTCATCACTATTCCTTTCGCCACGCACCCCGGCGGCGCGCAACACGTCAGTCTACCATCCGGTCATGCGCGCGAGCATGAAGATCCAACTGCCCCGCCACCGTTCCTCACGGCACCGTGACACACTGGGTGACGGGTGCCGATTCGCGGCCCGTGGCCTCCACGACGACGCTCACCGTCAGACAGTTCTCACCGCTGACCGCTGTCGTCGTCAGACTGTTGCGACGCATCGTCTCAGCGACCACGGCCTCGCCAGGGCGTGTCAGCAGATACTCAAAAGCCAACTCCGCGGCCTGGTACTGCCCCTGCTGGGGAATATCCCAGCCCCACCGGATCTCTTTCCCATTCGGCGTCGCGGTGAGCCCCGTGACCGCCTGCGGAGGAGCCACGCTCGTATCCGTCCCCTGGCTGGCGCCGCTCAGGGACCCGCCCGTCGCCTCGGCGCTCGGCGTTGCCTCGCCGCTACCGCCGCCCAGGTGAACGCTGTGCCCGCCGCCGGTCAGCATCGCGACCACCAGGCCCGCGGTCGCCAGCACCATGACGAGCGCAAGAACCGGCAGCACCCACGCGGGACGCTTCGACTCCCCCTCGACCAAGCCGGTCCTGCCCGTCGTCGAGTTGCCCGCCCAGGCCTCGTTCGACGAGGGCTGTGCACCATCCGCGAAACTACCGCGCCGGGTGCGCGTACGCTCCGCATCGAGGGCCACCGGGGAGGGCGCGGACAGCGCCGAGGCGGGCGCACTCGAAGAAGCGACGACGCTCAGCTTCATCTCCGTGACCGGGCGATGCATCTCGCGCTCGATCGTCTGCAACGCGTAGCCGAGGGCCGCCGCCGAACCGAAACGCTGCTCAGGATCCAGACTCATCGCGCGGCGAACGATAGCCGTCACCGCCTCGGGCACGCCCGGACGGTCGATGCGCGACACACGGCCACGGGCCACGCGCTGGGCCACTGCCTGAGCAGAGTTATCCCCGTCAACCACCTCAAAGGGCGAACGACCCATCAGCAGCGTCCACAGGGTCGCACCCAGCGCCCACACGTCCTGCGTCGGGTGAGCGCGAGCCGTACCCGCGATCTGCTCCGGGGGCGCCCACATCACCGAGAACCCGTCACGACCCCCGCGCGGATCCGTCCCCACCGGCTCCGAGACACCAAAATCCGTGAGCACCGGTGACCCATACGCGTTAATCATGATGTTGCTGGGCTTAATGTCGCGGTGCACGTAGCCCGCACGATGCAGCATCTCCGCGCCGCCACACATGCGGATCACCATGGACAGGGCGCGGTCCGTCGCCATCGGATTTGCGCGCACCTGGTCGAGGATGTTCGCGACGGGGCAATACTCCATCACCAGGTACGGGCGACCGTCCGGCATGCGGCCCGCCCCGTAGAGCTGGGCGACAGCCGGGTGACCCGACACGAGAGCCATCACGTCCGCCTCGCGGGCAATACCGGCCTCGCCGTCCGCCCCACGATCACGCCGGGCAACCTTCACGGCCACCTCTCGGCTGGGCAGCTCCTGGCGGCACAGGAACACGTCCGCAAAACCACCCGACCCCAGCGGCCGGATCCACTGGTATCCCGGCAGCACCGGGACCATCCCGACGCGAGCGTCGCTCTCCATCAGCGTGTTCCTTTCCTACGACCCATACGCCCCGTCAACGGCCGACGCTTCACCCCGGATGCGGCGGCCGCCTGGCGGCGCGCACGGCGGCGCCAGCGCAACGACTTCAGCGACAGCGCATAACGCAGCCGCGCGAACGGGGAGACCGAGGCCGCCCACTCGCGGCGCAGCTCATCCACGTCCTCCCACGCCTGCTTCGCATCCTCAGGGCGTGCGCCGCCCGCGGCAAAGTCCGCGACATCCGCGCGACGCGCCACGGTGACCGGGCGGGGAACCGCGCCCGAGAACAGCGACCAGCCGGGCACGCGCACGTCGCTAGCCGAGGCCTTGGCGGGCTTGTGGGACTTCGCCGCCCCCGCCTCGTCGTCCTCAGATTTGTCAGGCGTCCACTGCGAAGCCAACGCCCACGCGACCTCCTGACGGGTCAGGTGCGGCTCCACCACGAGGCCCGAATCGATCGCCGTATCCACCAGCTCATCCCACGAACCGCGCACCGACTCGGCGGCCTGCGCGCCGCGGCGGGCCTTGCGGCGGCGAGACTTCGCTAGCAGCACCGCCAGAACCGGACCGACCAGCAAGAACAGGAACACGGACACCGTCCCGATAGCCATCCACGGGATGTGCAGGCCGTTCGGATCGTGCGGGTCCGTCGCCTGGTCGCGGGTGGCCGGAGGCAGCTCGACCGGCTGTTCCGGGGGCTCCGGCGGCTGCAAAACCTGCGGCTTGGGCACAGACTTCGGCTTGTTCACCTGCGTCGTGGGCTGCTGATCGCGCGGAGGCGTCGGGTCGAAGGTCGCCCAGCCCACGCCGGGGAACTCGACCTCGACCCACGCGTGCATGTCCGAGCCCGTCAGGTCGACACCGCCCGACGTCCCCTCACGGTAGGCACCCATGACGACGCGGGCGTTAATCCCCTGCGAGTGCAGCATGAGCGCCATGAGCGTCGCGTACTGCTCGTCGTCGCCCACCAGCGCCTCGGCGCTGATCATGCGCTCAATACGATCCTGGGAGGAACCGGGGCGCGAGTTAATCGTGTCGTCGTTCGAGTAAAAGCCGTCCGTGTGCAGGTAGCTCTCGATGGCGCGGGCCTTTTCCAGGTCCGAGCGCGCGCTCGTCGTGTGCTCCGATGCCAGGGAATCCACATCCTTGGGCACATTTGTGTCCGTGCCCGTGTAGCGGGCCGCATCCACGCTGGCAAACTCCGAATCCTCGTGATCGCGCGGCATCGTCGTGCTCAGCGAATAGTTGAACTGGCCCGTCGGCCCCGTCGTCAGGGCGGTCTCCGCCCACAGGTCGTAGTTCAAGCCCTTCTGCTGCTCGGCAGCGCCCGGGTCGGAAGGCTCAAAACGCAGCACCGATACCTCGCCAAACGTCGGCACCCACGGGCCCAAGAGCTGCGAGGTAGACACCGAGGCCTGCTCTCCCGCCGTTTCTGCGCTGCGTCCCGGGATCGTGGACCCGACGCGGCGGTACCCAGCGGTACCATCAGCGTTGTTCGTCACACCCATGCCGAACGTCGTTCCGTCGTACACCTCCATCGCGCCCAGGCGCACGCGCGCACCCTTGGGCAGATTGGACACGCGGATCAGGGATTCGTCCTCCAGATCCTTGTTGTAGTGGCGGTAACTGGACAGCGGAGAGGGATACTCGCGCGCATCCACGGGCGGTTCGACGACGTCACGGCCCACAACGCGATCCGAGGCCGTGGGTCCCAGCAGGGATGCCGCGGGGAGGGCGGCCGCAACCATCACGCCCACCATCAGGGCACCCATGCCCACGCGCCACCACACGTGCACGACCTGACGCGACGAGCCACCCATCGTCGTGGATGCGGTGGTCGACAACGCGGACATGCCGATCACGATGTCGGCGCCCATGCGGGCACGGCCAATCGCCGACGCCCACGCCCACCACACGATCAGGCCAACCCACCACGCGATAACGAGGAGGGACGAGGGCGCCTCGTGCGTGGGCCCCCACACGATCGCAATCACTCCGGCGAGAATCAGCGGCAGGGATCCCCACATGGGACGCCCGTACCGTACTGTGACGACCCCCGCCGCAACCGAGCACACGAGGCACGTCATCCACGGGACCATCGCCGGACCAACATAGGAACCGGCAGGAGGCGTCAGCGTCAGAAGATCCTTCCAGGCCTCGACCGAACCGATCACCAGCGTCTGGAGAGTGCGCGACGTGGGAACCACGACCCACCGGGTCGTGTCTCGCAGGGCTGCCGCCCCGCCCAACAGGAAGTGAGCCGCGACGACGGAAGCCACAATCGACAGCAGGTCCCAACGCCACTTCGCCGCCGCCCACGCGAGAGCGAGGCCGGTCGCCACGCCTGAAAGCGCCGCGATCACACCCTGACCGCCACCAAAGACGGACTCGAACTGTGCCACCGGGCCAGTGAACAGAACGGCAAGAATCAGGAGGGACCACGCGGGCATGGCGGCGCGGTGCACCGAGCCACCCATGGTGGTTTCCTGGGCACTCGACCGACGCGTTCGACGCGGCGGCGCGGCCTGACGAGAGGGGGTGCGGGTAGGCGTGCTCACGCGTTCACCCCCCGCGACACGAGCATCGGCAGGTCCTCAAGGGAGGGGCAATCGATGATGACGCCGCGTGTGATCTTGCGTCGGCGCCTCGCCCGTCCCGCGACCACGCGAATGACGGACACGACCACGTCAACTGGCGCGATATTCGCCAGGCGGGCCGCTTCCTCGTCATCCACGGACTCACTCACCACGATCGACAGGACCGAAATCCCGCCACGCTCCATGATGCAGCGACGGACGATGCCCGCGAAGTCGGGACGCGTCGAGGTCTCCATCTCGGACAGCGCATCCAGCATCGCCATGGGCGTTCCCGTCGGAATCCACTCGTCCGCAGTGTGCATCGACACCGTGCGCGCCTCACCCGACCCTGCGATCGCCAGCGACGCCGCGACCGACACGGCTGTCTCGAAGGAACGCCGATCCCAGGCGTCCATGCGCGTGTCGAGGAGCACCATGTGGTGGGAACGGTGAGTCTCCTCGAACTGGCGTACGATCAGGCGGCCCAGGCGCGCCGTCGAAGGCCAGTGCACCGCGCGCCGGTCGTCGCCCGGCTCATAATCACGCAGTGCGTGGAAGGACACGTCCGAACTGGTCAGTTTTTCGCTGGCCACGCCTTCGACATCCATCTGCATACCCGTCGCGTCAAACGAGAAGCGCACCGTCGGCGGATGCACGTGCACCAGGATCGGATCGTCCCACGAGCGCACGCGGCGCAGCAGGCCCAGGCCGTCCATACGCACGGTGCGCGCCGGGCCCACGTTGATCACGCCTCGGCGCTTCGTCATCACCGAGAATGCCTCGTTCCACGTGCTGTTCGCGCTGATCGGAGGTACCAGGAACTCGCCACTGCCTCGTCCGATCGTGACCTCCACGATCGTCGAACCCGAGCGGTGCCCGGACTCGTTGACCACGCGGATGCGCCCCACCGCCACCTGACCGGCAACGATGCGATCATTCTTCATGCGCAAGGACACCGACAGCGGCGACGGGGACGCGACCGAGGCGACCGCGACCACGAGGGCCACCAGGCCCATCACGGCAACGATGAAGCCCTCCAGCCATCCGAAGGCCGCCGCAGCGACGCCACCCGCGGCCGTTACCGCGATCACCGCCCACCCGACCGGCGTGAGCGCGCCCAGCCAACGAGCCGCCGCGTCGTAACCGGGCAGGGCCCGCACGCGTTCGCCCAGGGCACGCCACGCGCCGTTGAGAAGCCGACGTAGTTTCTTCACGCGAACATCACTCCGGACGGCATTCGCCGATGAGGTAGGACCCTTGCTTGAAGGCATCCTCGCTGTCTGCCTGGGTGGTCAGGCGCGTCCAGATCGGGCCCGGACCATCCACACGCACCCACTCCGTACCGTTCGTGCGGTCGTTGCGCACGGGACACACGAACGGGACCGACGAACCCGACCATCCCGGCGCGTTCAGCGTGAACGTGTGGCACGAGGCCGGGTTGAACCCGCGCTCGTCTCCGCGGCACGTCTGCACCCACTGAGCGCTCACGTCGAGCTTCGTGGTTTCCGTTGGGCGCTGACTCATCACCGTCTCACCCACATCGTTGACCGCAACGACCGTGGCCTGGTATCTCGTGCCCTGGGCCAGATCCGAGAAGGTCGCCTCGGTGGCACCACGAGACAAGGGCTTCGTCTCGCCGTTACTCAGCGTCACGCGGATCTGCGTCACAGCGGGATTGGCCGCCACGGGGTCCCAACGCACCGTCAGGCTCGTCGCGTTGACGTTCGTGATCGACACTCCCACCTGCGACGGTGCGCCCGTCGCCTGGCCGACCGCCGGCACCGGCGGGGATGCCGTGGTTTCGTTCTTCAAGCCGACGCCCGTCTGGCAGAAGTAGAACGTCTGCGGCTGCCAACTGTTAACCGTCAGAGTGTCACCGTTCTCGACCTGCGTCCCAGCGGCACACGCTTCCCGGGAACTGGCATAACGCAGCGTCAGGCGCGACGCGTCGAAGCCTCGGCCCGGAACGCGTACCAGACCGTCCACGCGCACCTTGCCTTCTTCTCCGATACCGGACAGGGTCGGGGCAGAAATCGGCGCGGGGGTCGTCGCAATCGAAACGTACGTGGTGGCAGGTGCCGACGTATCCCCGTGCGAGTTCGACAGCGTCACCGATGCAGACACCTTACTGCCCGTCGGCACGCCCGACAGCGTGGCAGTACGAGCGTCAGACGAAACCTGCACTTCCACGCCATTGACCGAAACCGTGGCCGGGCCCCACCCCTTGCCATTGGGAGATTCCAGGCCCCACGTAACCTCAACCGTCGCCTCGTTCGGATCGCCCGCCGAGCCGGTTGCAACAGCGCTCACGCCGGTCGCTTGATCCGGCTTCCCGTGCGGGTAGCCCTCGGTCGGTGAGGACGCCGGAGACGGCGTCTCCGCATTATTCAGCGCCTGAACGGACACCGAGTACAGCTCACCGTTCTTCAATCCACCGATCCGGATCGAGTTCTCAGAGCCCGACACCGACTGCGAGATCGGCTGGCCACCCGACGGCAAATTAACGAACACCATGTACGTGTGGATCGCAGACCCCGAGTTGCTGGGCTTCACCCACGAGATATCGAGGGCACCATCGACACCCACAACCGTGGGCGCCGCCATCTGCTCGGGTGCCGCGTCGATCAGCACCTCGGCGGACGGCGCCGACGGATCCGAATCCCCGGCCTCATTGTGCGCGACGACCGTGAAGGAGTGCTTCACGCCGTTCTCCAGGCCCGTGACCTGGACGCCCGGATCGCGCGTCGTGAAGGTCCGACCGCTATTCCTATCGGTGATCGTGTAGCCCGTAATCGGGCCGCCGTTGGAGGCACCCGAGTCGAAGCGCACGAAGGCCGTGCCCGCGCCCATTGGCGTGACCGAGACGTTCTGGGGCGGTTCGGGACGGTCGACGACCTGGACGACAACGCGGCCCTGGACCACGCGATCCGGGTCGTTCGTCGCATCCATGACGCGGTACACGACGATCATGTCGCCATGGAAGCCTGTCTTGGGGGTCACCGACAGGACGTTGCCATTGCCCGAAGCGGTTCCCTGGCCCACGTGCACCGACGCGTCCAGGACCACGAGCGGATCCGGGAACGGGTTCGTCGTGTACTCCGACAGCTTCACGTCCACCGTCTGGGCGGCCTTCGCCTTGATGCGAGCCTCCGTCGTCGTCACGAGGGGCTTGGAGGACTTCACGATCGTCACCGGAATGTCGGCGTTGACCGCGCCCGAGCCGTCGTCGACGCTGACAGTAATCGCGCCGACCGGGCCCTTGGACTGGTCCTTCTTGCCGGACACGGTCAGGTTGTAGCCGTCCAGGGACACGTCCACGCCGCCGGGGGCCTTCACCACGGCGTAGGAGAAGCTGTTCTTGGCCTGGTCGTCCGGGTCGTCCACCATCTGCGTGAGATCGACCGTCACGGACTCTCCCTGGCCCACGAGGATCGGGGTCGGGGTCAGGCGCGGCGGCAGATTCCTGGCCGGCTTGATCGTCACCGGGATCGTCAGCGTCGAGGACAGGGCCGAGGCGTCGTCCGAGGCGCCGTCACGCACCGTGAAGGACACCGAGGCCTTGCCCGAGGCCGTGTCGGGAGCACTCACCACGAGGTGCGTCGGGTCCTGCAGGGACACCGAATCCAGGCCGCCGTTGAACTTCACCGAGGCCGCGTCCGTAATGATCGGGGAACGCGAATGATCGCGCACGAGCACGTAGTCGCCGATATCAAGGGTCACCGACGAACCCGCGCGGATCGCCACCGGAATACGCGTCATATCCAGGCGCGGAGCCAGCAGGTCGGTACCCGGAACGGTCACGACCGCGCTCGCGCTCAGGCCGTCGGGATCCGTCACCGTGTAGACGACGAGGCGACGACGCGCATCCGGGGAAATTGACAGGTTCTGCCCCGACACGCTCACGCCCGAGCCCCGCGCCGACACCGTCAGCGCAGCCGTCGTCCCATCCGGGTCCTCGTCATTGACGAGGACGGGAACGCTCACGGGCTTCGAATCGGCGGGGAGGTCCGCGACAGACACGACGTCATCGCGGGCAATCGGGGCGCGCAGCGGCGCATCAGCATCCACCGTCACCGTCAACTGCCCTTGCGCGCGTCCGCCTCGTCCATCCTGAATCTGGTAGGCGACGACGAACACGCCATCGGCTGCGGGAGCCTTGACCGTCACCGCATCCTGCGCCACGGTGACGGTAGCTGCGGGATCCGACACCGACACGGTCGCGGGGTCCGTATCGACCGACAGGGCATCGCCATCCGCGTCCAAGTCGTTGCTCAGGACGTTGACACTCACCTCGCGTCCCGGTCGAATCGTCACCGAGTCAGGCACGGCCGTCGGGTTGTGGTTCTGCGATCCCGGGGGCGCAATACCAACGCGCACGCGGGCGCGCCCCTGCACGCCGAGGCGGTCCTCGACGATGTAGGAGAACGTGTCCGTACCGGTCGCATTGTCGGAGGGCGTGTACTCCAGCCACTCCGTCCCCAGCACGACGCTACCCTTGGCTGGCGGCTGGTCAATGCCGACCAGAGCGACCGAGTCGCCGTCTGGATCGATGCCCGTCAGGGGCACCGGGATGCGCGCCATCTGCCCCTGCACGGCCCAGGCGCTCAGCGCCTTGGGCACGGGCGCGCTGTTCGCAGCGGAGGAGGCAATGACCTCGAACGTGACGGTCGACGTCGAGCGGTTACCCACCGAGTCGACGGCCGTGTACGCCACGCGCACCACGCCGGCCTCGGAGCCGGCGGCCAGGCGCACCTGGTTGCCCGTCACGAAAACCGTGCCCAGCTCGGCGCCAGTCATGACCTGCACGTCGGGGTCCAGGCTCAGCGTCAGACCGATCGGCGAGCGGTCGTTCGACAGGACGCTCACCGAGCCGATGTCGTCGGCGCGCACCTTCGCCGTGTCCGGCGTGGTCTCAGGCGGGGTCTCGTCGCTCTGCGCATCCGTCGGGATGACGCTCACCTGAGCAGTCGCGGAACCCGCGCCGTTGGAGACCGTGTAGGTAAAGGTCGTGACATCGTTGAGGCCGCCCGGCGACGTGATGCGCAGCAGGTGGCGCTCGATGAGCGTGACCTCAAGACCCGAGTTCGCGGGCACGTCGATCGACTGAACGACGAGGACGCCGCCCGACGGGTCCGTATCGTTGGCCAGCGGCGCGATCAGCGAGGCGCCGCCCGAGGGCAGGACCGCCAGGTCGTCCTCGGCGATCGGCAGAGCGTTCGTGTCATCGTCGACCACGTCGACGCGGATGACGCCGACCGTCGTCGACGGGCCGTCGGAGACCGTGTAGGTAAACTGGAAGGATCCCGGCACCGAGCCCGTAAACGTCAGCGTGCCGCGCGAGAGGTCAGCGGAGACCGAGGTGCCCGCCGGGGCCGTGCCCGCCGCCACGAGGGACAGGGCGTCGCCGTTGGGATCCGTGTCGTTGGCGATCGGGTCGATGGTCAGCGGCTCAGCGACGCGCGCCACGTAGAAGTCGGCGCGCGCCACCGGCGGCACGTTGCCCGTCTCCTGGACGCTCACCTTCAGCTCGCCGGTGGTCTCGGCGTGGCCATCCGACAGGGTCACGGCGATCGCCTTGACACCCGCGCCGGAACCCAGGTCGCGGATCTGAACTGTCCCGTCCTCGGAGAACTGCACGGCCATGCCCTCGGGAGCCGTCGCCGACTTCAGGTAGAACTGGTCTCCATCGGGATCAATCCAGTCCGACAGCAGATTGTACTCCACCTGCGCGTTCGCACCCACCTTGATGACCGGGTGCTTGAGCTGACGCGGACCCTCGTTCTTGCTCCACGGGTGGATCGTCAGCGTCACGGTCGCCGTCGCGCCCGCCAGGCCATCCGAGGCCTCGTATGTGAAGGACGTCGACCCGCTCGTCATGTTCTCGGGGACGTCCGTGATCTGCAGGGCTCGGCCGCCCCTCGTGCGCACGATCGAGCCGAACTCGGGGTTGGTGACCGCACGCGCCGTCAGCACGTCGCCGTCGTCGTCGGAGTCGTTGTCGAGGACGGGCAGCAGCGTCGAGCGGCCCGGGCGGATGCCGAAGTCATCGTCGACGGCCTCGGGCGGCGTGTTCTTGTCGTTGTGCTCCGGCTCGGAGACCTGCTCGCGATCGTCGGGGGTCGGAGTATCTTCTTCCTCCTGCTCCTCGGTGGGGATCTGATCCCAGTTGTCGACGACAACCATGTTCTTGTCGGGCAGCCACAGCGTGCCCGTCGAGACGTCGTTGAGGACGATGCGCGTACGGTTCGTCCGGAAAACAGCAGACGTGGCCTCGGCGAGCGTAGGCACAGTCTGCGCCTGGTTGCGCGTGGAGTCCGTGCAGGTGCGCACGAACGCGCCCGAGCCCGCCCAGGCACCGTAGGAGCAACCGCGGTGGAAGACCGGGGCCGCGGGGGTGCCCTTCTGGCCGCTCTCCGAGGCCTCCTGGCGCTCGATCGCCTTGCCGTTCAGGGGCACGGACACCAGCTCGTCGCTGGTCGCGAGGAGGACCGAGGCGGCCTCGTCGCCAGGGGCCTGCAGGACCGCGCCGGTCACGTGCTCCTCGGCGAGGTCGCGTACCTTGCCACCGGGCAACACCAGCTTGTTACCGGCCTGGTCGTAGATGACGGGCTTGTCACCGACCGCGGTGATCGTCGGTGTTCCGGCCGGGGTGAAATCCTTGATCTCCGTGTTCTTTGCGCGCCAAGCCTGGCCTTCTCGCGTGAGCGTGACCAGCTTGGAGGACCCGGGAGAGTATGCGAAGACCGTCCCCGTGTTCGACACCGCGACGACCCCGTCGCTCAGGTCGTTCGCGATTGCATCCTCGCGCACGAGCGACATGGAAGCCGGTTCGTTGGCGTCACCCACCCACAGCAGGCCCTCGTTGGGGTCGAGGACGGCCAACACGGACCCGCCCTGGACCTGGACCGCGTTCTCAGGCAGCGTGATCGCCTGGCCCAGCGAGAAGGACGTGGAGCGCACGGGGGTAACCGTACGGCCCACTGTTTCCCCCAGAGTCACGTCGCCGCCGGCCTGCCCGATGTCGAAGGACGCGGACTTGACCGAGACTGTGCCGTCGAGCATGAGCGCGTCATAGTTGAGGTGGCCCAGGAGCTTGCGATCCTGGTTCGTCACCCAGATACCGCCGTCATCGACGCTGACCTGGGTGACCTCGACGCCGCGGTAGACCACCGCGAGGACGCACAGCATCGCGGACACCAGCAGGACGGCGATTGCGGGCATCCGCTTCGACCAGGTGTTTCGCGTTTGACGCGCCTTGTTCATGTCGCTTCCTCAGTCTTCATGTGTGCACTGTTGTGGGGCGGTATCTGTATCCGCGTGGCCATGGTGAGCCATTCCAAGGATACACACCGACCAACCCTATGGATAAACGCCCGAGACAACAACAGGTACTGAATAAGTTCAAACGCCTGGTGACTCGTTCGCGCCGCATTCCAGCGCTTCCCGGGCACACGAGAACCTGACCACAGCGACGCATTTGGATGTTCTCTCGCGCCACGAGGCCGGAGCCAGACCTGTCCCTCAACCAACCCTCCGCGCTCGGCTCGCTTCGCTGCTTCCCCTAGAAGTGCACACCTGCGGCGCGCCTCGCGCGCGGACCGCAGATGAGGGTGGGCCGGGTTACGGTGAGTGCATGGCGAAGGAGAAGATCACGTACCGCTGCTCCGACTGCGGCTGGACCTCCCCCAAGTGGGTGGGCCAGTGCCGCGAGTGCGGGGCGTGGGGCACGGTCGACCAGGCCGGGGAGGTCACGGGGGGCGCGCGCACCACCGCCACCACCCCGCGGCGTCCCGCGCTACCCATCGGCGAGGTCGACGGCGAGCGCGCCTCGTCGCGTTCGACGGGCGTGGGCGAGCTGGACCGCGTCCTGGGCGGCGGCATCGTGCCCGGCGCAGTGATCCTCCTGGCCGGTGAGCCCGGCGTCGGCAAGTCGACGCTGCTGCTGGACGTGGCAGCCAAAGCCGCGCGCACGGCGGCTGCGGGCGGGCGCGGACCCGTCCTGTACGTCACTGGCGAGGAGTCGGCGGCCCAGGTGCGCGGGCGTGCGGAGCGCATCGGCGCGCTCGAGCCGAACCTCCTCATCGCGGATGAGACGGAGCTCGGCGTCGTCCTCGGCCACGTCGAGGCTTCGCGCCCCTCCCTGCTGATCGTCGACTCCGTGCAGACCATCTCCTCCTCCCAGGTCGAGGGTGGGGCGGGCGGGGTCGCGCAGGTGCGCGCGGTCGCGGCATCCCTCATCCGTGTCGCCAAGGAGTCCGACCTGCCCACCCTGCTCGTCGGCCACGTGACGAAGGACGGCGGCATCGCGGGCCCGCGCGTGCTCGAGCACCTCGTGGACGTCGTCTGCCATTTCGAGGGCGACCGCCATTCGCGCCTGCGCCTGCTGCGCGCGGTGAAAAACCGTTACGGTCCCACCGACGAGGTCGGCTGCTTCGAGCTGACCGACTCGGGGATCTACGGCCTCGCTGACCCCTCCGGCCTGTTCCTGTCGCGCACGACGCGCGGCGTGCCCGGCACCTGCGCGACCGTCTCTCTGGAAGGGCGCCGCCCGCTGCCCACGGAGATCCAGTCGCTCGTCGCCCCTTCCTCGGGCGGCTCGCCTCGGCGCACGACGTCGGGCGTGGACCACGCGCGCGTCGCGATGATTCTGGCGGTCCTGCAGGCCCGCATCGGCGCGGACACGTCGGGGGCGGACGTCTACGTCTCCACGGTCGGTGGGGCCCGCACGGTCGAGCCGGCGATTGACCTCGCGATGGCCCTCTCGATCGTATCCTCGCTCAAGGGCGTTCCCCCACGCGCCGACCTTGTGGCGGTCGGAGAGATCTCCCTGACGGGCGAGGTCCGGGCGTGCACGGGCACTCAACGTCGCCTCGCCGAGGCCGCACGCCTGGGCTTCTCCTCGGCGATCGTTCCCGCTCAGGGCAGTGAGGATCTCGCGGGCGTCGACGGCATCACCGTCTTTACTGTGTCGGATCTGGCGACGGCTATTCGTGTCGCTTTTCCGGCAGACTCGCAATAATAGGTATCACACCTACTCGTCTGGGAGGGAATCACATTGACGTCCGATGCAGCGATCCTTCGTGAGGCACTGCGCGCAGTCGCGCCCGGTACGCCATTGCGAGAGGGACTGGAACGAATCCAGCGCTCCCACACGGGCGCCCTCATCGTCCTGGGATACACCCCCGAGGTGCAGGCCATCTGCTCGGGCGGCTTCGACCTCGACGTCGCTTTCACGGCCGCGCGTCTGCGTGAGCTGTGCAAGATGGACGGCGCCGTCATCATCGATCCCAACCTGTGGCGCATCCGCAAGGCCAACGTGCAGCTCTTCCCGGACCCCACGATCCCCACCGACGAGTCCGGCATGCGCCACCGCACCGCGCAGCGCACCGCACGTCAGACCCACCTGCCGGTCCTGTCCCTGTCCGCGTCGATGCGCATGATCTCCATCTACGTGGGCACCGAGCACCGCCTGGTGGAGGAGCCCGAGGCCCTGCTCTCGCGCGCCAACCTGGCGGTGGACACGCTCGACCGCTACAGTCAGCGCCTCGACGAGGTCCTACAGACCCTCACCATCCTCGAGATGCGCGACAGCGCGACCGTGCGCGACGTCGCCACCGTCATGCAGCGCATGGAGATGATCCGACGCATCACCTCCGAAATCACGGAATACCTGGAGGAACTCGGATCCGAGGGGCGCCTGCTGGCCCTGCAGGTCGAGGACCTCGTGCGCGGCTCCGCGTCCGAGCGGGCCCTCGTCATGCGCGACTACATCCGCGACCCCGACGACGTCGCCCGCGTCGAGGCCGAGCTGTCCTCCCTCGGGTCGGAGCGCATCGTGGACCTCACCGCGATCGCGAACATCCTCGGGCTGGACGTGTACGAGGTCGCGGACCTGGACCGCGAGATCACGCCGCGCGGCGTGCGCGCCCTCTCCCTGGTCCCGCACCTGTCGTGGGGAGCCATCAAGGAGGTTTCCGCGCACATCACGACGCTGCCCGCCCTGCGCGCAGCCACCACCGAGGAGCTGGAAGCCATCGAGGGTATCGGCCCCTACCGTGCCAAGCTCATCACCGAGAACCTGGCGCACCAGGCGCAGGCGGTCAGCTCCGGCCTCGTCGGCTGGTAGGCGCTAGCGGCCCGACTGGGTTCCCGACTGCGGGGCGGGCGCGGGGGTCACGTCGACCACGGTCGAACCGACCTCGCGCGTACCCATGGTGACCGCGACCTTGTAGGTCCCGGCAGACGCGGCACTCGCTCCACCCGCGGGTGTCGTGCAGCCGTTCGTGTACACGTAGCCGTCCCAACGCAGCGCGCCGGTCCACGTGGCACCCGGGCGCAGGAGCAGGGTCGTCGACGACTGCTGCTCCTCGCCGCACTTCGCCGAGTTGTAGACCTGCAGGTCACCCGTCGAGATCTGCAGGCCGAAGCGCGACAGGGACGTCGAGCAGGCGACGGAACCGCGGTTTTCGAGCGTGAGGGTCACGGGCATCGCCGAGCCGGACGAGGTCGTGGAAGCCTTCGCGGTGGCCGTGATGTCGCGGTCCAGGCAGGTGGGAATGTCGATTGTCGTGCCGTCGGTGAGCAGGCCGTCGGCCGTGGCCTCCTGGCCGCCCTTGAGGGTGTAGCCGGACGCGTCCACCGCGCCGGACTGAACAGCAGATTGGGGGCTGGACTGCGGGGTGGGATCGGCGCTGACGGCTCCGACGATCGCGCGGATCCCAGCGACGATGCCCCACACGATGAGGGCAAGGATGAGGATCAGGCCGAGGCCCGTGATGATGCGCCGCGGCCACAAGTTGACGGGCGGACGGCCGCCGCCCGACGACTTCTTCTGACGGGGTGCCTTCGCGCTTGCGGAGCGCTGCGCCGGGCCAGTGCTCCCCTTTTTCGTCGATGCGGAGGCCTTCACGGCGGCCGGACGAGCAGCGGAAACGCGGCTGCCGGCAGCGGCGCGGGACGCGCGATCACCTGTGCGACCACTGGCGCCTCCCGACGTACTACGCCTGGAGGTGGGTCGCCTGGGGGAATTCTTACGCTGGTCAGCCACGCATCCACGATACCGGGCGCGGGGCGCGGGCAGCGGCTAACGCTCGGGACGGGGGCGACTTTCACACGCGGCGCGCGGGCCTGCGACGAGCGGGCGGTCAGGCGGCCGCGCTGCGCTTAGAGGACGTCGATCCCTCGTCGTCGGGGGTGATGATGCACCAGCGTTCGATGGCGATCGCGATGATGGTCCACACGATGCCGACGAGGCCAGACAGGCCCGCCCCGATCGCGTTGGCGGCCATCGCGGGGGCTTCGAGCTGCGTGAGGGACACGGCCATCACGCCGATGAGAATTCCGGTCAGGCCGGAGCCGACGAGGGCGCTCGTGCGCGCAAAAACCGCGACGCGCATCGCGCCGATCGCATCGATCCACGTGTCTTTGCCCGCGCGCAGGCGGCGAACCGCCAGGCCGGACCAAATGAGGCAGGCCGTGGCGATCGCAAAGATGACGGCGGGTCCCGGGGTGACGATCAACGGGGTACCGCCCTGGCGCATGTGCCCCAAGAAGCCGAGGAAGCTCAGGCCGGCGGCCACGAGGCCCACCGCCGCCACCCACACGATCGACACGGGTTTCATTTAGCGCCTCTTGACGATCGGGATCGCTCCGGTCATCGTGGGCCGCACGACGACGCGGCGCAGGATGCCGGTCTGGGTGGCTTCGTCCTCGGGGATGGGGCCGACGGGAGTGTTGTCGGGCAGTCCGGGGGCGAGGATCGTCGAGCGCCCGTCGGCGTGGACGGTGGCCTTGGGGGGCTCCTCGTCGTGGCCGAGGCCGGAGCGGTCGTCGACGACGCGCACGTCGTGGGCGGAGCTGACGGAGAAGTTCCAGTCCGGCAGCGCGATCGAGGAACGCGTTTCCTCCCGCTTGGGCTCAAAGACGGGGACCCAGCGGGGTTTTTCGGTGCCGCTCGGCTTGTAGGTGCCCGTACCGATCTTGCGGGTCATGCGCCCGGCAGCGGAATCCGCAGGAACGGAGGAGACCGGGTGCCAGGAGGGTCGCGTCGAGGCCTTTGCTTCGTCCACGCGGCGGCGGCGCTGACGGTGGGGCGGGCCGGGCACCGCCGGGGCGGTCGCGGCCTTGTCCGCGGGGGTCTCGCCCTGCGGCGCTGCGGCCTGCGGGGCTGCGTCGGGTTCCTCAGACTGGGACGCGTCCTGCGCTGCCGGGGCTTCGGCCTCGGGCACGCTGACCTCGGGCTCGTCAGCGCTTGCGGACTCGCGCGAATCCTGGACGGCGGACAGGCGTCTCCAGATGCTGGCGCGAGGGGCAGGGGCTTCGACGGCGGAGACGGAGGCGGCCTCGGGTTCCTCGGTCTGCGCCGAGGCAGACTCGGAGGCTTCGGGCTCCTCGACGTCGTCGCCGGAGTCCTCGACGACCGTGTGGGCGGCAGGAATCTCCACCGGCTCGGCGGGCTCACCCGGGCGGGTCACGAGCTTGTCGACCTGGCTGATTTCGCCGGTCAGAGCCTCGATGAGCTCGCGCATGTCGGCGCTGGCCTGCTCGGCGCGCTGGGCCAGGAGCTGGTCCGAGTCGGCCATGACGGCCGCCGGGTCTTCGAGCCAGTCGTCGACGGCGTCGATGATGCCCTCGCGGTCGGGGGTGTGGGCCAGCAGGTCGGACACGCGGCCCACGCCCTCGAGGATGGCGTCGGGGTCGCACAGGAGCCAGGGCGCCAGCACGAAGGCGCGTTCCTTGGCGCGCGGGTGCGGCAGGGTGAGGACCGGGTCGGCGGAGGCCAGACCCTCGATCTGGATGATGTCGATGTCGACGGTGCGCGCGCCCCAGCGCTCGTGGCGTTCGCGCCCCAGCTCGCGCTCGATGCGGCTGGTCTGAGCGAAGAGCTCGTCGGGGCTCGCGATCGCGGAGCCGACGACGATGGCGTTCCAGTAGTCGGGCTGGGGGGCTTGTCCGGGCGCGAGCACGGGCTTCGTGCGCATGATCGGCGAAACGTCGTCGATCTGGAAGCCCTCCATGTAGGACAGGGCCTCGACCGTGTGCATGAGCGTGACGGGCACGTCCCCGAGGTTGCCGCCGATCGCCAGGACCACACGACGCGAGCGCAGGTGCGCCGGACGGGAGGTATCCTCCTCGCGCTGCGCCTCGGCGGCGCGGACACCGCGGCGCGACGGGAGCGCCTCGCTGTGCTCCTGCTGCGCGGGGCTGGGTGCCTGAGCGCGGCCGTAGGCCTCGATCTCGCCGGTGAGGACGGAGCCGTCCTCGGCCTCGTAGATGCCCTTGAGGGACAGCGATAGCGGCATCGCGTCAGTCTCACCGACGCGCACGGTCACCGACACGTCCGCGAAGGGGTGGTCGATGGGGGCGTCGGGCTTGTGGACGGTGACCTCGGTGCCGACGACGCCCTCGTGGCTCATGACGCGCGTGGCGATGGTCTCGGCGAGGGTTTCGATCAGGTCGACGGCGTTGCCGGTGAGGACCGCCATGGCCTCGTCGGCGATATCCGCGTAGGAGACGGTGGCGGCGATGTCATCGGTGGCACCCGCGGTCTCGACCCACATGACGATGTCTGCGCTGAAGCGCTGGTCGCGGGCGCGCTCGAAGTCGTAGACGCCGTGATTGGCCATCGCCCCCAGTCCTTTGAGGGCGATGATGACGCGTCGGTTAGTCAACGTCGTTCTCCTTTCGGGCGATGGCTGCGACGGTGGCGGCTACGTCGTGGACCCGCACGGCCCACGCGCCTGATGCCGCGCAGTAGGCGGCGATGGCCGCGCTGTCCGCGTCCACGTCGCCCCCGAGGGCCTTGACGAAACGCTTACGAGACGCACCGACGAGGACGGGGTATCCGCCCTGTAGGAAGCGCGGCAGTTCGCGCAGGATCTGCCAGCACTGGTCGCCCGTCAGCGAGAAGCCGAGGCCCGGGTCGATGACAATTTTATCAGCTGTCACACCAGCATCAATAGCGTCTTGAACCTGGGAGCTCACGCGCTCAACGAGCGTGCCCACGAGGTCCTCCCCGTAATCGAAGTGCTCCCCCGGCATCCCCGGCAGCGCGCGATAGTGCTGAACGACGTACGCGCAGCCTGAGGCAGCGACCGCCTCGTTCATCTGCGGATCCCAGCGCCCTCCGCTCACATCGTTAATGATCGCCGCACCGACGCGCGCGGCCTCGCGGGCCGTCGCCGCGTGCAGCGTATCGACCGACACGACGACGCCGTCGGCAGCCAAAGCCTCGACGACCGCGCCGATGCGCGCCCACTCCTCGTCCGCGCTAATGCGCGTCGAGTTCGGCCGCGTCGACTCCCCGCCCACGTCGATCAGGTCCGCGCCCGCGGCCACCATCTCGCGCGCATGGCGCAGCGCGGCGGCAACGTCCGCGTAGCGTCCCCCATCCGAGAAGGAATCGGGGGTGACGTTGAGGATGCCCATGACCGCCGTGCGCCCAGCGGGCAGGTTCGCCCCGCCCGGCAGCGCCAGGGACGGGACCGGGAAGGAGGCCGGGGTGGCGGGCAGGGGCAGGGCGCTCATGTCATCGGCTCCCAGACAGGACGAGGGCCATCATTTCCGCGCGAGTCGCCCCGTCGCTCATGATGCCGCGCAGCGCGCTGGTCACGGTCGACGAGCCCGGCTTGGAGATACCGCGCATCGACATGCACATGTGTTCGGCCTCGATGACGACGATGACGCCCTGAGGGTGCAGGATCTCGTCGATCGCGTCGGCCACCTGGGCGGTCAGGCGTTCCTGGACCTGGGGGCGGCGCGCGTAGCCCTCGACGACGCGAGCCAACTTGGACAGGCCCGTCACGACGCCGCCGCGCGGGATGTAGCCCACGTGGGCGCGGCCGTAGAAGGGCAGCAGGTGATGCTCGCACATCGAGAAGAAGGTGATATCGCGGACCAGGACGAGCTCGTCGGTGCCCGCGTGGAACTGCGTGCGCAGGTGCTCGCGCGGGTCCTCGGTCAGGCCCTTGCACATCTCGCGCCACGCGCGCGCCATGCGGTCGGGCGTGCCGACCAGGCCCTCGCGCTCGGGGTCCTCACCGATCGCGACGAGCAGGTCGCGCGACGCCTTCTCAACGCCTGCGGGATCGTAGGTCACTCCTGCTCCTCTTCCACGCCCGAGGCACCGATGGCGTCAGTCGGCGACACGTCGATTCCCTGCACGGGAACGGACGTCCACTCGTCCTCGGCCTTGATGCCGACCGGGTGGCCCAAGACCACGCCCGGAACGGCCGCGTCGGACTGGTAGTTCCACACGGGACGCTCGGGGGCCTTGATGACGTCCTGGAAAATCTCACGCAACTGCGCCTCGTCGAGGGTCTCCTCCTCGAGCAGTCGGGAAGCCAGCGTGTCGAGAACACTGCGGTTTTCCGACAGGATGCGCCACGCCTCGCGCATCGCGTTGTCGAGGAGGCGACGCACCTCCTCGTCGATGATCGCGGCGGTCTCATCGGAGAAGGAACGCGGGGCCTCGCCGGATCCGTGCCCAAAGGCCTCGGTGTCGGCGTCGCCGAGCTTGACCATGCCGATGCGGTCGCTCATGCCGTAGTCGGTGACCATCGCGCGGGCCGTCTTCGTGGCCTGCTGAATGTCGTTGGCGGGGCCGGTCGACGGATCGCGGAACACGATCTCTTCGGCGACGCGCCCGCCCATGCCGTACACCAGGTCGTCGAGGAGCTGGTTGCGGGTCTTGTTGAAGCGGTCCTCGGTGGGCATGACCATCGTGTAGCCCAGCGCGCGGCCGCGCGGCAGGATCGTCACCTTCGTCACCGGATCCGTGTAGTTCAGCGCGGCGGCAGCCAGGGCGTGGCCCGCCTCATGGTACGCGGTCACGGCCTTGTCGTGGTCGTTCATGACGCGGGTGCGCTTCTGCGGGCCGGCGATCACGCGGTCGATGGCCTCGTCGATGGCGCGCTCGTCGATGAACTGCATGTTCGAGCGCGCGGTGAGCAGCGCAGCCTCGTTGAGGACGTTCGCCAGGTCCGCGCCCGTGAAGCCGGGCGTGCGCTTGGCGATCTGACGCAGGTCCACCTGCGCGGTGAGCGGCTTGCCCTGCGCGTGGACCTTCAAGATGGCCTCGCGGCCCTTCAGGTCGGGGGCCTCGACGGCGATCTGGCGGTCGAAACGCCCCGGGCGCAGCAGCGCCGGGTCGAGGATGTCGGGGCGGTTGGTCGCCGCGATCAGGATGATGTTGGCACGCTCGTCGAAGCCGTCCATCTCCACGAGGAGCTGGTTGAGCGTCTGCTCGCGCTCGTCGTTGCCACCGCCGATGCCGCTGCCGCGGTGGCGACCCACCGCGTCGATCTCGTCGACGAAGATGATGGCCGGCGCGTTCTTCTTCGCGCGCTCGAAAAGCTCGCGCACGCGCGAGGCGCCCACGCCGACGTACAGCTCCATGAACTCCGAACCGGAGATCGAGAAGAAGGGGGCGTTCGCCTCGCCGGCGACGGCCTTGGCGAGGAGGGTCTTGCCGGTTCCGGGAGGGCCGTACAGCAGGACGCCGCGCGGGATGCGCGCACCCACCTTGTGGAACTTGTCCGGGGACGCCAGGAACTCGCGGATCTCCTCGAGCTCCTCCACGGCCTCGTCCTCACCGGCCACGTCCGCGAACGTGACGTCCGGGCGCTCCTGGTTGAATTCCTTGGCGCGCGACTGAGTAAAGCCGCCCATCATGCGCGAGCCCGACATGGAACGCATGACGAAGTAGAACGCGCCCATGAGGATCAGCAGCGGAATCAGCAGCTGAATAATCGCGCCGAAAGCACCGGACTGCGGGCGCACCGCGTTCCACCCCTTGGCGGGCGCCTTGTCGGCCACCGTGTCCAAGATGTCCTTGGTCTGCACGTAGGAGTACGTGAAGTACACACGCTTACCCAGATCGACGGTCTTGTCGTCGCCGCCGGTGGACTGGTGGACGTAGTTCTCCGTGAGCGTCAGATTCACCTGCTGGGTGCCCTCGTTGAGGACCACCTGCTCCACCGTGTCACCCGAGATGAGCGCCAGGCCCTCCGAGGTCGTCACCGCACGCGGTTGGTTCGTCTGCCAGAGGAACCAGCCGCCCACGAGCAGCACGATGAGCGGAACCAGCACCCACCCCAGGCTGGGGCGTTTGTTCTTGATCTTCTCGTTCACGGGCGTCCCTTACAGGTAGGCGTTCTCAGTTGGTGTAGACGTGCGGCTGCAGCGTGCCGACGAAGGGCATGTTGCGGTACTTCTCGGCGTAGTCCAGGCCGTAACCGACGACGAACTCGTCAGGAATATCGAAGCCCACGTAGGCGACGTCCACGTCGACCTTCGCGGCCTCGGGCTTACGCAGGGCGGTCGCGATCTTGACGGAGGCGGCGCCACGTCCGAGCAGGTTCGCCTGCAGCCACGACAGCGTCAGGCCCGAATCGATGATGTCCTCGACGATCAGCACGTGACGTCCGGCGACGTCCTGGTCGAGGTCCTTCAGGATGCGCACGACGCCCGAGGTCTTGGTACCCGACCCGTAGGAGGACACGGCCATCCAGTCCATCTCGAGGGGGGTGTGCAGCTTGCGCGACAGATCCGCCATCACCATGACGGCGCCGCGCAGAACGCCGACGAGCAGCAGGTCTTCGCCCGCGTAGTCGCGGTCGATCTGCTCGGCCATGTCGGCGAGCCGACGGTCCATATCATCGGCGGTGACCAGGATTTCCTTCAGGTCGTTTCCCATGTCGGTGGCGTCCACCGTGTCCTCTTTTCGTATCGATGCTACGCGAGCGATTCCACTATAAGCGTGCCATACAAACGCGCGCCTGTTCCAGGAAGGACGAGATTCTCACTGTCAGCGCAACATCCTGTGATCGCCCAGTCAGGGTCGGGGCGCTCTGGGGGCGTCTCTCGCGGCTTGTTGTTGCCCCTGGGCGGGGTCTGTTTCCGGCGGTGTGCCTCTCTCGCGCGCGACGAAGACGATGCGCGCGCGGGCACCGTGTCCAACGCGCGAGGCCAGCCCCCCGGGCAGGTCGATAGGCCCCTGCCCCCGCCAGGCGACCACCAGGTCGTCAACGGCGTCGATGTGGGCGCTGGACAGTGCCCGGATTCCCGCCGCTTGAGCCGCCTCACGCAGGGCGCGCGTGCGCACCGCCCGGGGAGCGCCGCGCAGGGGGGCGACCGCGAGCGCCACAGACATTCCCCTGTCAGCGGGGTCCGTGTCGTCGACGATCCGCGCGGCGGCGGCAATCGCGGCGGCGGTGAGTGCGCGCGCTCGGTCGCTGAGGGCGTCGTCGTCCTCGGCGCACAGGGCGGCCGTGCGCGCCAGCGCGGGAACGGGATCGACACCCAGGGCCGAGGCCAGGGCCGGGATCGCCCCATGCCGCAGGGCCGAGCGGCGCAGCGGGCTCCCGTCGGCGGCCCGCCAGGGCCCGTCGATGTCGTTCGTCGGGTCGTGAACCGGGGCGAGGCCCGCCTGGGCGCACGCCTCCTCCGTATCTGTTCGCCGCAGCTTCAAGAGCGGGCGCAGCCACGTCACCCCGTCGCCGTCGCGCGAGATGGGGGCGATGGCCCGCAGCGAGGAGGGGCCCGAGCCGCGCGCCAGGCGCAGCAGCACCGTCTCGGCCTGGTCGTCCATCGTGTGGCCGAGGAGGATCGGGGCACCCTCGCGCGCACCAACCGCACGCAGGGCCGCGCGCCGCGCGTCGCGGGCCGCACCCTCGGGGCCTCCCTGGCCTCCCACCATCACGGTCTCGACAACGGCGCGCGCCCCCAGGGATGCCGCCAGATCCGCGACGCGGCGAGCCTCCTCGTCGCTGCCCTCGCGCAGCCCGTGATCGACCGTCACCGTGATCACCGGAATCCCCGCGCGCGCCGCCACGTCAATCGTCGTCAGCGCCAACGCCAACGAATCCGCGCCACCCGACAGGCCGACGACGAGAGCGGGAGGGGCCCCGGCCTCGTCAATGAAGGAGGTCAGACAAGCGCGCACGGCGAGGGAGCAGGCGCGCAGGGAGCCGCGCGGGTTCGCCCCCACACGGCTCGAGGCGTCAGCGCACACGCGCCAGCCACGCGGACGGATCCGCGTACTCGCTTGCGGTCGGCAGCGCCTCGACGCCCGACAGGAGGCGGGCGATCGCGCCCTCGCGCACGACCGTGCGCGCGAAGCCCTCGGTCTGCGCTTGGAGGGCCTCGACACCAGCCAGCGGCATACCGGCCGCCGCACACGCGCGCACGAGCGCCACCCCGCCGGCGTGCGCGCGGTGGGTGCGCAGCCACTGGATCGACGGCAGGTCGCGGGGCGTGAGGACCTCCATCTCGGCAGTGGGCAGCGCGTCCAGGAGCAGGACGATGCGCACGAGCTCGTCGCTGCGCTCAGGCAGCGCGCGCATCAGGTCAGCGATATAGGGGACGAGGTAGGGGGCGTGCGTCAGGTGGACGCCGCGCAGGCCCGTGCACAGGGACACCCACCGGCACCAATCCGTCTGATCCAGGGCGTAGCGCTGCGCGTCCGCGAGCACGTTAGGGGCCACGAGGATCCGACGCCCCGTGCGCACGTCCCAGATGCCCGTGGCTTCCTTGGCCAGGGCGCGCAGGATGACGGCTTCGGCCGCCAAGACGAGGGGTGTGCGCGTGTCCTCGAAGTTATCCAGGAGCGAGCCCACCGAGCGGATCAGCCCGCGCCGATCCACGACGACGGTCGAGGACGCGGCGACCTGCGCGGAAGCCTCGGGCAGGGTGGAGAGCGCGGCGAGCCGACGGTCCGACCAGGCCACCGAACGACGCAGGCGCGCCACCACGGCGGAGGCACCCACGCGGGAGGCCGACGGACCCGCATACGACAGCGAGGCGAGAACTCCCGCGACGTCGCGCGGGCCAAACGGCATATCCATGGACCTAGTCTAGCCCGGCCAGGCCCTCCTCGAAGGCGTCCAGGCGGCCGCGCGTGGCGTAGGCGCCCTCGGTGACGTGATCATGCCCGATCGACACGAGAAGGACGCGCCCACTCTGGGTCAAGACGGAGCCCGACAGGGAGGTGACCTCCTGGAGCGAACCCGTCTTGGCCTGCACGTTTCCCGCAGCCGGGGCCTCGGTCATGCGCTGGGAGAGCGTGCCCACGAGGCCCGCCCACGGCAGGAGACGCATCGTGTCCGCGCCGGTCCCGCTGCCCGCGTACGAGGCCTTGAGGACGCCGACCAGCGTGTTGGCGCTGATCTTATCGTTGCTGGACAGGCCCGAGCAGTCCTCCAAGGTGAGTCCGTCCGTGGGGACACCGGCCTGCGTCAGGGCCTGACGCACCGTGTCGGTCGCGCCCTCGTAGGTCGAGGGGGCACCGGCGGCGCGCGCGGCGAAACGGCAGTATTGATCCGCGAGAGTGTTATCCGAGTGCGCGAGCATCCAGCGCAGCTGCTCCCCTATCGTCGCCGAGCTCACCGACGCGATAGTGGCCGCGCCCGCCGGGCCGTCCCCGGCCTCGCCGAGCGTCGCCGTGATACCGGCGGCACCCAGCGCCTGCGAGAACACCTCGGCGACGCGGCCAGGCGCGTCCGCGTAGAAAGCGTTAGCGCCCTCGTAGGTGCGCCCCGCGTCAATCGCCA
This sequence comes from uncultured Actinomyces sp., assembly GCA_938041695.1. GTDB lineage: Bacteria > Actinomycetota > Actinomycetes > Actinomycetales > Actinomycetaceae > Pauljensenia. The sequence continues at coordinate 83,004 of CALISI010000085.1, forward strand.
TCGGCCCGACGTGCCCCTCGTAGGAGCCGACTTCCTGCGCGTCCCACGACGACAGGTGCGAAGCCCCGTCGAAGAGCGTGCCACGCCAGTTCAGGGTCACGGAGGTGATGCCGCGCTGCTTCAGGGCCGCCGCCGCATCGTTCGCGAGGGTCTGCAGGCCTGCGCGCCCCGACACCTCAACCTCGTCGGAGGTGCCGATGCCCAGGAGCAGGTCGCCCTCGGAATCCAGGTAGAGAGTCTGGTTGTCGGTGCCCAAGAGGGCGCTCGTCGTCAGCGTCGCCGTCGGATCCAGGTTCGCCAGCGCGGTGAAAGCCGTGAGCGTCTTCGTCGTCGAGGCCGGCGTGTGAGCCGTCGACGCATCCGCGTCCAGCAGCACCTCGCCGGTCTGCGCGTCCACGACCGTGCCCCACGCCGTGTAGCCACCCTGGGCCGCCGCGGCCGCAACCGGCGCCCACAGCGCCTCCACGTCCGCGGCGCTCACCGGGGTTCCCGCGCCCTTCGCGTCGCCCGAAACCGGCGCCGCTTCAAGCGTCGAGGCCGTGGGAACGTCCGCCGGAGTAGCCGCTTGCGGGGAGCAGCCGGAACCCACCAGCGCCGCCGTCGCCACGAGCGCGGCGCTAGCGCTTACAATTGCCCCCATAGACGTGCGATGCATGGATGTCCCTTCGTGGTTATTTCGGTAACTACACTACCTGTCCATGCGCCCACACAACCAACTGGACCCCCGAGTTTCGGGGCTGAAGCGGAAGGCACGGCCATGGAATTTGACGTGACCATCGAGATCCCCAAGGGGAATCGAAACAAGTACGAGATTGACCACGAGACGGGTCGCATTCGCCTCGATCGCATGCTCTTCACCTCGACCCGCTACCCGGACGACTACGGTTTCATCGACGATACCCTGGGCGAGGACGGCGACCCGCTGGACGCCCTCGTCCTCCTCGAAGAGCCCACGTTCCCCGGCTGCGTGATCCGCTGCCGCGCGCTCGGCATGTTCCGCATGCGCGACGAAAAGGGCGGCGACGACAAGGTCCTGTGCGTGCCCGCCTCCGACCAGCGCGCCTCCTGGCGTACCGAGATCGACGACGTGTCGGAGTTCCACCGCCTGGAAATCCAGCACTTCTTCGAGGTCTACAAGGACCTCGAGCCCGGCAAGAGCGTCGAGGGCGCCCACTGGGTGGGCCGCGAAGAGGCCGAGGCCGAAATTCGCCGCTCCTACGAGCGCCTGAAGGAACACGAGGGCCAGCACTGAGCTCACTGCTTGCGGGGGGCCGCGCGGACTTACGTCTGCGCGGCCCCCTCGCATAGCCGCCCGTCCTCGCACCGTGCGATCCAGCGGCGCGCCAAGCCCAGCCTCGCACCGGCGCACGGTGAGCGGCGTCAGTGACTCCTCCATGCCTCGACAATGGTTCCCGAGCGGGGGTACAGGACGATCCCGATCTCCGCACCCTCTGAGCGGCACGCGTCAATGACCGTCGCGTAGGGCTGTTCGTCCGCCTCCACCCTGTTATCCATCCAGCTCTTGCGTTCCCTGTACTCCCACGACGAGCCGTCCGAGCTGACCAACTCGAACACGTACTGTGCCCTGGCGTGACCTTTGCCGGAGTTCGTGATGCTGCTGTCCACGTCGAAATCACGGCACGTAACGGCCTCGTGGCGCACGGTCCCCGAACGCCAATCCTGGACGAAGGGTGTCAGATAGTAGACCGAAGCGTAGCCGGCCGCCCACAGGATCGACGAGGACACCCCGAGCCCGAGAAGCGGATTGAGGAGCGACAGCACGCCGCCGCGCCTGCCCGACGACGACGGAACGACGCACCTCCAGGCCACTCGCGCAAACCACCGCAACGACGCCCAGACGATCGGGAACCAGAACACGAGAACCAGGAGCGGCAGCCCCAGGGCGGCAAGGCCCGCGTACAGCCTCCATATCGTCCACGGGTCAGCCCCCATCCAGACACACACCGCGCCGTACGCCAGGATGACCCAGATGCCGATGATCACCCGCCCCAAGCGCCTCTGCGCGGGCGTCAGGTTCGTCGAGGTGGAGAGCTTTTTCATCCCGTTACCGGGGGCCGTCTGCGCAGCCGCATCCGAGGTCGTCGCCATGCGACCACAGTAGTCCAGTCCTCGCCCCTGTCCCCGAGGGTATATCAATCAGCGGGAGCGGCCCGTCCCCTAGACGCGTCGCCAGGCTTCGGCGATGATGCCCGTGCGCTCGTAGATGGAGAGTCCGATCTGCGTGCCGGGCCTCTGGCAGGCCTCGACGATCGTGTTGTAGAGGGGCGTGCCCTTCTCGGCGTGGTGATCGAGCTCGTATTGGCGCAGGTCGTAGGCGCGCACGATCCCTTCGGTGTCAGTCAGCTCGATGTGCACGAAAGGTCCGTCGTCGCGTTCCTCGGGATTCATCGCGGTGCATGTGACGCCCTCGCGCCTGACGGGTCCATCCCGCCAGTAGAGGGCAGCCTGCCCGCCCAGGTCCCACGCGGGCATACCAACCAATCCGAACACCACGAGCGAGGCGACAACACCCAGGAACGCGGTGCCGGGGTGGGCCTCCGGCGCATGCTTGCCGCTGGACGACGACTTGATGCGACGGATCAGGTCGATCACGAAGCGACTGAACGCGGGCAACGGCTTGACGACGCGCGGGACCGTGGGGGCGGCACCGATCTGGTGGGCGTTGGTGTCGGCGGTCGGTGCACTCATGCCGTTCATGCCAGCGAACAGGCCCCACAAACAACGAGGCCAGGCCAGATCTCACCCCACAACCCGCACGTTAACCCTCTAATGCGAGCGTGGGCCCTCTAACTCGCACGTTAACCCGCTAATCCGAGCGCGGGCAGGGCCGCCCACGAACGCAATAGCGGGTTTAGGTGCGGAACAGCGGGTTAACGCGCATATCACAGGGCCGAGGCACACCTATCCTCTGCTCGGTGACATTGGTAGCCCACCTTGTGGCCACCTCGACCCACCAATGCGCACGTCACTCCTCTAATGCGAGCGTGGGCCCTCTAACTCGCACGTTAACCCGCTAATCCGAGCGCGGGCAGGGCCGCCCACGAACGCAATAGCGGGTTTAGGTGCGGAATAGCGGGTTAACGCACGGAATAGCGGATTAACACTGCCAGTAGGCGGGCCCATCTGCCACCACCGGACGGCACACCAGGAACGAGGCCGGGGCAGGTCAGCAGACCAACGCACACCACGCACCAAGGCCACACACAAACGCCGGGGCCACACACAACCACAACAAACAACCCACACAAGCCCGCACACAAACGCCGGGGGCCGGGCAGACTCACTGTCCGCCCGGCCCCCGGACCTTCAAGCAACGAGGCGGCTCAGAGCCTCACGGCGTAGGGCATGATGGAACCCCAGCTGTACACGCCGGTGATGCGCACGGGCACGCCGAAGGTGGGAGCCTCGATCATCTGGCCGCCGCCCAGGTAGATGGCGACGTGGTAGATGCCGGACTGGGTACCGTTGGAGGACCAAAAGATCAGGTCGCCGGCCTCCATGGAGCCGATCGGCACGTGCGTGCCGTAGCTGTACTGGGCGCGCGAGAGGTGCGGCAGGTCGACGCCCGCGCTGCCCCACGCAAGCATGGTCAGGCCGGAGCAGTCCACGCCGCCGTAGGATTCGCCGCCCCACACGTAGGGCACACCCAGGTAGCTCTGCGCGGTTGCGATGGCGGTGGAGGCACCGCCGCCACCCGAGTAGGAGGGCGCCGAGTACGAGGGTTCCTCGTAGGAGTAGGAAGGCGCGGAGTACGAGTAGTCGTCGTCATCATCCTCATCGTCGGAGGACGACGACGAGGAGGACGAGGCCTGGGCTGCGGCGGCAGCGTCGGCTGCGGCCTGGCGTTCGGCGGCGGCTGCGGCGGCCTGCTCGGCCGCGATGCGCGCAGCTTCCTGACGCTCGGCTTCGAGGGCGGCTTCGCGCTGGTTGATGAGCTCGACGGTCGTGTTCTGCTTGGTGGCGAGCTCCTGGACGTAGGCGCTGCGCTGAGCGGCGACGATCGCGGCCTCGTTCTGGGCGGCGGCTGCGGCCTGGTTGGCGGCGTCGGTGCGGGCCTGGACCTCGTTCGTGGCGGCCTGCTGGCTGGCGAGCGCGGTGTTTGCGGCGTCGCGGGTCACCTTGGCGACCTGCTCGAGGGCGGCGACGTTCTGCATCTTCGCCTCGGCGGAGGAGGAGAAGGAGTTGATGCCGGCCTGCTTGGTTTCGACGCTGCGCAGGCCGTCGGAGTCCAGGTAGGGGGCGAGCGCATCCAGCGTGCCGCCACCGCCTCGGTAGGCGGCCTGGGCGACGGAAGCGATCTGCTGCTTGCCTTCCTGGAAGGCGGCTTCGGCGGCGTCGGCTTCGGCCGAGGCCTGGGTGGCGGTCGCGGTCGCCTCAGCCAGGGCGATGTTCGCCTCGTTGAGGTTTTCGCCGGCGATCTGGGCGTTCTGCATCGCGGTTGCGGCGCTGGCGCTGACCTCGGCGAGCTTGACCTCGATCTGGGCGACGCTCATCTTCGCGGCTTCTTCGGCAGCCTGGGCGGCTGCGATCTCTTCCTCAGAGGGGGCGGCTTGCGCCATCTGGGGCAGCACGAGGAGGGCGCAGGCTGCGATTACCGTCAGGCCCGTGCGAATGGTTCCGCGTCGTCTCATTGTTGTCTCATCTCGTCTGTTTACGTGCGCCGGCGGGCGTGTACTGGGAAAAAGCCTAACCACTTTCGTCATGGTTGGCAACAAACACACCACAAAACTCAACTTTCACACAAACAACACTCACAACATTAGTGACACTAGCATCATGATTACCACACAAATACCAGCACTTTCATAACACTTTCAACGATCATTGTGCGCCTGCTCACACGCTAAGAAAACGAACCCCAACCGTCACAAAAGTCCACCATCCGGGACCACCACACCCCGGCCTCGTCGATGACAAACAATTGAAGGCATGAACCGTCGAATGTGCCGCTGACTGCGCGTCAGCACCAGCGACTGCCGCGCAGTCCCCCGACAGCGGGACGCGCCTCGACGCATGTTCACTTCACCGCATCTGCGGCCCGCCGGAGGGGAATCAGAGACGACCCGCCCCCGACCCTAGGAACCGCACAATGACCACCAACGACTGGTCCTTCGAAACCAAGCAGATTCACGCCGGATACGACCTCGACCCCGCCACCGGCGCGACCGCCCTGCCCATCTACCAGACCTCCTCCTACGCCTTCGAGAACACCGCGCAGGCAGCGAGCCGCTTCGCCCTCCAGGAGCTCGGCCCCATCTACACGCGCCTGACCAACCCGACGACTGACGGCGTCGCCGCCCGCATCGCGGCCCTCGAGGGCGGCGTCGGCGGCCTCCTCGTCTCCTCCGGCCAGTCCGCGACCGCCCTGTCGATCCTCGCCCTGGCCGTCGCCGGCAACAACGTGGTCGCCTCCCCCTCCCTGTACGGCGGCAGCGTCACCCTGCTGAAGAACACGCTGGGACGCCTGGGCATCAAGGCGCGCTTCGTCCCCGACCCGCTCGACCCCGAGGCCTGGGGCGCGCTCGCGGACGACAAGACGGTCGCCTTCTTCGGCGAGACGATCCCCAACCCGCAGGGCGACATCCTCGACATTGAGCCGATCGCGACGGTCGCTCACGAGGTCGGCGTGCCCCTCATCGTCGACAACACGGTCGCGACCCCCTACCTGGTGCGCCCGATCGAGTGGGGCGCCGACATCGTCGTCCACTCGGCCACCAAGTACCTGGGCGGTCACGGCACGTCGATCGCGGGTGCGATCGTCGACTCGGGCAACTTCAACTTCGCCTCCCAGCCCGAGCGCTTCCCCCTGTACAACACGCCAGACGAGTCCTACCACGGCCTCGTCTACGCCCGCGACCTGGGCGTGGGCGGCGCGCTGGGCGCGAACCTAGCGTTCCTGCTGCGCATCCAGACGCTCATCAACCGCGACCTGGGCGCCGTCACCTCGCCTTTCAACGCGTTCCTCATCTCGCAGGGCATTGAGACCCTGTCGCTGCGCATCGAGCGTCACGTCTCCAACGCGCTGGCCGTCGCCCGTTTCCTGGAGGCCCACCCGGACGTCGAGTCGGTCAACTACGCGGGCCTGGAGTCCTCCCCCTACTACGAGCTCGGCAAGAAGTACGCGCCACTGGGCACGGGCGGTCTGCTCTCCTTCGTCATTAAGGGCGGGTACGAGGCCGGCCGCGCCTTTGCGGACGGCGTGCAGCTCCTGCCGGTGGTGGCCAACATTGGCGACGCGAAGTCCCTCGTCATTCACCCGGCGTCGACGACGCACTCGCAGCTGACCGAGGAGGAGCTGGCCAAGGCGGGCGTCGCGCCTGGCACGGTGCGCCTGTCGATCGGCCTGGAGAACATCAAGGACATCCTCGCCGACCTGCAGCTGGGCTTTGACGCGGCCCGCGCGGCCACGGCCTGATAGAACCGTCGGCGGCCTCGGAGACAAATACACACACTCCTAAGGCTCCGAGGCCGCCGCTGCCCTCCCCCGCCTCGCGCATCCACCGCGACAGCGACACGTCACAGCGAAAGAAGGACCTCATGAGCCGCCACAACCTGCCTCCCGCACCCACGTCTGGCGCGTGGCGCGAGGGCGATCCGGTCGCGTTCCGCAAGTTCGCGAACCTGGGTGCCCAGCGCCTGGAAAACGGCGAGATCCTGCCCTCCGTGACGCTCGCCTACGAGACGTGGGGCACCCTGGACGAGGCCTCGTCGAACGCGGTCCTCATCCTGCACGCGCTGACCGGCGACGCGCACGTGTGCGGCGAGGCCGCGCCCGGCCAGCCGACCCCCGGCTGGTGGGAGCAGATCGTGGGCCCGGGGCGCATCATCGACACGGACCGCTACTTCGTGGTGGCCGCGAACGTGCTGGGTGGCTGTCAGGGGTCCACGGGCCCGGCGTCCCTCGCTCCGGACGGTGCGCCGTGGGGCTCGCGTTTCCCGGTGATTTCCACGCGCGACCAGGTCTATGCGGAGTCCCGCCTGGCTGACCTGCTCGGCATTAGCGAGTGGAGCATTGTCGTGGGCGCGTCGCTGGGTGGCCAGCGTGCGATCGAGTGGGCGGTCAGCTACCCGGAGCGCGTGCGCCGACTGGTGGTCGTGGCCTCGGGCGCGCAGACGACCGCCGACCAGGCGGCGTGGACGCACACGCAGATCCGCGCGATCCAGCTGGATCCGGCGTGGCGCGGCGGCGACTACTACGCGGGCCCCGGCCCCACCGCCGGGCTGGCGCTCGCCCGCCAGATCGCGCACACGACCTACCGCTCCCCCTCGGAGCTGGACGAGCGTTTCGGCCGCATCCCCCAAAATGACGAGGATCCGCTGCACGGCGGACGCCTGGCGGTCGAGTCCTACCTGGACTACCACGGCGAGAAGATCGTACGCCGCTTCGATGCAGGCTCGTACGTAACGCTATGTCGCACGATGCTCTCCCACGACGTGGGCCGCGACCGCGGCGGCGTCACCGAGGCCCTCAAGGCGGTCACCGCGCGCACGCTGGTCGTCGCCGTCGATTCCGATCGTCTGTTCTTCCCGGAGCAGGTCTGGCAGATGGCGGCCGGAATCTCGGGCGCGTTCTACCGCGAGATCCACTCCGACCACGGGCACGACGGCTTCCTCATCGAGCACGACCAGCTCACCGCCCTCCTCGACGAGTTCCTCAACGAGCGCATCCCCTCGCGCGCGTCCTCCTTCGCCTGATCCACGCTCGATTCTCGCCGAGGCCGCCCGCGCTTCCTCCTCATCATCGAGGCGCCGGTGGCCTCGCGCGTTATGCTGACCCCATGAGCGTTACCAGCAATCCCACGCCCGACGGCGAGCAGATGCCGGACACGAGCGGGCTTCCCGACCTGTCCGGGGTAGGGGCCGAGGCCTCGGCGCCCGAGGGTATCCCCGAACGTGATGTCATGGCCCCGTGGGGCGAGGCCGGGCCTCCCGGACCCCAGTGGCGCGCCGACATTCTGGGGGAGGGCTACGAGTCGCGCACGATCGAACTCCTCGACGACGCGGAGGGGCCCTGCGTGGCGACCCTCGTGCGCGCCCGCCCGCCCGCGAGCGCCCGGATGACGGTCCTGTACCTGCACGGGCGCAACGACTACTTCTTCCAGACCGAGATGGCCCAGCGCCTGAGCGACGCGGGCGCGGCGTTCTACGCGCTGGACATGCGCAAGTACGGCCGTTCCCTGCGCCCCCACCAGACGATCGGCTACACGGACGATCTGTCCGTCTACGACGAGGAGATCGGTGAGGCCATCGAAATCATCCGCTGCGAGCGCGAGGACGAGCCGATCGTTCTCATGGGCCATTCGACGGGCGGCCTCGTCGCGACGCTGTGGGCGCACCGCCACCAGGGGGTCCTGGCCGGCCTGATTCTGAATTCGGCGTGGCTGGAGATGCAGTCGATGGCCGCCTGGCGCGGGGCGATGGCTCCCGTCATCGGGCGCATCGCGTCGCGTAACCCCATGTGGGAGGTGCCCTCGGGAGGTGCGGGACACTACGGGCGTTCGCTCGCGGGGCGCGCCTCCTCGGGTTTGCCGATCCCGGAGGGCCTGAGCCCCGACGACCCGTCGGTCGCGGGCTGGCCGATCATCCACGAGTGGAAGCGCCCCGAGTCCTACCCGATCCCGGCCTCGTGGTTGGAAGCGATCATGGCCGGGCACGAGACGATCGAGAAGGACGTGCACCTGGAGTGTCCGGTCCTGTCGATGGTGTCGACGTCCTCCTATTTCGACGAGGAGTGGTCCGAACGCGTTTTCACCTCCGACACGGTGCTGGATCCGACCGTCATCGCCCAGCGCAGCCTGGGCCTGTCGGACCTGGTGACGATCGCGCGTTTTTCCGGCAAGCACGATCTGGTCCTGTCGGATGCACCCGTGCGCGAGGCCGTGTACGCGGCGATGCGCGGGTGGCTGGACGCTTTCGTGCGGTGAGCGCCCCGTAGCGAGGAGGCCCGGGATCGCGTGATCCCGGGCCTCTCATCGTCTTCTCGCGTCGCGCCGTGTGGGCGCTGCGCAGTCGCGTGTCAGTGCTTGGCGGAGCGATGTCCGCGCGGCGCCTGCGCGTATTCGCGCACGATCTCTCGGTTGACCTCGTCGAGCGCCTCGGCCAGGGTCGGGCCCAGCCGGTCGCCGATGCGCACCTGCCCCCAGACGTCGATATGGCCCAGGCCGCGCGCGGTCAGGAGCGTGTCGAGCGAGGGGTAGGTCAGGCCAGCGCCGGACACCGCGCCGCTGGCCGCGAGCACGAGGTCACCGGGCAGACCGAGCTGACCACGGGCAATCAGGGGCGTGTCCTCGCCGAGGATCTGGGCCAGGGTGCGCAGGCCGGACTCGTCGCGGCCGAGGACGGGCAGGCCCTCCGCGCGGGCTTGAACGACCTCGGGAGATTCGTCGGCGCGGTCGACGAACGAGGCCGTGGCCGCCTCCGTCGCTCCGCCGTCGTTGAGTTCGCTCAACTCCTCGCGGGCGCGGCGCGTGGCGCGGCGGCTCATGTGGGCGGGAGGCTCCCAGCGGGGCGCGTCTGCCTCGATGCTGGCCTGCTCGTCGGTGTGCTCGGGCACGTCATCACCTTCCCCGTCCGGTTCCGTTTCTGTTTCCGCGTGTTCGCCGACGGATGCGGCGGGGTGATCGTCGGCCTGTTCGTCGGCCGCCGTATCCTCGTCGGCCTCAGCGCTTTCCTCCGCGCGGGACTCCTCATGGTCGGGGAGCTCGCCCGTTTCCTCGTTCTGGCCGTGTTCCATCGCGGCAGCCTCGGCGGCATCGTGCTCGTCTGACTCGGGAACGTCCTCCGCGTGCGCATCGGCGTCACGCTCGTCGGCATCCTGCTCGTCCTGAGCGTCGGCCTCGTCGACCGGGGCCCATTCATCCGCGGGGGACTGAGCACCGTCCTCGACCGCGTCGTCACGCTCGGAGGCCTCGCCTTGCTCCGGAGCCTCAGTGGAATCGAGCGTATCGGCCGTCTCGGCCTCGTCCTGTTCATCCTCCTCGGAGGCGGGACACCAGGGCGCCGGGGGCTCCTCGTCGATCGGGTAGGTGAACACGTCGCGCAGGTGGGGCGCGACCTTCGGCGTGGGGCGCGTCGTCGGGGTCTCAGAGTCAGACTCGACGGAGGCGGCGGCCTCTTCGACGTCCTCCTGCGCGGGCGCCACGATCTCGGGCGCCGCCGATGCGGAGGCCAGGAGCTGCGGCGCATGGCCGTACAGGCGCGGACCCACCGCGTTCACGTCGAGGAACAGGCGGCCGTTCGACATCTGGCGCAGGTTCATGAGGTGCACCTCGACGCCCGAGGTCGCCAGGATGGACAGGGCGGGGCGCACCGAGGGATCGATCTCACCGGCGACGATGATGAGTCGCGGACCCGGGCCCACGGCCGGGGGCATCGAGTCACGGAACTGCGCCCAACCGGCGCGGAAGCCCTCGGGGCCCGAGGGGTATTCGCTGGCCAAGTCCGACCACGAGATCGAGGCGACCTCGGCCAGTCGCGACAGGGAGGTAATAAGGGTCTCGGAGTCGAGTTCTTTCAGAATTTCGACGGACACAATCTGCCCCGAGACATCGAGAGCTGTCAGGCGCGGCGTCTCCTCGTCGCCCTGGCCCGTCATGTCACGCCAGGTCACGGGGAACAGCGGGCGCGAGACGATCTGCAGGACCTGCTGGCAGATAGCGTCAACCAGTTCGGGACCCAGATCCTGCGCAACCGGATATCCGAATTGAGCGGGGACGAGGTGTCCATCCTCGAACTCAAACAGGGCCATCGCTCTTTCCTTCACGTGTATGGGGCGCTCGGGGCCATTGTTTCATACGTTCCAAAAGAAACAAGGATGACACAGGGACAATGGGATGGATACCACGTAAGCATCTGCTTGCGGATCGCCCGCCGACAAGACCCCTCAGGTACGGCTCACCACGCGCCCACAGTCCTTCCCATCGGTAGAAGAGTCGCGGCAACGGCACGCCGACAACCCGACGACAGGATGCCGATCACCGACCCAACATTCACGGCTGAGACATCAAGATTCTTCCGACAGACCACGCGCACTCCCCGCGACTGTCGACACGCACCGCCCCACCTAGGCCTCTCCCAGGTTCGGACAACCATGGACAACGTCTCACCGTTTTAACAGGCCCACGACACAGGCAAATACGCGGAGCGCGCCACCATGCACATACAGCACCCAACACATCCGCTGACACATGCCGAGCAACTATGAGCCATACCCCGCCAGCGTGGGACCAATGTCGTGTACGATGGCACATGTCGCTCAGAATCCGGATGGCACAGCATCTTCCATCCGGTTAGACTACTGCGCGGCAGAGCACTTGAGACAGAACAGGGTGGCATTCAATGGGCAGAGATAAGCTGCACATCGTTGAATACTCGGCGCCGGAGCCACAGGTTCCCGCGTCCGAGGAAACGCGCCGCGAACTCTCTCCGTACCGCCTGCGTGCCGATTCACCACCCCGACTGTACCCACAGTCTGAACAGGTGGTCAGCCCACACCTGCCTCCCATCGAGCGCATGCCCGTCCCTGTGACACCCTTCCCCAAACTGTTCCGCGACGACCCGGAACCCGCGTAATCGTCAGGGCCGCAGGCAACCACCGTCTCGGCCCTCTCCCATTACCCGAAGCATCACGGCCCCCGCGCGCGCCCCAACCGGCCACGGCCTCGCGCGACCATCCGCACACCGGATACCCGCCTCCCCACGCGCGCCCACGTGACACACTGTCACCATGAGCGAGAGCTTCCTGAAGGACCTGCGCGCACTTATCGACGTCGATTCCTCGACCGGTACGCGTGCGCGATACTCCTCCGACGCCGGCCTCACGCGCATCCCGCCCCTGGCCGTCGCCTTTCCTCGTACGCCCGAGCAGGTGATCGCAGCCTTCGACCTCGCCCGTGCCCACGGCGTCCCCCTCACCGCCCGAGGCGGCGGCACCTCGTGCGCATCCAACGCGATCGGACCCGGCCTCGTCCTCGATTTCTCGCGACACATGAACCGCGTCGTTTCCATCGATCCCGAGGCCCGCACCGCCACCGTCGAACCGGGCTGCGTCGGCTCTACCCTCCAGGCTGCGGCGGCGAAGTACGGCCTGCGTTTTGGCCCCGACCCCTCCTCCCAGAACCGCGCGACGATCGCCGGCATGGTCGCCAACAACGCGTGCGGCCCGCACGCGACCGCCTGGGGGCGCACCTCCGACAACATCGTCTCCCTCGACTGCGTGGACGGGCGCGGGCGCCGCTTCACGGCCACGACCAGCCACGACGCAGCCCTCAGCGACGTGCCGGGGCTCGCCTCCCTCATCGACTCGCATCTGGCGCCCATTCGCACGCAGCTCGGCCGCTTCAAGCGCCAGGTCTCCGGCTACTCCCTCGAGCACCTCACCCCGGAGGGTGGGCGCAACCTCGCCGCCATGCTCGCGGGCACCGAAGGTACCCTCGTCCTCATCCTGTCCGTCACCGTGCGCCTCGTGCCCCTGCCCGACGCGCCCGTGCTCGCTGCCCTCGGCTACCGCTCCATGATCGAGGCCGCCGACGACGTTCCCTCTCTCCTCACCCACTCCCCCCTCGCCGTGGAGGGCATGGACCGCCGGCTCGTCGACGTCGTGCGCGCCCACAAGGGCCCCGGCGCCGTCCCCGCCCTGCCCGAGGGCGAAGGCTGGCTCCTCGTCGAAGTCGGCGCCCCCGGCGAAGACGTCACCGCCTCCCTGGAGCGCGCACGCGCCCTGTGCGCCGCCTCCGCCGCCATTGATACCGTCGTGTACCCGCCGGGGGCCCAGGCCTCGGCCCTGTGGAGGATCCGCGCCGACGGTGCAGGCCTGGGCGGACGCACCCCGCCGGACGGGGTGGGCGGCGGCGACCAGCAGGCCTGGCCCGGCTTCGAGGACGCGGCCGTCCCACCGCGCAGCCTCGGCGCGTACCTGCGCGACTTCACGACCCTCATGGAGGAGTTCGACATCGACGGCCTCCTGTACGGGCACTTCGGCGACGGCTGCGTGCACGTGCGCCTCGCCATGCCGCTCGAGACCCCCGAGGGCGTCGCACACTCGCGCGCGTTCCTGCAGTCCGCGGCCCGCATCTGCGCCGCCCACGGCGGCTCCGTCTCCGGCGAGCACGGCGACGGGCGCGCCCGCGGCGAACTCCTGCGCTTCATGTACACCCCCGAAATGCTCGACCTGTTCGCCCGCGTCAAGCACGTCTTCGACCCGGACAACCTCCTCAACCCCGGGGTGCTCGCCTCCCCCATGGACGAGGCCGAGGCCGCCTCTCGCGCGCGGGCGCGGAATGCCGGGGCTGCTGGTGTTGCCGGCGGCGCGCTCGAACTCCAGCCCGGCGTTGACCCCCTCGATGCGAACCTGCGCCGCGTGGCCGCGCGCCCCATGCCCGCCGACGGAGGCTTCGCCTTCACCCACGACGGCGGTGACTTCACGGCCGCCGTCCACCGCTGCACCGGCGTCGGCAAGTGCCGCGCCGGAGTGTCCGGCACCTTCATGTGCCCCTCCTACCTGGCCACGCGCGACGAGAAGGACGTGACCCGCGGGCGCGCCCGCATTCTCCAGGAGGCCGCGAACTCGCAGCTCGTGAAGGCCATCGACTCCCCCGAAGTCCTCGAAGCCCTCGACCTGTGTCTGGCCTGCAAGGCCTGCTCGGCGGACTGCCCTGCCGGGGTCGACATGGCGCGCTACCGTTCCGAAGCGCTCTTCCGTACCTACCGGGGATGCCTGCGCCCCGTCAGCCACTACACGCTCGGCTGGCTGCCGCGCCTCACCCGGGTGACCGCTCGCGTGCCCGGCCTGGCAGCCGTCGCTAACGCCATCATGTCGATCACTCCCCTGCGGTCGCTGGCGTTCCGCCTCATCGGTCTGGATCCTCGCCGAGGCATGCCCGCCCTCCAGTCCGGTACGTTCACGGCGTGGGCTCGCCGCCACTCGTTGCTGGTGGGTAGCGTTCCTTCTTCTGTGTTACCGGATCCTGTTTCTGGCTCGTCCGATCCTGTTTCTGAGTCCCGCGAGCGCGGCGGCACCCCGGCCTCGCCGGTGGCGGACTCCCCGATCCTTTCCGGGCCGTGCGATCCCAGCGGGCGGCCGTACGCGCTCGTGTGGGCGGACTCGTTTAGCCAGACCCTGGACGATGCGGGGGCGCGTGCGGTCGTCGACGTGCTGGAGGCGAACGGGTTTGCGCCGATCGTCGCGCCGGATGCGTGCTGCGGCCTCACGTGGATTACGACGGGTCAGCTGACGGGTGCGAAGAAGCACCTGTCGTCGCTGCTCGGCGTCCTCGCGCCCTTTGCGGCGTCGGGGATCCCGATTGTCGGCGTTGAGCCCTCGTGCACGGCGGTGCTGCGCGACGACTTGCTCGACCTGCTGCCTGACGATCCGCGTTCGATGCTCGTGTCTTCCGCGACGCACACCCTCGCCGAAGTATTGTCGGCCGTGCCCGCATCCGCGCGCAAGCTACCGAGCCTGGAGGGCGTCGAGATCGTCGCGCAGCCGCACTGTCACCACTATTCCGTCATGGGGTGGGACACCGACCAGGCGCTGCTCGAGTCGCTGGGCGCGCGCGTGACGCGGCTGGAGGGCTGCTGCGGCCTGGCCGGGAATTTCGGCATGGAGGCGGGCCACTACGACCTGTCGGTCGCGGTCGCTTCGCATTCGCTGCTGCCGTCCCTGTCGGCGCAACCGGACGCGGTGTATCTGGCGGACGGCTTCTCGTGCCGCACCCAGGCCGCGCAGCTCGCGGGCCGTGGGGGCGTCCACCTGGCGACGCTGCTGGTGGGGAAGTAGGGGCTGATTATCGGGGAGTGAGTTCGCCATAGCCACGCCTTCTGCTCGCTACTACTAGCAATTGCTTCACGTGTGCCCTATCCCCAAGTAGCAATGCACTGTTTAGAGGAGCATTGCACTAGATAGGGAGGCATTGCACTACCTACTATCCAGTGCAACGCTCAGCTATCTAGTGCACTGCTACAGCAACGAGCGCAATAACTACCGACTGCGCGTATGAAAACGTCGATTCGGGCCATCACACGCTTCAGTCGGCAACGCCCACAGCGCCTCAGCATTCTCAGGGATAGCAACTTGATGCGGACGAAGGAGCTGGATTGCCCACGCTCGCAACGCACTGAAGTCTTCATAGTCTCTCCAAGAGACCCGGTATATTGTCCACCCGGCACTGCGCAGATCATTTTCTCGCTGGATCCAGTCACGCTTCGCCCGAGCAAAGTCGGCTTCGTTCTTTCCGAGCTTTCCAATCCCATCAAACTCGAAGATGATCATGAGTCCCGGAATCGCGATGTCCGCAAAGTAGCGGCGCCCGTTGACGATGATCTCGAACTGGGTCACGACCTCGAAGGCGCTCACCGACTTGAGGACCCACAGCAATGCAGCTTCGGCAGGGTTGTCGCATCCCGGGTCAGCGGCGTCTATGATTCTCTCCGCTCGCTTGTAAGGAATGCAGGTAGCCACCCGTCGCCGTTCTATCAGACGTACCTTCATCTTATCTTTGGCCATTTCTGCCAGACATCTGGCTTCATCTTGAGCAAACTTCGAGAAGCCTGACTCGTGACGCAACACCATGCAGGCTGCGACAAAAGCACTCAAAGCTTCTGAATGACACGCCATACGCACAACCGCGTCGATGACAGATTCGCATCGAAGTCCATCGATGATTTCCAACGTGTTTTCTGATGGCCGACTGGTGGTCGCGTAGACATAGACCGGCGGAACGGTAGCTACCATCGTTCTCACAGGAGGCAATCGCCGCTTTCCATGTCGCACACCGAACCACGCCACAACATCCGGATTGGCCTCCCACAATGGAATTGAACGCGCAACGAGGGCACTATTACCGACGAGAACAGCCTGCCGCTTCGCTCCGACACATACCGCAAGGAGCCTGGCCTGGGCTACTGTCGCCCATGAATCCCAGATAGTCGTGAACGCATCAGGGCTATCAACACGGACGTAGCAACCTTTCCTTATCCACACACACGTATCGGCACATGGTTGCTGAACGGTACCCTCACGCTGTGAGGGCAATGTCAGGACCGTCATCGATCGAATACTCATACACTGATGATCCTCATGTGAGCCGCACTCGTCACCCACACAACCGACCCCTGTGGATAACTCGCACTATAACGAAGCCTGTGGATAATCCCTGTTCGATACTCTCATCGGGACTCCCCCCCAAGCCGTGCCCCATATCAGCTCAGCCTTAGGCAGCGATGCACCACATAGGGAAGCATTGCACTAGCTACTATCCAGTGCAATGCCGTGCTATCTAGTGCATTGCTCACTCATCTAGTGCAATGCTCGTTCATCGCTCCGCACGCACCAGGCCCACAACCTTCGCCGAGGCCAGGGCACCCGTCGCGCGGGCCCAGCGGGCTGCGACATCCGACACATCGATAGACGGATCGACGAGCAGCGCGGTGGACAGCGCCTCCGCCAGCATGCCCGACGAGGCCACGACGCTGACCTGCCGCACGCCCGAACGCGCGGGGTATCCCGTACGCGGGTCGATGATGTGATGGTCCAGCAGGCGCGCAGCCTGGTCAGGAGCATCGGAGTCGGCAACCGCGTGAGCGAGGACGGGCACATGAGCGGTCAAGGGTTCGGAGCCACCTTCATCGCTGTTCAACGATGCACAGCCAGAACCAAGCTGGGAATCCCTGCCACCCGCGGGTGTTTCACGCGATGTTTCACGCGCGCGCAGATCGGCCGCACGCCCCGACACGGGCTCCGCCACAGGCCCGGCCACACGCCCCGCCGCAGGCTCCACGACGGGCTCCGCCGCAGGCTCCACGACGGGCCCCGCCACAGGCCCGGCACAAACAGCACGAGTATCCCCCAGCGGCCCCAGGTTGTCGCCGGACGTCGACAGGGACGCCATGTCGCCCACGGGCACCTCCACGACGCCGGCAATCGCCGTGGGCGCTCCGTGAGGGTCACGCAGGCCTGCGCGCCACGGCGAACCGTCGGCGCGAGTACCACTCACAGACACCGACGACGTCCCCACCGACACCAACACGCCGCGCGCTCCCATGGACACCGCCAGGTCGCGGCACGCATCGGCGGTGTGCCCCTTCGCGATGCCGCCCAGGTCGAGGCGCGGGCTGGGAACATCCACACCACCGACGGACTCGGCGGGAACGCCCACTGCCCAGCGCCGCTCGCCCACACGCGACAACAGGCCACAGGACGACGACCGCATCGCCGCCTCCACAACACAAGCAGACGGCGCAGGAGGCAAGGGCCTGCCCGCAACATACGCCGCCCGCATCGCCTTGACATCCCATGCGGCGACAAGAGGGCCGATCATTGGGTTGAATACTCCCCCGGTCGCCTCCGCGAGCGCCAACGCGTCACGCAGCAGTCGGTCGGTGTCCTCGCTCACGACGAGGCCGGGGCCAGCCATAGCGGCATTGAGCCGCGAGACCTCGGAAGAAACCCGGAAAACGCTCCACAGGTCCTCATGGCGCGCCACGACCTCGACGATGGCGTTGACGATCGCCATGCCGTTCCCGCCCCAGCCGATGATGTCGACGCGGGTGCCCATCGCGGGAAACGAGGAACGCCACATCGGTGGAACGGAAGATACGGGCGCACCCTCGCGCGCAGCACCCTCGCGCGCAGCATCCCCAGCGTCCCCAGCGCGAGCGACACCGGGCGACCCAGCCACGGCCTCGTCCCCCGAGCCGCCCACAGGGCCCGCGGAACCCACGGAACCCGCGGAACCCACAGAGACAGCGCGGCGCACGGACTCAGCTCAGCTCAGCTGTCGGAGCCGTCGACGTCGCCGTCCTTGGTGGAGTCGTTCAGGCCGGGGATGTTGATGTCGTCGGCACCGTCGGGAGAGACGCCCTGCGCGGCCGCGATGGCGCGGATGGCGGCCTGCACGAACTGCTGGTGGGCGACGGTGGCGCCGGTGATGACGTCGACCTTGGCGGGGTCGCCGACCTTGGTGAGGTTGTCGGAGTACTCCTGGTAGGAGGCGACGGCGGCCTGGGCCTTCTTGTAGTAGTCCTCGTTGAAGACTTCGCCCGCAGAGTTCTTGCCGTAGTTGGCGCCCTTGTCGGTGCCGTCGGCGAGCGTCGTCTCGTAGGACGTGGACGTGATGCGCCCGCCCTCGACGGTGATGGTGATGGTGCCGATGGAGCCCTGGTCGTCGGCGTTGGACTGGGCGGTCCAGACCCCGTCGCTCATGGGCTTGGTCATGTCGAGGCCGGTGGAGGGCGCGCACGCGGCCAGGATGGTCGCGCCGAGGGCCCCGAGGACCGCGTACGAGGCCGGGGAGGCCCAGCGGGATCGGGTATCGAGCGTGGTGGGCGTGGTCATCGCACCTTGTCCTTTCCGCTGCGCGCGTCGCCGTCGCGGCCGGGCAGGGCCAGCCCGGAGGAGCGTTCTTCGAAGTCGTGGTCGTGCCAGGTTTCCTTCACGACCCTGCCGTGGTCGAGTCGGATTTCGCGCTGACCCTGCTCGGCGACCAGCGCGTCGTGGGTGACGACCATGAGGGTCGTGCCTTCCTTGTGGAGCTGGTTGAACAGGTCGAGGACGATTTCCTCGTTGGTTTCATCCAGGTTGCCCGTGGGCTCGTCGGCGAGGACGAGCTTGGGGTAGTTGATGAGGGCGCGGGCCACGCACACGCGCTGCTGTTCGCCGCCGGAAAGCTGGCGGGGCAGGTGGGTGGCGCGGTCGGCGAGGCCGACGCGGTCAAGGGCCTCGAGGGCTTCCTTCTCGTCGGGCATCGAGTGGTAGTACTGGGCGACCATGATGTTCTCGAGGGCCGTGAGGTGGCCGATGAGGTGGAACTGCTGGAACACGAGGCCGATCGTGCGGCAGCGCACCTCGGTGAGCTCGTCGGCGGTCAGGTCGGAGATGTCGTGCCCGTCGAGCATGACGGTGCCCTTGGTGGCGGTGTCCATGGCGCCGACGATGTTCATGAGGGTCGTCTTGCCGGAGCCCGAGGGGCCGACGATGGAGACCCACTGGCCGCGCGGGATCTCGAGGGAGACGTTGTCGAGCGCGTGCAGGTCGCCGTAGATCTTGGAGACGCCCTCGAGGGTGAGCAGCGCGTCCGTGGCGGCCGACGAGGCCTGGGTGGCGGTGGAGGTGGTCATGGTGACTCTCATTCTCCGCGCAGGACGAGCGCGGGGTCGACGGCCAGTGCGCGGCGCACGGGCGGGAGACAGGCGAGGACGGCGATGAGGATCGAGCAGGCGACCGTGCCGAGGAGGATCACGGGGTGCAGCGAGATCGAGCGGTGGAACACGGAGGTGGAGATGAGGACGGCGAGGCCGTAGCCGGCCCCGGCACCCAGGACGCCTCCGATGAACCCGAGCATGACGCCCTCACCCATGAACTCGCGGGTGATGGAGCGGCCGGTCGCGCCCAGGGCCTTGCGCAGGCCGATCTCGTTGCGGCGCTCGGTGACGACGGCGATCATCGTGGTGGACACGCCGATCATGGTCAGCGCGAGCACGATGACGGTGATGACGATGAGCAGGGAGCGCAGCATCGCCAGCACGCCCGTGTCCGACTGGGCGAGGCGTCGCACGGTCTGGGCGTGGATGTCGGGGTTCGCGGCGTTCATCGCGTCGGCGATGGCGCTCAGCTGGTCGCCTTCCAGGGCGATCGAGTACTCGGCGAGCGACACGGCGTCGGGCTGCCCGGTCAGCGTGCTCATGTCCTGGCTGGACATGTACACGTAGCCGTCTTCGTTGCCGCCGGTCTTGAGGATGCCGGACACGGTCAGGGTGACGGTACGCGGATCGACCTTGAGGGCCGAGGCCTGCGCCCCCGACTGCGCGGCGGCCTTCGAGGACGCGCTCGCGTCCAGCTGGCTGACCGTGACCGTGTCACCAGCCTTGACGTCAATCGTCGAGGCGATCTGCTCGCCGACGAGGACCTGGCCCGACGCCTCGGGCCACTCCCCATCCACGTACCAATACGGGTTCATGGCGTGCACGGCACCCAGGTCCGCGCCGCCCGCCACGTAGGGCTGGTCGTTAATCGTGACCGTCTCGTAGTCAAACGACGCGGATCCGACCAGAGCGCTCGCGGGCACCTGGGCGGTCGCGGCAGCCACGGCCTCGTCGGTCATGGGCACCTCCCCGGCGGGGGTGACGACGAGGTTGGCGCCGTAGGAGCGGATCTCTCGGGCCATCTGCGCGGGCACGTCGACGGCGATCGTCACGAGGCCGGACAGCGTGGTCGCTCCGATGGCGACGGCGAGAATCGCGATAAGGACGCGGGAGCGTCGGCGCAGGATGGAGGAGATAACCATCCGCCAGAACATTGCTCGTCTGGACATGGGCATCACCTTCCGTGCAGAACTTCAGCCGCGTTGAGGCGCAGCAGGTAGCGGATCGCCGGGATGGAGGCTCCCAGGACGACGAGGATCACGAGGACGGCGACGAGGCCGACGACGACGGGCACGAACGCGATCGAGGAATGGAACACCATGTAACCGATCGCCTGGGCGAGCGCGAGGCCTCCACCGTAGCCCAGGACCCCACCGGCCAGGCCGACGATGATCGTCTCCGTCAGGAAGAGCGAGATGATCTGTTTATCTTTCGCGCCCACGGCCTTCATGAGGCCGATTTCGCTGGAGCGCTCCATGACGCCGGCAGTCACCAGGTTCGCGATGGCCAGGGCCGAGGCGATGAGCGCCAGGACGGTCACGAGGACCATGAGCAGCTGGGTCTTCTCCAGGATCGTGCCTTCGGACTCGGCGACCTGGCGGACCGGGCGTGCCACGGAGTCCGTCATGACTTCCTCGATCTGGTAGGCGATCGAGGAGACGTAGGCGGTGCAGTACCAGGTTTCCTTCTCGGACACGCTCAGCGAGTTCGGGTTTTTTGCGGCCTTGCGCGCCAGGTCGTTGTCGGGCGTGGTCAGGGCGGAGACCTCGACGCTGCCGACGACGTTTTCGCGCTCGAGGAGCTCCTGGGCTTGTGCCAGCTGGATGTACACGCCGCGGTCGGCGTCGTCGCCGCTGGTGAGGATGCCGCGCACCGTGAACTCGCGTGTGATTCCCTCGCGGGTCAGGGTGAAGGTGTCGCCGACGCCGAGGCCGTGGGCGGCCGCGTAGGTGGCGCCGACGAGGGCGCCGCTCTCGTCGTCGTCCGCGGGCCATGAGCCCTCGATGCCCCACCAGCCGCGCAGCTTGTCGAGGCCGGTCTCGACGCTCTCGCCGGTGGCCAGCTCGAGGTGGTGGCTGAACCAGGTGCCGGTCGTGGGCACGTGCTCGCCGCTCGCGTCCGTGGCGGACACGCTCAGCAGGGGCGCGAAGTCGAGGATGTTGTAGGTCCAGAAGATCGTCTTGATGTTGCCCAGCTCGTCCTCGCGCAGGTAGGAACGGGACTCGGTGGCCTCGCCCGTGGAGTAGAGGTCGTCGAGGACGGCCGCGCCCTGGGGGCGCACGACGATGTTGGCGCCGTAGGACTTGAGTTCCTGGTTGACCTTGTCGCCCACGTTGAACATGACGGAGAGCATGGACGTGGCGACGCAGGCGCCCAGCGCCACGGTCAGGGCGATCATCACGTGGCGGTTACCGCGCCTCGTGAGGGCGCCGCGCAGCATTCGGAAGAACACGCGATCCCCTTACTTCGCGAAGATGGAGGCCGAGGCCTCGAGAGCCGAGATCGGCACAGTCAGCGTGCCGTTGGAGACCTTGTAGTCGATGGGGATCGGGTTGCAGCCGCCCTTAAAGCCGATGGTCGCGATGTTCATCGCCACTTCACACAGCTTGCAGATGACCTTGCCGTCCTTTTCGTAGTAGCCGGTGGGGCCGCAGATATCGCACGCGTCCAGGCCGACGCCGAAGGAGGAGCCGGACTTCTGGATGACGATGAAGCGCACCTTCACGCCGCCCGAGGTCGTGTACTCGTAGCGGTGCAGGTGGCCGTCGGAAATGTCGGCCAGGTTGACGCTCACCTGGTCATCGACGACGCTGAAGGACTCGGGGGCGGACAGCTCAACCTCCTGGCTGCCGTAGGCGACGCCGACGGTAATGAGCAGCGCGCCGCACAGGTACCCGATGGCTGCGGTGCCCGCCATGGACTTGTAGAGGCGCGAGCGAGCGCGGCCCAGGCGCCCCTCGGCCGGGTTGGCCCCCACGGTCGGGATCGAGCGCGAGGCCAGCCACGTCAGCACAACGACGGCGCACAGGGCCAGGCCGGCGGCGAGCGTGAAGACGGCCTCGTGGTTAATCAACCAGGAGATGGTGTTCCACGCGCCCTTGGGGATGGCAATCCAGCGCTTGGCCTTGAGGATGCGCACGATCATCAGGGAGTGGTTGGCCAGCAGGGCGACCATGATGAAGGCCGCCGGCCACACGCGGTTATTCCACGCGCACAGGCGGTAGGACACCCAGGCGACGAAGCTGACGAGCAGCCACGCCAGCGTGTACCCGAGGATCGCGAGGACAACCTGGCTGGAGTAGATCTCAACGCCGCCCGAGAGCATCATGACGGCCTGGTTCATCGCTGTGGGAACGGCGCGGAACAGGACGGCCGCGATGTAGAGGGCGCCGACGACGCGCAGGAGCGTATCGCCGCTCACCGCGGTCTCCATCGACGAGGCTGCCCGGGCCTCGTCGTCGCCGTCGCCGGGCAGGAGCGCGCGCACGCGGCGCGAACGCAGCGCGACGAGCGCGAGGAAGAGCAGCGCGAGAACAACCGCGGCGGGGAGCGTGAACAGGCCGACGGTCTGGCGGTTCACGGCCTTGGGGGCTTCGACGTTGATCACCGTCAGGACCAGGGAGGAGATCATGCCCAGGCCGATACCGGCCCACACCGCCGCCGACCGCGCCTTCTTGCCGCGACGACCGTGCCCGGCGGCCGGCATAAAGCGGATGACGGCACCGACGGCAAGCATCGTCAACAGCAACGTCAAGGTCGCTTCGCTCATCTGCTGAAGCATTGGCTTTCCTCCCGAAATAAAGGTTGACCGAAGTCGGGTGACTCCGGCGTCAAGTCTAGTCCCCTCACGGGGCGAGGGCCGAGGCGACCAGTCCCAGAAAGGAACCACTGCCTCGGCCCCGCGAAACGTGAGCGTCGATCACCAGGAGACGGCCGTGGGATCCCACTGCCAATCCGAGAACTCGGCGACGAGCGGCTCGGTCCAGAAGCGGCCCTCAACACCCGTGGTCTTATCGGTGTGCAGCAGCCAGCCCGTGGGAGGCTTGATCGAGAAGGTCACGTCGTAGGTGCCGGCGTCGAGCTTGGGCAGGTTCAGGCCGTAGTGCGGGCCGTCGGACGCGTTCATCGGCATGAGCGTGCCCTCCTGGACGGTCGTGCCGGACTTGTCCTTGATCGTGTAGTCGACGGTCAGGCCGGGGATGAAGTCGCCCGCACCGAAACCGAGCTTGTTGTCGGCGGCGGCGGAGATGTCGGCCTCAATGTGCATCGAGGACTCGGCGGCCGGGGTACCCACGGCGGGCTCCATCTCGACGGGCTGGAAGTAGACGCCACCCACGACGAGCGGGCCGACGTGAACGTCGTCACCGAGGGGCTGCTCTTCGAAGCCAGCGTCCTCACCGGGGGCGGGGGCGTTCGAGGAGTCAGCCGAAGCCGAGGACGAGGCCTCGGGCTTCTCGCTGGAGGACGAGGAGGAGTTGTTGGAGCAGGCCGCCAGAGTGCCTGCGAGGGCCAGCGTGGCCAGGGCCGCGCCGACGCGGAACAGAGAACGCTTCATGTGATGATCTCCTGTGCGTGTTGGTTGGGTGAAATGTCGGTGTCGCTCGACTGATGTCATTCCTCGGCCCCCGACTGGGCGGCGGCCTCGCGGGCGAGGCGAGCTTTTCCGAAGAAGTAGAGACCGACGATGATGGCGAGAACGATGGCTTGCGCGGCCAGGTTCTCCACTCGGGGGTAGATCCCCAAGAGGTCGATGGTGGGGAAGCCGGAGATGGGCGTCAGGGACACGACGTCCGCCTCCTGGAGTTCCCCGATACCAGAACCCGTGAACGTGATGGCCATGAAGGCCATCAGCAGCGAGGTAATGGTGAAGAAGGGGCGCAGCGGGATGCGCACCGCCGCGAACTGGATGAGCAGGTAGAGGATGACGAGGGCCACGACGCCGACCGCCAGGCCGATCCACACGTAGTGGACCTTGTCGCCCGCGGCGGCGACGATCGGGACGTAGAACAGGATCGTCTCGGCACCCTCGCGCAGGACCGCGAGGAAGGAGATGAAGGCGAGGCCCAGCAGGGAGCCGCTGCTCAGCGAGGCGTCCGTCTGCTTCTTGATGTACTCGTCCCACGCCTTGTTGGAGGACTTGTTGATCATCCAGTTGGACACCCAGATCAGCATGATGACCGCGAAGAGCGCGGCGAAGCCCTCGAGGAGCTCCTGGTTCGCGCCCGCCAGGGAGGTCACGTAGCTGAAGAGGAAGGCCAGGCCGATGGACAGGCCGAAGGCGAGCGCCACGCCGCCCCACACGATGGGTGCCTTGTTCTTGTGACCGGCCTTGGCCAGGTAGGCCAGGACGGCGGCGACGACGAGGATCGCCTCCATGCCCTCACGCAGGATCACGAGGAGGGAGGGCAAGAACTGGGCGATCCACGGGGAGGTGCCCGAGCTGTCAGTGGTCTTGTCGGCGGCCTTGCCGGTGTAACCGTCGAGGCTGTTGGCGTCCTCGCGGATGTAGTTCGTCAGCGTCGAGAGGTGCTGGTCGACCGCGGCCGAGTCATTATCGGTCATGGCCTTCTTCAGGAGCGAGAACTCCATCTCCACCTGCGAGACGCGCGAGCCGGAGATGCGGCTCATGACCTGCTTCTCCATGCCAGTGATCTCGTAGTGCTTGTAGTAGGCCTCGTTGACCTTGTCCTTGCCGGCCTTGGCGTCGCCGCCCTTGTAGGCGTTAGCGCCGTCCTCGAGGATGCCGTTGATCGTCTTGGCGACCTCACCCCACGCGCCGGGGCTGTAATCATCCGACGAGGCCTGGGCTGCCGACCCGGGGGCCACGCCATCCAGGGAGGCGCCGTCCTCAACCATGTACTGCTTGAGGGTTGTGGCGTGACTGTCGACGCCCGCACTGTCGCCGTCGCTCATGGCCTTCTTCAGGAGCGAGAACTCCATCTCCACCTGGGAGACGCGCGATCCGGAGATGCGGGCCATGACCTGCTTCTCCATGCCGGTGATCTCGTAGTGCTTGTAGTAGGCGTCGTTGACCTTGTCCTTGCCGCCCTTGGCGTCGCCCGCCTTGAAGGTGGACACGCCTTCGTCGATCAGGCCGTTGATCGTGGTCGAGACATCGCTCCACGTCTGATCAGCGGCGCGCGAGGGCGAGGCGAACATCGCCACGGCGAGAGCCGCCATCACGGCCACAATAAGAACGCGACTCAGTCGCTGACCAACACTGAGTGCGTGAGCGCGAAGCACTGCCACCACTTGCCTCCTGACGATCCGACGTTGAGGCAACGCCGGGATGATGGAATTCCTAACCCTTGAGGGTAGCCACATCTCGCCCAGGTGGAAAGTAGCCCGTTTAGGTTGTCCTAAATTGTGATCATGCTGTGACAGTGTTTAGCGCGCGGACTTATCCACATTGGAGGACTAAGGGCCTAGGATTGTCGCTTGCTGACGCAATGCCATAAAAATGGTCTACCATCAGGCGAAACACCAAGATTCACGCAGGCACAGACGGGTACACCCCACGCACACATGCGTATGTTTCAAATTCTGTCACAATACTTGGGCAGCACAATTGACGACAGGAAGCGGATCCTACTCATGGCCACAGACCCGAATACACAACCCCTGAGCGCGACGGCGAATTCTGCCGTGACAAGCGCAGGCCCGCAGGGCCCTGTGCCCACCGCTCCCCACCCCCTGGCCAACGCGGCGGTAGCGGGCGAGGTGGCCCCGGCCTCGTCCCCGGCACGACCCGCCCGCGCCGAGTGGGTGCGCATCGCGATCTTCGGGATCCCATACGCGTCGTTTTTCCTGCTCGACATCATCCCGACATCGATCTTCCCCGAGTCATGGAACGCCACCCTCGTCAACGTAATACTCGACTCGGTTTTCCTGGTGTTGGCGCTTGCATTTTTTGGACGCGAGTTCCTTTCCACATTCTCGTACCTGCATAGGCACCCCGTGCGCAAGATTGCTTTTCTCTTTGGCCTGTGGTTCCTGGCCACCATGGTCCAAGGCGCTATACGCCTCTCGATCTACGGCCCGAACCCGCCGGTCGCACAGAACCAGCAGGGGGTCGTCAGCGCACTATCCGACAGCGCTCTCGGCCTCACATTCACGTTTTTCGTTGCAATTGGCATGCCCTTGGTTGAGGAGATCTTCTACCGCCACATCCTGATCGGCAAGCTGAGCCCGTACGCACCTACCTGGCTTCTCGGATCAATCTCCGCATTCCTGTTCGCCTACATGCACTGCCACGAGTGGCAAGACATGACCATGTACCTACCCGTCGGCATCATCTTGACGCTCGTGTACATCAAGTCCGGCAAAAACATTACCTACTCGTGGCTGTACCACGCGCTCAACAACTCGATCATGGTGGCTCTCATTTTCCTTGTGCCAACGCTGCCGCAGAACGCCTGATTGATGCTTGCGGTAGCGCCCCGCCCGGCCTCGGGCGGGGCGCTACCGCACTCACGCGCAAGTACAACCAGCCGCACATTACGCCCAACCGCGTACGCGCTACACTCAGTCGGCCACGCGCTGCACCCGACCGCCACGCGCTGCACCCAGCCGTCGCGCTCAAGCCGACAGCTGGCAGCCGGGGCCCATCATCTGCACGTTAAGACGCCAAGTTGTCTACCCGAACCCGTTAATGCGCACGTTAACCCACCTAGTGGAGTATGGGCGGCGGCGCCCAGCTGCCAGACCCACGGCACGAAGAAACTCGCCCAGCGCGGCCCCTCCAGTGGCATTTCCGCGAAAAAACTCGCCCAGCACGGCGCAAAAACGCCGAATTTGGGGTGTTTTGAGTGCACTGGGCGAACTGTTTCGCGCCTACACGACGAAACACGGCGACATTAAAACCAACAACACCACTGCTCACCCCCAACAAGGGACCACTGAAACCGCCATCACCTCTGCGCCCAAAAACGCACCAAAAACACCCATTTCCCACCCGCAAAGGCGATAACGGTTTCAATCCCACACAGGCACAAGCAAGCAAAGGCGACCGCGGTTTCAGGCCACCGGGCCACCTCGCCTGCAGCACCCACACGCGGCACCCGTAGGCGGCGGAACCAGGACGGCATCAAGACGACGCGACAAGCCGCCAATCAACAACCCAGCCCCACTGGTGTGGAGAACACCGGCAATGCCTGACTGCGGCACCCGTAGGCGGCGGAACCAGGACGGCATCAAGACGACGCGACAAGCCGCCAATCAACAACCCAGCCCCACTGGTGTGGAGAACACCGGCAATGCCTGACTGCGGCGCCCGTGGGCGGTGGATCCTGGCCGGGCTTCGAGACGACGCGCCGGGCGAAGCTCGCGGCGCGGACGGCTCGCGGGCGGGCCGCCGCCCACGGGCACACCCAGCAGCCCGGCCCGCCAGCACAACACAACGAAACGAGGCCGCGACCGGTTTCCCGGCCACGGCCTCGTCACTCAGTCAGCGCCACTCCACAAAGCAGCGGCACCGCCAGCGATCAGGCGGTCATGTCCACGTGGTCCTCGACCGCGGCGCGGCCAGCCTCGAGGCGGGCGACGGGGACGCGGAACGGGGAGCAGGACACGTAGTCCAGGCCCACATTGTGGAAGAAGTGGATCGACAGCGGGTCGCCACCGTGCTCGCCACACACGCCGAGCTTGATGTTCGGCTTGGTGGAGCGGGCCCGGCGCACACCCTCGGAGACCAGGGTGCCCACGCCGTGGACGTCGATGGACTCGAAGGGGGAGACGCCGAAGATGCCGGCCTCGATGTACTGCGGGAAGAACACGCCTTCGACGTCGTCGCGCGAGAAGCCCCACACGGTCTGCGTCAGGTCGTTGGTGCCGAAGCTGAAGAAGTCGGCTTCCTCAGCCAGGTCCTCGGCCGTCATGGCGGCGCGCGGCAGCTCGATCATGGCGCCGATGGAGACGCCGGACAGGTCGACGCCGTGGGAGGAGGCGACGGAAGCGATGATACCTTCGGCCTCTTCGCGCACGAGCTGGAGCTCACGCACGGAGCCGACGAGCGGAACCATGATCTCGGGGCGCGGGTCGAGGCCACGGCCCACGAGCTGCGCGGCCGCCTCGCACAGGGCGCGCATCTGCAGGGCGAACAGGCCGGGCAGGTAGATGCCCAGGCGCACGCCGCGCAGGCCGAGCATGGGGTTCTGCTCGTGCATGCGGCGAACCTCGACGAGCATGGCCTCGTCGGCGGGGTCGAGGGTACCGGTGGCCTTGCCGACGGCGACCTTGGTCTCCAGCTCGATGAGGGCGGGCATGAACTCGTGGAGCGGCGGGTCGATGAGGCGCACGGTCATCGACTTGCCGTCCATGACCTCGAGCATCTCGAGGAAGTCCTGCTTCTGCAGCTTCTCGAGCTCGTTGAAGGCGGCCTGGCGCTCCTCGGACTCGGGGGCGGAGAGGATGGCGCGCTCGACGAGCGGGCGGCGCTCGCCCAGGAACATGTGCTCGGTGCGGCACAGGCCGATGCCCTCGGCGCCGAACTCGATGGCGCGCTTGGAGTCGAGGGGGGTGTCGGCGTTGGCGCGCACGCGCAGGCGGCGGACCTTGTCGGCGTGGGACAGGAGCTTGTCGACGGCTTCGACGAGCTCGCGGGTGCCCTCGTCGTCGCCGGCGGCGGCGAGGCCGGCCTCGAGGCCCTCGGCGAGGTAGGTGGTGACGGGCGAGTCGGTCACGGGGACCTCGCCGCGGAAGATTTCGCCGGTCTGGCCGTCGATGGCGATGGTGTCGTCGGCGGTCAGGACGAGGTCACCGATGGTGACGGTGCCGGCAGCTTCGTCGATGACGAGGGACTCGGCGCCACACACGCAGGTCTTGCCCATGCCGCGGGCGACGACGGCGGCGTGCGAGGTCTTACCGCCGCGCGCGGTGAGGACGCCTTCGGCGGCGACCATGCCGGGCAGGTCGTCGGGGTTGGTCTCGCGGCGCACGAGGACGGTCTTGACGCCTTCGCTGGCGGCTTCGATGGCCTGGGCGTTGTTGAAGGCGATCTTGCCGACGGCGGCACCCGGGGAGGCGGCCATGCCGCGAGCGATGAGGTCCTTGTCGGCCTTCGCGTCGAACTGGGGGAACATCAGCTGGGTGAGCTGTTCGCCGGTGACGCGGCCCAGGGCCTCGTCGCGGGTGATGAGCTTTTCGCCGAGGAGCTGGGTGGCGATTCGGAACGCGGCGGCGGCGGTGCGCTTGCCAACGCGGGTCTGGAGCATCCATAGCTTGCCGCGCTCGATCGTGAACTCGATGTCACACATGTCGCGGTAGTGGGTCTCGAGCTTGCGCATGATGGCGCGCAGTTCGTCGTAGACGGGCTTGTTGATGCGCTCGAGGTCGGACAGGGCCAGCGTGTTGCGGATGCCTGCGACGACGTCTTCGCCCTGCGCGTTCTCCAGGTAGTCGCCGTAGACGCCGGAGTGGCCGGAGGAGGGGTCGCGGGTGAAGCACACGCCGGTGCCGGAGTTTTCACCCATGTTGCCGAACACCATGGTGCAGATGTTGACGGCGGTACCCAGGTCGTGGGGGATGCGCTCGCGGCGGCGGTAGATGCGGGCGCGCTCGGTGTTCCAGGAGCGGAACACGGCTTCGATGCCCATGTCCATCTGGGTGCGGGGGTCCTGCGGGAAGTCGTTGCCGGTCTGTTCCTTGACGATGCCCTTGAAGGTTTCGACGAGGCCCTTGAGGTCCTCGGCGTTCAGCTCGGTGTCGCCCTTCACGCCGCGCGCGGCCTTGAGGTTGTCGAGGGCGTCGGAGAAGAGGTCGCCGTCGATGTCGAGGACGGTCTTGCCGAACATCTGGATGAGGCGGCGGTAGGAGTCCCACGCAAAGCGCTCGTTACCGCTAACGGCGGCGAGGCCGAGGACCGACTCATCGTTGAGGCCGATGTTCAGGACGGTTTCCATCATGCCGGGCATGGAGAACTTGGCGCCGCTTCGCACGGAGACGAGGAGCGGGTCGTTCGCGTCGCCCAGGTGGCGACCCATCTGGTCTTCGACGCCGCGCAGGGCGGTGGTGACCTCGGTGGCAAGCGACTCGGGAACCGTCGACTCCTTGAGGTATGCGCGGCACGCCTCGGTGGTGATCGTGAAGCCGGGGGGAACGGGCAGACCGAGCTTCGTCATCTCGGCGAGGTTGGCTCCCTTTCCTCCGAGGAGGTCCTTCATGGACTTGTCGCCCTCGGAGAAGTCGTATACGTACTTGACCATCGTGGTTCTCAACTTCCTTGTATGCGATGACCGGCCCACCGGTGGGCCGCTACCAGGGGTAAGGATACACGCATCAAGGGACCAAGGTCACCTCAAGACACTCACAAGAATGATTGTCCTTACATAGACGAGGCAGGGGTACCTTTGTCAGTATCGCTCGCTCGACAGAAACCAGCACAAAAGCAGGTGGGGCAGGCCCGAAGGCCCACCCCACCTGCAGCGTTTGAATCGATCAGCGCACGCGGAACTCGATCGTGGTGCCCTCGCCGACGTCGATGAGGTCGCCGTCGGCGAGGGCGATCATCACCATGGGGGTGACGTCCTGGAACGAGCCGTCAGCGTGACGCAGGACGGTGCCGTTCGCACTGCCCAGGTCCATGAGGGCCCAGGAGCCTGGCGTCGTCATCATGACGGCGCAGTGGGAGCGGGAAATCTCGGTATCGGGGCTGGGTACGCGCAGGACCGTGGCCACGGGGCGGCCGGTCAGCGCACGCGCGTCGGGGTCACGGCCGATGACGACGTCACGGGAGACCTCGACGGGCACGGTGCCGCCGTGGATCAGGAACGCGACGGGCGCGGCCGGACCGGAGTTCGTGGGGGCCAGGCGCAGAATCGTCGCCTCGGTGTCGGTCTCGGCACCCAGGTCGGCCAGGCCTTCGGCGCTCATGGCCTCGGGGGCGGCGGGGGGCTCAACGACGAGAGCTTCAGCGACAACCTCGGACGAGGCCGGGGTACACGACTCGCCAAAAACACCGGCACGCCCGGCGGACTCCGCCGTATCGCCCGGCGGCTCCTCGGCGTCGGCGACGACGTAGAGCTCGCCCGAGGGCTGCTCGGCGCCCTTCTCCTCGGACTCGACGACCTCGTCGATCTCCTCGATTGCCTCCGGGGCGTTGTCGACGTCATCGGGGGTGCGGGAAGCGGAGCTCAGCGACACCGGGCCATTGCTGGTCGCGGCGAGGAACTGGGCCTCGACGGCGGCCAGGTCCACGGAGGAGGTGTGCGCGGACGGCTCCGGAAGCTCCTCGCGAGCGTCGCGGCGGGCGCGGCGCTCGCGGTCCGGGATATCGGGGTTGATGAGGAAACCCATGGTGTCGACGGGCATCGAGGCGAGGGCCTCGACCTCGTCGAGCGCGCGGCCGATGCGGATCTCGCCTGCCTCGACGCGGTCGGCGGCGGGCACCATCCACGTGACCTCGTCGCCGTCGATGATGGTGGCCTCGAAGGTCTGCCATTCGCCGGGGTTGAAAGGCCACGCCCAGATCGGGTCGGTCCAGACCTGCTCGGTGATCTGGCCGGCGGCGCGCATACGCAGCTGGATGTTACCCAGCACCGTCAAGTAGGGCTGCTCGCCCGCACAGTCCAGGAGGAGAGCATCGCCCTTCTCGGCCTGAACGTGAGACAGCCACGCCTGGGTGTCGTCACGACCCCACACCACGTCAGCAGCGGAGTCCGCAAAGTCAAGCGGAACCAGCGCCGCACCGAGGGGACCCGTGACGAGCATCGCGCCCTGCCCGCGGCACAGGAAGCGTCCAATCTGAAGCATCAGTTACTGCCTTCTCTACGAGGAACCCG
>CALISI010000086.1 GCA_938041695.1 uncultured Actinomyces sp.
AGATCCAGGACAAGCTGGACTCGCGCCTCAACGAACTCACCGAATACGCGCTGGCGACCGCGGAGCTGCACGGATACGTGAGCCGCGTCGTGGCAAAGCGGAAGTCCGCGTGGGAGGTCGCGGCAGAAATCCATGCCACGATCAGTGAGAACGGTGAGGCGAAGCTAGAAGTGGTATCGGGGGAAGAAGATCCCAGTCGCGGAAATAAGTATCTGGAGATGTGCGATGTCATTATTGACGCGATCGCGATTGCGACAGAGGCGGAGGATACCGTAGGGCCCCGATATAAGGCTCTGGCTGACGGGAAGTACGCTATGTCCGAGGGACGACACTCGGCATCTGCGGGCCTGGCTGACGACGCCGACCCCTCGTGGAGTCCCGAGGAGGTCTCCGTGTGGTGGGCGCTCCTGTCGGAGTCTGAGCGCGAGGCGCTCATCAACAAGGATCCCGAAAAGTACGGCAATCTTGATGGTATCGACATGGCGTCGCGAGCAAAGGCGAACGATCTTGTGTTGAACGGGCGCATTGACGCTGCGGGAAATCGTATCCCAGGGACGGGACTACTTGAGAAAGCACAGAAGGAGTACGACGAAGCGAAAGCTGCATATGAGAAGGATAAGGATTCATTCTGGGGTCGTCAGTATAGTGATGATGAAGCACTTGAACGCTATCGCAACGCTGAAAATAAACTGAATGATCTCCTAGCCGTCAAAAAAGCCCTTGATGATAATCCAGATATCTCACTTGTTGCTCTCGAGTTTGGTGAACCTGGAGAAAATGTGCGTGCGGCGCTCGCTATTGGAGATGTCGATAACGCGAAGCATGTGACGACCCTCGTTCCGGGTATGACCACGTCTTGTCGTAGGAGTACTGACCTCAACTTGGGGTATGCGCGGAACCTGATCGACGCAGCGGAGACTGCGGGCCGTGCTGAAAAAGGAAGTGTCGCAGCGGTCGCGTGGATGGGGTACGAAGCGCCGCCAAAACCGTCGGTGACGGACCCGGACCTGTCTGTTGCATCGACACACAAAGCGGAGGTGGGAGGTCAGAAGCTGAACGGCTTCCTAACTGGAATCCACTCGTGGCGCTCAGAGCGGGGGATGGACGTGCATCAAAGCGCGATTACACATTCCTACGGGTCCACGACAGGAGGCTTCGCGATGCGTGATATCGGAGAGGGCGTCGTCGATGACTTCGTATACACGGGTTCCCCGGGCTCCGCGGTGAGCTCCGTCGGTACGCTGGGGGTAGATCCCGAACACACGTGGGTCTCGGCGATTCCGCTACACGACGAGGTGCAGGGGATGGGCCCCGATGGGTCCTTCGGCCGTGACCCCAAGGAACTCGAGGGCATCGGGCACCTCTCGGGTGACGCGACTGGGGCAGACGGATACAACTCGGATCCAAACGCCGACAAATATGCGAATCACTCCGCGTATTTCTATAAGGCGAAAGCTGGCCAGCATAACTATTCTCTTGAAGACATCGGTGAGGTCATCGCAGGTAAGAAGAAGAGGTTATGAGCCGGAAACAACTGGTCGCGCTGCTGGGCGCCGCCTGCACTTCGCTGCTCCTTGCGGCGTGCGTGCCGGGGCTGCCGGACGCTGATCCCTATCCAGATGGCGGAAGCGTGCCCGCGGCTGAACGCCAGACGTTGGAGGCCTTCGTCAGTGACGCGATGCCTCGGTACATGAGCATCATCGAGGAGGTCGCGATGGAATCGGGAGGAGTCATCGCTGACGTCGGTCACTCGGAGACTCAACCCTGTCGGTCAGAAGTCAATGGGTATGAGATTCGTGCGGTCCGCTTTAATCTTCCGCTGATCGAATATGAAGATATGCGCAGGATTGTCGGAGAAGCCGCTCAGCGTTACGGCTACGTGTCTTCGTCTGATCCGGTTCCTAGGGATGAGCGACACATGCGCAGCGTTGGTTTGAGTGACCAGGACGGCAATTCTCTGTTGTTTGATCACTTCGAGAATGACGTTATCTTTGTCCAATTTTCCTCCGGGTGTCTGCCGTCTTTGCGTTCCAGGGACATCTACGGCCAAT
>CALISI010000087.1 GCA_938041695.1 uncultured Actinomyces sp.
TGGGCGAGGGCCGCTGGCCGGTCTACATCGTGCATTTCTCCCAGCGCGACGCCGTGGCGACCGCGCAGTCCTTTGACCGTTCCTCGCTGATTTCGCCCGAGCAGAAGAAGGCGATCGCCGCGCAGCTGGCGGGTGTGTCGTTTACGAAGGGCTTCGGGCAGACCCTCAAGTCGCTGCTCGCGCAGGGCATTGGCGTGCACCACGCGGGCATGCTGCCGCGCTACCGTCGCCTCGTCGAGCGCCTCACCCAGGCGGGCCTGCTGCCGATCGTGTGCGGCACGGACACCTTGGGCGTGGGCATCAACGTGCCGATTCGCACGGTGCTGATGACGTCGCTCGTGAAGTACGACGGTCGGCGCATGCGCCACGTGAGCGCGCGCGAGTTCCACCAGATCGCGGGGCGCGCGGGCCGCGCCGGCTTCGACACGGTCGGTTTCGTGCGAGTCCTGGCCCCCGAGCACGAGGTCGACGCCGCCCGTGAGCGCGCACGCCTGAGCGCCGCGCAGGAGGCTGCCCGCGACGCCCGCGAGGCCAAGCGCGCCGCCAAGAAGTCCGCGAAGAAGCGCAAGGGTCCGGGCGAGGGCGAGATCTCGTGGACGCGCTCGACGTTCGAGCGCCTCGTGGACGCGGCCCCCGAGCAGCTCACCAGCCGCTTCGAGATGACACACGCGATGGTCCTCAACGTACTGGCAGGGGCTCCTGCCGCCGGGCGCGACCCGGGCGAACATCTCGTGTGGCTGGCGCGCAACAACGACGATCCGCCCACGGATCGCAACCCCCACCTGCGCCGCCTGGGCGAGATCTACACGTCGATGAAGCAGGCGGGCGTCGTCGAGCACGTGTCTTCTGCGCAGGCCTCGGCCTCGGGTGAGCCCCGCCTGCGCGCGGCCACCGATCTGCCGGATGACTTCGCGCTCAACCAGCCGCTCTCCCCCTTCGCGCTGGCGGCCCTCGAACTGTTGGATCCGGAGTCCCCGACCTTCGCCCTGGACGTCGTGTCGGTCATCGAGTCGGTCCTGGAGGATCCGCGTCCGCTCCTGTTCGCACAGGAGAAGGCGGCGCGCGCCGAGGCCGTGGCCGCGATGAAGGCGCAGGGCATGGAGTATGACGAGCGCATGGCCGCCCTGGAGGAGGTGACGTGGCCGCGCCCGCTGGCCGATCTGCTGGGGGATGCGTTCGCGGTGTACCTGCACGCGAACCCGTGGATTGAGGATCAGGAGATTTCCCCGAAGTCGGTCGTGCGCGAGATGATCGAGAACGCGCTGACGTTCACGGGGATCGTGGGCCGTTACGACGTGGGCCGTTCCGAGGGCATCGTGCTGCGCTACCTGACGGATGCGTATCGGGCGCTGCGCCAGATCGTGCCGGACGAGCTGATGACGGACGAGCTGCGTTCAATTATTGCCTGGCTGTCGGCGCTGATCCGCGCGGTCGACTCCTCGCTGCTGGACGAGTGGGAGGCCATGTCCACGGGCCAGGCCCTCTCCCCCGCGTCCGAGGGCGACGGCACGGAGGGCGCGGAGCTGGCGTTTGGTGCGCGGGAGGACGGGACCGTTCCCTTCAGTGCGAACCGTCACGCGTTCCGCACGGCGATCCGCGCCACGCTGTTCGAGCGCGTGGAGGCGATGAGCCGCGACAACGTCGAGGCCTTGGCGCGCCTGGACGAGGCCTCGCGCACCCCCGTGGTGGCCCCGTGGGGCGAGGACGAGTGGGACGCCGTGCTCGAGCGCTACTGGGCGGAGCACGAGTGGATCGGCATCGACCAGCGTGCGCGCGCCCTGTCGCTATGCTCGCTGAACGAGGCCCCGACCCGCGAGGACGTGCTGGAATTGGCCCCCGCTGCAGTGTCGTCGGATGTCGAGCGCGCGCAAGCTGCGCGCATTGAGGCGATCGCGGACGCGGTCGATCAGGCTGCGGTCGGCACGTTCTGGCTGGCCACGCAGACCCTGTTCGACCCGGAGGAGGACATGGACTGGCGCATCACTGCCCTCGTGGACGTTCCGGCCTCGGACGAGGCCAACCGCGTCTGCCTGGCCACGATCACTGTCGGGCCGCGGTAGGGGGCGGGCATCCCGCCCGGCCGCCGCACTGAGACGGGAGAGACTCGGCCTCACTCCCACGGTGTCGGGTAGGAGTCGCGGGAGTGGCCACAATTCCCTCGATCGCAGCTATATTCGACGCGCGGGCCTCTCGCCGATCTCCTGCTGGAGGCGCACGAGGTAGCCGTCAGGATCCTGGACGAGGAATTGCCGGACGCCGATCTCGACATCGCCGGCCCGGTACCACTTCTCTTCGGGTTCGACGAAGATCGGCCATCCTGCCTCTGTGATGCGTTGGATCGCAGCGTCCAGATTGTCGACCTGAACCTCGAAGTTGATCCCCCGGCCAAGGGGGAACTCAAGCGGACCTGTCGCCCAGGTCCTCCCCTGGTCGATCTGGTCGAGCATCACGTGCGCGCTGCCCATAACGAGGTATCCAAATCCCTCTTCCGGCCTTTCGTACCCGAGGGAAAACCCGATGAGGTCACACCAGAAACGTTTGGAGGTCTGGTAGTCGGTCACGGCAAGTTCAGGGACGAGCCCGGGCGCGGTACTCATGGAACAACTCTAGCTGTGCCTGCGGGTGGGAGCGTAACCGGGTGAGTGTCACGCGGACCGTCAGCGCCGGGACGCCCTACGGATCAGCCAGTCCGCGCCCGCAAAGAGCGCCATGAAAAGCAGGGCGCCAATCAGGATCGCCACGATGTTGATCGCGACCTGCGCGTAGCCGAGACGCCACACGTTCACGAAGCCGTAGGGGTACTGGTGCGTGAAGGAGCCTCGCACGAGCGTGTACGCCACCCACGCCACCGGGATCAGTAGGGCGCGCCCCAGCGTCGCCCACGTGATGCCGCCGCGCGGCCCCGCGAGCGCTGCCGCGCCCACGAAGGCCGCCGGGACGACGATGTGCTGCAGCGGGTTCGTGACGAGCGCGAAGCCAGAGAGGACCTCGTAGGGACCAATCAGCGTCGCGTAGACAATCGCGGTCACCGTGATCATCATGAGCGCACACAGATGCGTGGCCCTCCCCCATGCCCCGACGCGGCCTCGGCGCGCGAGGAGGGTCGAGATGATCGCAACCATGATGTTGGACAGCTCGGTGAAGTAGGACAGGCAATTGATGAGGCGCTCAGGCGCGCCCGCCCAGCCGTGGGCGGCACCCGCGAAGAGCCCCTCCTCGACGTAGGTCGGCGCAGCGTATCCATCAAAGGCCGTAATGATGAGGGTGGCGGCGACGCCCGCCCAGGCGAGGGCGGCGACCACCCAGTAGGCAGCGCGCCCGCGGCGGCTCAGTTCAGTCACGTCAGTTGTCATCGCTCTCCCCAAACGCCTCCGCCGCAGAGCCATAGCGCGCAATGGGGAGCCGCCCAGCAGCAATCTCGCGAGCCTCGCGCATAGCTAGCTCGGTTTCAGCGTTATAGCGAGGTTGGCGCAAGTCGAAGGGCAAGCCGCCCTCCATGATCGACTTATGAAGGAATACATTGACAGCATCCGTGAGGTTCATGCCGAACTGGGCATACACCCTCTCGGCTTCTTCCTTCACACTTGGATCCACGCGCATGTTAAGCGTCGCCGTTTTCATATCGCCACACCTTTCAGACGAATGTACGACTTTTATTATACAACGCATCACAGATGTGTGACATATTCCTGCGCTGCGCAGACACCGACATGATTCCCGCAATTGAAGTCGGCATGCTGAAACGGCCGAGGCGGAGTTCAAATCCGGCCGGGGTCAGACCTGGGCGAGGTCCGTGACCTCCGCATCCGTCAGTTCGACGAGGTCGAGGGGGCTCAGCTCGACGCTGAGGCCTCGGCGCCCTCCCGAGACGATCATGGTCTCGTGGTCTAGGCACGCCGAATCAATGAACAGGCGGTGCGAGGTAGTCTGCCCGAGCGGGCTGATGCCGCCCACCACGTAGCCGGTGCGGCGCTGGGCGACGGCAGGGTCGGCCATGGCGGCGCTCTTGGCGCCGGCGGCCTTCGCGATCAGCTTCATGGACAGGTGAGCCAGGGCAGGCACGCAGGCGACGACGAACTCGCCGGTGGGCTCCAGGCGCACCATGAGCGTCTTAAACGCTTGGGTGGGGTCGATCCCCAGTTTTTCAACGGTTTCTTCGCCGAACGCCCGGGCGGCCGGGTCGTGCTCGTACTCGTGGATGGTAAAAGCAACGCCGGCCGCCGTGAGCGCCTCGATGGCGCGGGTGGGGCCACCGCCGTGTTCTTTGTTGTGTTTACGAGCCATGACCCCAGTGTAGGACGCGTCAGAGGATGGATGCGGTCGGGTCGTTGATGACGGCCTTGCCGAAGGGGAAGCAGGTGATCGGGATCATCTTGAGGTTGGCGATGGCCAGCGGGATGCCGACGATCGTAATGGCCTGCGCGGCGGCGGTGGTGACGTGGCCGATGGCGAGCCACAGGCCGGCGACGAGGAACCACACGATGTTCATGAGAGCCGAGCCCGCGCCCGCGCCCGGCTGGTCGACGACGCGCTTACCGAAGGGCCACAGCACGTATTCGGCGATGCGGAAACAGGCCACGCCCACGGGGATCGTGACGACGAAGATGCAGGCGACGACACCCGCGAGGAGGTATCCCAGGAAGAGCGGGAGGCCTCCGAAGAAGAACCAGATGATGTTGAGCAGGGTACGCATGGCGTGTCCTTTCGTTGATCTGTGAACATACTAGTCTGACACGCCGCGCGGCTCAGATGCCCCTGAGTCACCCCTGATTAGCCCCTGATAGCGCCTGCCCGTCTACCATGAGCCCATGAGCATTCCCGAGGCCATCGCCGCTGCCCGCGACCGCATCGACCGCGCGATGTCCGCGTGCGGCCGTACCGATTCGGTGCACCTGGAGCTGGCGGTCAAGACGCGCACGCCCGAGGAGTGCCGGGCCGCCGCCGCTGCCCTGCGCGAGGCGGGCCTGCCCATCTTGCTCGGCCATAACCGCGTGCAGGAGGCACGCGCGACGGTGGAGGCGATCCGCGAGGTGCCCGGCGCGCGCATCCACCTGATCGGGCCCCTGCAGTCCAACAAGATCAACCACGCACTGGCCTGCGTGGACGCGATCGAGTCGCTGGACTCCCCTGCCCTGGCTGCGAAGATCGACGCGCGCGCGACCGGCACGCTCCCTGTGTTCGTCGAGGTGAACGTCTCGGGCGAGGCCACGAAGCACGGCTGCGCCCCCACCGACGTCTCCGAGCTGATCGACGCGGTCGAGGCCTCGGCGCACCTGGAGCTCGCGGGCTTCATGACGGTGGGCCTGAACTCCCCGGTCGAAGCCGACGTGCGCGCCGCGTACGCGCAGCTGCGCGGCATCAGGGACGAGGCCTCGGCGCGCCTGGGCGTCGAAGAGTCGGACCTGGCGCTATCGATGGGCATGAGCCGCGACCTGGAGTGGGCAATCGCCGAGGGGGCGACGATTGTGCGCCTGGGCACGGCGATTTTCGGGGGCCGCCGCGTCTAAGCAGACCGCTCACTCGGGCCGACGCCCCACCCGGTAGGATTGTCCCATGATGACCGTTCTCGCCGGGATGTCCGCGGCGATCCTCGCGCTCGCCCCGATTACCAACCCGATCGGTGGCCTCGCAGCATTCGCGGGACTCACCGCCGGTAATTCTCCGGCCGCTGTGCGCTCGCAGGCGTGGAAGACGGGCATCTACGTGTTCGCGATCCTAGCGGTCTTTGCTGTCAGCGGATCGCTCATCATGCGTTTCTTCGGCTTCGATCTGCCGTCCCTGCAGATCGCGGGCGGCCTGGTCGTCGCGCACTCGGGTTTCTCGATGCTGGAAAACAAGCGCCGTGCCGCCCACGAGGAGGCTCAGCACGCGACCTCCAAGCCGGACGTGTCCTTCTCCCCCATGGCGCTCCCCCTCATCGCGGGGCCCGGCTCGATCGGCGTGGTCATCGCGCTGGCCGCCCGTAACACGGCCATCGGTTTTCATGTCGGCATCGTCCTGGGAATCGCGGTGACGGCCGCCCTCATCGCGCTGCTACTGCGCTACGGCACGCCCTGGATCGACAAGCTGGGTGCCACCGGCGTCGGCGCGATCGTGCGCATTATGGGCTTCCTGATCCTTGTCATCGGCGTCGAGCTCATCATCCACGGAGTGCGCGCGCTCCAGCTCTTCTAAGCGGAAGCCCGCCCCGGCCTCGTCGAAACGACACCGGAGCGGGCAGCCACGACAACGGGGCTCTCAAGGGATGCGGTGCACCCACTCCTCGCGCGCGAACTTCGTCTCGCAGCGCTTCCGTGCGACCTCGAGGTCTGCCTCGGTGATGGTGCCGACCGTGGCGTTGTACTTCTCCTTGAAGTGCTCGAAGAACGCCTGGAGGATTTCCTCGCGGGGAAGGCCGGTCTGGGAGCGCATGGGGTCCACGCGCTTGACGGCGCTGCGGGTGCCCTTATCACGGATCTTCTCCATGCCGATGCGCAGGACTTCGTTCATCTTGATGGCGTCGATGTCGTAGGCCATGGTCACGTGGTGGACCATGTAGCCATTCGCCCAGCGCTTCTGCGCGGCGCCGCCGATCTTGCCGTACTCGGAGGCGATGTCGTTGAGCGGCACGTACGTGGCTTTGATGCCCAGCTTGTCGAGGACCTCCATGACCCACTGATCCAGGTACGGGTAGGCCTGCTCGAAGCTCATTCCCTCCACGAGGGCGGTGGGGATGACCAGCGAGTAGGTGATGCAGTTGCCGGGCTCCATGAACATGGCGCCGCCGCCGGTGACGCGCCGCGACACGGTGATGCCGTAGCGCTCCACGCCGTCGGACTGGATTTCGTTCTGGTAGGACTGGAAGGAGCCGATGACAACCTGGGGGCCGTTCCATTCCCACAGTCGCATGAAAGGTTTGCGGCGTCCAGCGGCCACGTCTTCGACCAGGGTTTCATCCATGGCGACGTTGATCATCGGATCGACGACGGGGCCGTGGATGACATCGAAGTCGATGTCGTCCCACGACAGGGCGGCGCCCAGCGCGCGGCGTACGGCGATGCCGACGGCCTCGGGGGTCACGCCCATGAGGGTGTCGCCTTCGTGGAGGGAGGCCTCCACGCGTGCGGCCAGATCCTTCGCGCTCGACGAGGCCGGGGCCCCTTCGAGGGACGCGGTGATCCGGGTGAGCGCGTCGTCGGGGTCGAGGAAGAAGTCGCCGGACACGCTCACGCGCGCGAGGCGATCCTCCTCCACGTCGGTGTCGACGACGACGAGCTTTCCTCCGGGGACTTTGTATTCTCCATGCATGCCCACGATTGTAGGCGCTCCGCTCACGCCCAGTCGGGCAGGACGCGCACGCCGCCCTTGTCGGCGGAGGCGGCGAGCATGCCGTAGACGCGCAGGGCGTCGGAGACCTTGCGGGCGCGAGGCTTGGAGGGCTTCCACGGGGCGGCGCCCTTTTCGGCGCGGCGTCGCTCAAGTTCCTCGTCGCTCACGTTCGCGCGCAGGATGCGGTTGTTGACGTCGATTTCGATCTCGTCGCCGGTGCGCACGAGGCCGATCGCGCCGCCGGCAGCGGCCTCGGGCGAGATATGTCCGAGGGAGATGCCGGAGGTGCCGCCGGAGAAGCGTCCGTCGGTGATGAGTGCGCACTTCTTGCCCAGGCCCAGGCCCTTGAGGTAGGAGGTCGGGTAGAGCATTTCCTGCATGCCGGGGCCGCCCTTGGGGCCCTCGTACAAGATGACGACGACGTCGCCTTCCTTGACTTGCTTGCTGAGGATGGCCTCGACGGCTTCCTCCTGGGATTCGACGACGAAGGCCTTGCCGACGAAGTGGAAGAGGGACTCGTCGATGCCGGCGGACTTGATGATCGCGCCGTTGGCCGCGATGTTGCCGTAGAGGACGGCCAGGCCGCCGTCCTTCGTGTAAGCGTGCTCGACGGAGCGGATGCAGCCGGAAACGGAGTCGGTGTCGAGGGACTCGAAGAGGTTGGCGGTCGAGAAGGCCTGGGTGGTGCGCACGCCGCCGGGGGCGGCGAGGAAGCGGTGCTTAGCCTCGTCGGTGGCGCGCCCGCTGCGCACGTCCCACGCCCCCAGCCAGTCGGCCAGGTTGTCGGAGTGGACGGAGTGGACGTCGCGGTGGAGCAGGCCGGCGCGGTCGAGCTCGCCGAGGAGGGCGGGGATGCCGCCGGCGCGGTGGACGTGCTCGATGTGGTAGGTCGTGGAGTTGGGGGCGACCTTGCACAGGCAGGGCACGCGGCGCGAGATCGCGTCGATGTCGTCGAGCGTGAAGTCGACGCCGGCCTCGTTGGCGATGGCGAGGATGTGCAGGACGGTGTTGGTGGAGCCGCCCATGGCCACGTCCAGGCTCATGGCGTTCTCGAAGGCGGCCTTCGTGGCGATGGAGCGCGGCAGGACCGAGTCGTCCTCGTTGTCGTAGTAGGCGCGGCACATGTCGACGATGCGCGTGCCGGCCTCGGTGAAGAGCTTCTTGCGTTCGATCTGGGTGGCCAGGGTGGTGCCGTTGCCGGGCAGGGCCAGGCCGATGGCCTCGTTGAGGCAGTTCATGGAGTTCGCGGTGAACATGCCGGCGCAGGAGCCGCAGGTGGGGCACGCGTTGGCTTCGATGCTGGCGAGCTGGTTGTCGCTGACGGAGTCGTCAACGGCCATGACCATGGCGTCGATGAGGTCGAGGCGGTGTTCGACGACGCCCTCGACGGCGGCGCCGGACTCCATGGGGCCGCCGGAGACGAAGATGGTCGGGATGTTCAGGCGCATAGCGGCCAGGAGCATGCCGGGGGTGATCTTGTCGCAGTTGGAGATGCACACGAGGGCGTCGGCGCAGTGGGCGGAGACCATGTACTCCACGGAGTCGGCGATGAGGTCGCGGCTGGGCAGGGAGTAGAGCATGCCGTCGTGGCCCATGGCGATGCCGTCGTCGACGGCGATCGTGTTGAATTCCTTGGCGACGCCGCCGGCTGCTTCGATGGCTCCGGCGACGAGGTCGCCCATGTTCTTCAGGTGCACGTGGCCGGGCACGAACTGGGTGTAGGAGTTGGCGATGGCGATGATCGGCTTGCCGAAGTCGCCGTCCTTCATGCCGGTGGCGCGCCACAGGGCGCGTGCTCCGGCCATGTTGCGGCCTTGGGTGGATGTTGCCGAGCGCAGCGGGCGACTCATGATGTGCCTTTCTTTTGCCTTGTAATGAATCAACAGTAGGAGCGTGAGCGCCGCGTTTCCGTGCGGGTTTCGTCTCATGGACGAGGCCGGGGCTGGGTGGGGGTGGTTTTCGCGCGGTATTTCGGGGGGCTGTGGTGAGAGGGTCGCCGTGTCAGTGGGTGGACGCTTGTGGGCGTGATTGCAAGGAAAACGCAAGGGGTGCGTGCGTGAATTAGCGTCTTGCCAGATGAGTGGTTGATCGCATTGGTCACGGTATGGACATCCGGCCTCGTTCTCGACACGCGAAACGTAGGCTGGGTGCACAGATTAGAGAAAGGACTGCGATGACCATTCGCACCACTCATGTTGGTTCCCTGCCCCGTACCCCCGAGCTGATCGAGGCGAATCGTGCGCGCCGTGAGGGTTCGCTCGGCGAGGCTGACTTCACGTCGCTGCTGCAGGATCAGGTTGACGGCGTTGTGAAGCGTCAGGCTGAGATTGGCCTGGATATCGTCAATGATGGCGAGTACGGTCACGCGATGATCGACACGGTTGATTACGGCGCGTGGTGGACGTATTCCTTCTCGCGTTTCGGCGGTCTGTCGTTTGAGGACGTGCAGCGTTTTGATGTGCGTCCCCCGGCCGGCCGTGACGGTCGTCTGTCTTTCTCGTCGTTCGCTGAGCGCCGCGACTGGCAGCGTTTCGCGGACGCGTACGCGGATCCGGATTCGGGCATTCACATTGCGAACCGCAACCCGATCGCGTTCCCGACGATTACGGCTGAGCTGACCTATATCGGTGCTGAGGCCGTGGATCGCGATATCGCGGGCACGAAGCACGCGCTGGAGGCTGTGGGCAAGCCCGTGTCGGATGGTTTCGTGGCGGCGATTTCGCCGGGTTCGGCGGCTCGCGTGGCTAACGCGTTCTACGAGGACGACGAGGCCGTGGTGTGGGCGTGCGCGGATGTGCTGCGCGAGGA
This sequence comes from uncultured Actinomyces sp., assembly GCA_938041695.1. Lineage (GTDB taxonomy): Bacteria > Actinomycetota > Actinomycetes > Actinomycetales > Actinomycetaceae > Pauljensenia. The sequence goes on from CALISI010000087.1 coordinate 10,117, forward strand.
GTACAAGCGTATTACGGACGCGGGCCTGACGGTGCAGATTGATGCGCCGGATATCGCGGAGGGCTGGGATCAGATGAACCCGGAGCCGTCCGTTGAGGATTACCGCGCGTTCTCTCGCGTGCGTATTGATGCGCTGAACCACGCGCTGGAGGGCATTGACCCGTCTCTGGTGCGTTTCCACGTGTGCTGGGGTTCGTGGCACGGCCCGCACACGACGGATATTGCGTTCAAGGACATCGTGGATCTGGCCCTGCTGGTCAACGCGAATGGCCTGACGTTTGAGGCGGCGAATGCTCGCCACGCGCACGAGTGGACGATTTGGCGCGACATCGAACTGCCCGAGGGCAAGTACCTGATCCCGGGCGTCGTGTCGCATTCGACGAATGTTGTGGAGCACCCGGAGCTGGTGGCACAGCGCATCCGCCAGTTCGCGGACATCGTGGGTGACGAGCATGTCGTGGCGTCGACGGACTGCGGCCTGGGCGGCCGTATCTACCCGTCGATCGCCTGGGCGAAGCTGGAGGCTCTTGCCGAGGGCGCTCGTCTCGCATCGAAGTGATCGCCTGATTGCTGGCCTGGGGGCGCGCGGGGTGGATGAGTATCCACCCCGCGCGCTTTTCCCAGGGTTTTCTCAGCCAAAGCTCCCTGTTCTTTGAGCTTGGCGTCACACAATGGATCGTGTGTTGCAGCCCCCCGTTTCCGGGTCGGCTTGCCGCGGTGGGGATCGCACGCCGCGTCGGGTTCCGGGATTGGGGGCTGCGGCGCGTTTGGGGTCATCTGATCATCCCCATCTCAATTCACTTCTCCGTCATGCGGACAACGGAGCCCTTTCTTCGTTATTCTGGAAGTAAGCACCCATTGTTGAGGCTGTTCGAGGGAGAACATCATGGGAGCAAACAACAGGGAGGGCTCGCACTCCATCCGTTCGCGCGTTAGTTTGCTCGCTACCGCTCTTGTCATCGTCGCCACGGCTTGTGGCTGCCAACAGACCACGCCCGCGGCGGAGGGGCCGTGGGCGGCCGACATTGAGCAGGCGCGCAGTGAATGGGCGTCCAACGAATTCGTTCAGTCTGTCCTGGCCGACTCTGCCATCAGCGAGGCCGAGCTCCAGGACATGCGTCAGCGTGTGCTGAGCTGCCTGACAGACAAGGGCGTCACCGGCGCATCGTTTGGCCCGAGCGGCGACCTGAGCATCCCCGATCAGCCGGTCGGCTCCTCCATATCTGAGGAACAGCAACAAGAATTCGTCCATGCCTGTTCCATCGATGCCGGTCAGCCGATCATCGAGGCGCTCGAGTTCGACATGCGAGTCAACCCAGATCACCGGGATATCAACGAGCTGTACACGCAGTGTTTGATCCGCAACAAGGCGGTCGAGCCGTCCTTCACGGCCCAAGAGCTCGCGCGCGCTGTCGAGAGCGGAACGCCTCTCGACAGCGCATTGCCTTTCATCGACCCATCCCAGGGTCCCGACATTTTGCACCGATGCCTCGAGGACCCCAGCACATGACCACAACCACCCTCAAGGAGTTGAGATGGCATCTTCTCGCCGCTGGCTCGCCCTCACCGCGTTTGTCGCCCTGATCGCCGGTGCGGGTGGGGTCAGCGCGGGTATCCTCATCGCCTCGCCGCCCACCCCGGCCTCGCTGAGTTCGCCATCCGTCCCGTCGACGGTCCCCGTCACCACACGCGAGTTCACCGATACGCGCTCCCTCACCCTCACGATTCCCCCGGCCTCGCCTCACGAGCTCACCTCCCCCATCGCCGGGCGCATCACGGCCCTCCAGGCAGCACCGGAAACTCCCGTCACGTCAGGTTCCATTCCCTGCGAGATTGATGGCCTTCCCCTTCTTGCCTTAGCCCTGTCCACTCCTCTCTATCAGGACGTGGTGGACGGAGCGACCGGACCAGACATTGCGGCCCTGAACGCTGAGCTTGCGCGGCTCGGATATGGGGCTCCCGCGGAATCTCAGCGGGTGACGACCTCCACGCGCGCGGCCCTGGCCTCGGCGATGGGCGTGAACGACGGAGCTGGTGGCGTTCCCTCCCGTATCGAAGCCTCTCACGTCCTGTGGATTCCCGCGCCGACCGTCACCCCCTCGTCGGTCCCCGTTCGCCTGGGTGACAGCGTCGATACGAGCACTGTTCTCCTCGCCCTTGAGGACTCCCGCGACGCCTTGCGCCTCTCCGTCCCACCGGACGCCTATCCCGCGGACCACGTCATCACTCTGGGGGAGACGGACTACCCCGTTCCCGCTGACGGCGTGATCACCGACCCCGCCTTGACGGCGACGATCCTCTCCTCGCGCGAATACACGGACTTCGTCCGCTCCGCCCCGAGCGGCGATGGACCCGTTCAGCTGCCCGTCTCCTGGAAGCTCGCCGCCCCCATCACCGTCACGGTCATCCCGCCGGCCTCAGTGATCGGAGACGCGACGAACGCGTGCGTCTTTGCAAGCGGCACGCCGATTCCCGTCTCTATCGTTTCTTCCCAGCTCGGCCGAACCTACGTCCTGCCAACGACCCCGCTCTCCGCCGTCGACACCGCCGTCGAGGGACGCTCATGTCCGTCGAGCTAGACAACGTCGGGCACAAATTCGCCGCAACCCCGTGGCTCTTTCGCCATCTGAGCGCCCGCTGCGAGGACGGTGCCCTCACCGCCATCATCGGCCCGTCCGGTTCTGGCAAATCAACGCTGCTGTCGCTGATCGCGGGATGGGAGACTCCGACCGAGGGAACGATCAGCGTCCCCCATCCGACTGGTCCGCAGAGTCCCCGCATTGCGTGGGTCTTCCAGAACCCGTTCGGCGTCCGCGCGCGCAGCGCGATTGACCACGTCGCGCTGCCCCTGCTGGCCCGCGGTATGAGCCGGGCGCAGGCCGATGTCGAGGCGAACCGGCTCCTCAACGCTTTCAACCTGGCGCATCTGGCGACCCGCCCATTTCGGGATCTGTCGGGCGGCGAGGCTCAGCGTGTGCTCCTCGCGCGCGGGCTCGCTTGCGCCCCCACCCTGCTCCTCGTAGATGAACCAACCGCGCAGCTTGATCAGTCCACGGCGCGCGACATCGCCTCCACACTCGGCTCGCTGCGCGAGGAGGGGGTGAGCGTCGTGATCGCGACGCACGATCCGTCGATTCGCGCGCAGTGCGACGCCGTCATTGACCTCGCCCGCTTCCAGGAGGAGGAGCGATGAGCACACTCTCGTGGCGAGCACTCCTGTCCGAAGCCTGGAGGGACTGCCTGAGCGGGACGGCCCGCGTCGGGATGCTGACTATCCTGGCCACCGCCCTGGTCGGAGGCGCGATCTGCGCCGATGCGTTCTCGCTTCGTTCCGTCAGCGTTGAGGCGGCCTCTTTTCGTGTCCATCTGGGATCGGTGCGCGTCCTCCAAGCGCAAGGCAGCATCGACGGGGCCACTTGCGATGCGCTGTCGCGAATCCCCGGGGTGCATGCAGGAGCCGTTCGCTCGGTCGAATCCGGCTTGTCTCCGCTCGCCCTTCCTGCCTCGTCGCTGCCCCTGTATGAGGTCACGCCCGGAACCGTCTCTCTCCTGGGGACAACAACGGCCGATCCGACGGGAATTCTGCTCCCTGAGCAGGTAGCCGAGGACCTCGGCACCACTCAAGGAGCCCTTCTCCCCCTCGCACACGGGCAGGCCGAGGTCGCGGGCACCTACCCGTGGGACGAGAACGACGGGCGTCGTCCCGGCTACGCCTACGCGGCTCTTGCCCCCGTGCCAGCGACGGGGACCTTCGATGAGTGCTGGTACGAATCCTGGCCGCACAGCGACGACGTCGATGCCCTGGTGCGCTCAACCCTTGTTGGAAGCGACGACCAGAACGCGCAGGTCCTGGCCATGAACCCTACGCGCGGGACGACCTTCGACGCGGCGGAACAACTGAGCCATAGGCCAACCTGGTGGGCGTGGATCGCCGCGAGCGCAATCGGTGCGACCCTAGGGGCCGCCTCCACGTGGTGGCGCCGCCTCGAGATCGCCTCGGCTCTGCACGCTGGGCTCCGCACATCGGATACGACATTCCTTCAACTGCTTGAGGCCGTGGCGTGGGTGGGCGGCGCATGCGTCCTCACCTCCGGCATGTGCCTCACAATCCTGAGCGGAGCGGCGCCCGGGGATCGCTCCGATCTCATGCGTTTGGTCGCCACCGAGGGGGTCTCTGCCGCGTCGTGGACGCTCATCGGTGTCGCAATCACAGCCATGGCGATCCGCGAACGCCAGCTGTTCGTGTTCTTTAAGGGCCGATAGGTACCCGCGCGTGATCGCGCCTACAATTGGTGTATGAACATCCTCGTGATTCAAAACGACCCGATCGTTCCGGTGGGTCAGCTGTCCGCCTTCCTCGGCGGTCACGAGGTGGTGCGCGCCTGGGAGGACCCGCAGCGCCTCCAGGACCTGGCGGCCGCTCCCCTGCCGGATGCCCTCATCCTGCTCGGTGGCCGGGCGAACGCCTACGACGACGAGGCGTGGCCGTGGCTGGAAGCCGAACGCGAGCTGCTGCGCCGCTGCGTGCGCGCCAACATCCGTGTGCTCGGCATTTGCCTGGGTGCCCAGCTGATTGCCGCGACCTTCGGCGGGCGAGTGAGCGTGGCAGACCCGGCGGGCCCCGAATATGGCGTTATTCCCCTGACGTGGGGCACGAATGACCAGGCGGGCGGCGGCGGAGCCGTCCCCCTGCGCATGGCCCTGGCCTCGACCCACACGGTGTTCGCCGACCACGGCGACGCCATCGTGGAGCTCCCCCGCGGCGCGCGCGAGTGGGCGCGCTCGGACAAGTACACGCAGATCTTCTCCTACGGCACCGCCCTGGGCGTCCAGTTCCACCCCGAGGTCACGCGCGAGACCGCGACCGTGTGGGCGGAGAATAACGACCGGGTCGACACCGAGGACATTGTGGTCGGCTACGATGCCCACGAGGGCGAGCTGGCCTCCACATGCAAGACGCTCGCCGACTGGGTGTGCGGCGTCTTCTAAGGCGCAAACAGAATCGCAGTGTGGGCACCCCCACGCGGCACCCACACTGCGATTGACAAGCGGGCCTCGTCGCAGCGAGCGGAGATGAGGCTCGGCTCTTATTTTAGAGGAAAAAGCCGCAGCTACAAGGCTTTTTCAGGAACCAAGACCACCACGTGGGACGGCTTGACAACGCTCCCGTTCACGGCCTCGTCCCCGCGCACGACGCACCCCGGTCAGGGGGCCGCGACCTGCACGAACGATCCGGTGCCGTACGCCCACACGCGGCGCTCGGCGGCCGAGATGAACACGGCCTGGCCGCGGCTCAGTTCCACGCTGTCCCCGCCCTGTTCCTCGCTCACGTGCAGGGTGACCGACCCGGAGGTCGCGATGACGATGCGCGGGCCCTCACCTGGCACGGCGACCTCGTCCACGCGGGACGTGTGCTTGCCGGGTGCCAGCGTCGTCACCGACAGCTCGAACTCCTGGGCGGGCGCCAGGAAACGGTCCGTCGTCGCCGAGGGATGCTCGGGCGCCACGCGCACGGGCGGCAGCGCCGAAAACTCGGTGATCTCCACGAGCTGGGCGGAGTCCACGTACTTGCCTGTCAGGCCCGCGCGCACGACGTTGTCGGAGGAGGCCATGACCTCGATGCCCAGACCCGACTGGTAGGCGTGGATCTGGCGCGGCGGAATGTAGACGGCTTCGCCCGGGCGCAGGGACACCGGGTTCATGAGGAAGGCGACGATGATGCCCGGATCGCCCGGGTGCTTCTCCCCCAGGACGCTCACGAGCTCGTCGGTGCGCGGCGAGGCGGACGTGCCCGACGCGAGGCGGGAGCGGCACGCGGCCACGAACTCTTCGACGCGCTCGGGGGTGGCCGGGGAGTCCTCGTCGAACAGCCAGGTGGCCAGGGAGCGCAGGCCCCCGCGCACGGTCGCGAGGTTGAGGCGGTGGCGCAGGCGGTCGGCGAGCTCACCCTCCAAGCCGACGAGAAGCTGGCGGGCCTTGCGCGGCACGCGGAAGCCGACGAGCGCGCTGAACTCGGTGAGCGCGTAGATCATCTCCGGCTTGTGGTTCATGTCCCGGTAGACGCGGCGCGTGTCCGTGCGCTCGATGCCCAGGACCTCCTCGCGCAGGTAGCCTTCGCGCGCGATCTCCTTCGTCGGATGCACCTGAAGGCTCAGGGTTTGGGCGGGGGCAATGATCTTCGCCAGGTACGGCAGGGTCGGCCCGAAGGCGTAGAGCAGGCCTCCGCCGAGGGCTCGCTTGGGGTCCTCGCCGATGTGCTCGGCGAGCGTGTGTCCATCCGTCAGCAGCGTCGGTCCGTCCGGGTGGGCGCCGAACCACACCTCGGACACCGGGTCGTCCCCGGCGGCGGCCCCCAGGAACTCGGGGATCGCGTTCGTGGAGCCCCACGCGTCAGCTTTCGTCCAGCCGATCAGTCTTTCCATAGGTTGAATCCTATCGGTATCGGGCGCGTCAACACGCGAGGGACGAGGCCGTGGCCCCATCCCCCGCGCGCTCGCGCCTGTCAGGAGCTGGGTTGATCGGCGGTTTCGCGCGCCTCGAGGGCGGCAAGTGCCCCGCCGCGCGCACGGAGCTCGGCGTAGGTGCCGGTCTCCACGACGCGGCCCGCGTCCATGACGATGATCTGGTCGGCGTCGCGCACAGCGCTGATGCGGTGGGCAATCTCAACGATGGTGCGGCCCGTCGCGACGCGCGCGATCCCCTCGCGCACGCGCCCTTCGGTGGCCGGGTCGACCTGACTCGTGGCCTCGTCGAAGACGTAGATCGGGGCGTCTCGCAGGAGCGCGCGGGCCAGGGCCAGGCGCTGACGCTGGCCACCCGAGAGGCGCTCGCCCATGTCGCCAACCACCGTGTCCAGGCCATCCTTTTCCGTAGCCAGCCAGTCGGTGAGGTCCACGGCATCCAGCGCGCGCCCCAGGTCAGCCTCGCTCGCGTCGGGTGCGGCGAGCAGCAGGTTGGCGCGCAGCGTGTCGTTGAACAGGTAGGGGCGCTGGGGCGCGGAGGCGACCGTCGCGCGCAGGTCTCGCAGGGACACCTCGGCCACGTTCGTTCCGCCGATGGTCACGGTGCCCGAGGCCGGGTCCCACGTGCGGGTCAGCAGCGAGGACAGCGTCGACTTGCCCGAGCCGGAGGCGCCCACAATCGCGGTGCGCTTCCCGGCGGGGATGTGGATGCTCACGCCGTCCAGCACCGTGGGGGCGGGCGCAGGCGCGTCCTCGTCCGTCGGGTAGGCGAAGGTCACGTCGGTGATCTCGATGTCGCCGGGGGTCAGGGGCTTGGGGTCGGCCGGGTCGGCGACGACGGGCGCGCGGTCGGTGATCGCGAAGACGCGGGCGGCCGACGCGAAGGCCTGATCCAGGTCCGCGGCGAACTCCTCGACCGCGAGGACCGGGCCGAAGGAACCCATCGCGATGCCGAGGGCAAGGCCCGCTTGGGGCAGCGTCAGCGTTTCGGCGAGCACGTTCGAGCCCGCGACCAGGGCAACCGTGACGATGCCGAGGGCCACGGCGGCCTGGTTGAGGCCTCGGCGCAGCGCGATCCAGCGGCCCTGAGTGCGAAGACCCGAGGAGATGCGCTCCTCGATCGCGCTCATCTCGGCCTCGCGGCGATCCTGCGCCCCAAAGGCGAGGACCTCGCGCACGCCCTGCACCGAGTCGGTCACGTGGGCGGCAATCGCGCCCCGGGCCTCGCGCAGCTCACGCGCCGCACGCGCGGTCGAGCCAGAACCCAGGAAGGGAATGACCGCGCCGACGATCAAGAGGAAGGGCGCCAGCACGGCGGCCAGCGTCCAGGACACCGCGGTGCCCATCCACACGATAGAGAGGATCGGGACAATGATCGCGGTCGTTACGGGGGCGAGCGTGTGGGCGAAGAAGACCTCGACGCGGTCGATATCCTTCGTCACGCGGTTCATGATGTCGCCCGAATCCAGGCGATCCGTGCCCGCGGGAGCCTGGGGCTCAAGCTGGTCGTAGAAGTAGTTGCGCAGCATCGCCAGACAGTGGAAGGCCACGAAGTGACCGGCGAACTGCTCGAGGTAGCGGGCCAGGCCCTTGAGGAGGCTCAGGCCAATCGCGCAGCCGATGATCAGGCCGATGCTCCACGCGCTCTCCCCCGACGCGAGGCCGGCGACGGCCCAGCCGCCCAGGGCGAACAGGGCGATGCCGATCATCAGGAAGACGATGCGGGCGGCGATGGAGGCCGCGAGCGGCGGCAGGACGCGCCGCGTGATCGACAGGAGTCGAAGAGACAGTTGCCTGCGGGTCATCGGATCGTTCCTTCCTGCAGGGTCGCGACGCGGTCGGCGCCCTTGATGGTGGCGTCTCGGTGAGAGATCGTCAGGGTCGTGCGCCCGGCACACACGGTCTCCAGGGAGGCGAGGATCTCTCGCTCAGAGGCCAGGTCGACGTGGGCGGTGGGCTCGTCCAGGATCATGATCGACGCGTTCTTCAGGAAGGCGCGGGCAATCGCGATGCGCTGGGCCTCACCGCCGGACACGGCCAGGCCTCGGGCACCCACGCGGGCGTCGAGGCCACCGGGCAGCGTGTCAACGAACTCCCCCAGGTGGGCGGCTCGCAGCGCCTCGATCAGCTGGTCGTCCGTGGCCGCGGGGGCGGCCAGGAGCAGGTTGTCGCGCAGCGTGC
>CALISI010000088.1 GCA_938041695.1 uncultured Actinomyces sp.
CGCACCCCCACAGAAGCATTCAACCAACTCATTGCTACCACCCATTGACACCGCCCACTGTCAGTTTTTGTGTGCGGTGATCGCAAACTGAAGGGGCAGGCGCTCTGGTTTGTCGCGAAGGTGCCAACCTCCAGCGGAATCCTGTTCCATGAGTTCGGGCCACGGACACCACGCCGCGCGCGGTGTCTCCTCAAGCTCATCGATCACCAAACCCGTGTTGATGAGAGCAGTAACGATTTGTCCAAGGGAGTGATTCCACTGGTGATTTGTCGTGTGAGTAATCCGCGGGGCATCGGGGCAATCCACGTAGCTTGAATCGTCATCCCATGTCATCGGAGCATCCTGCTCGAAGTAGGGTGCCTCAATCTTTAGTCCGTCGGAAATATCCTCCCCGATTGTCATGAACATCGGGTGGTCATCGCGGATGAAGAAGGTGCCGCCCGGCTTGATCAGGGAAGCGATGACTTGTGCCCATCGGGCGATATCGGGCAGCCAGCATAGGACACCGATCGAGGTGTACACCAGATCGAAGGTGCCGGACACTGCTTGGCGCGCGTCGTATACGTTCGCGTGAACGAACTCCACGTCGGCGCCTGCGCGTTCGGCGATACTGCGCGCGTGGGCAAGCGAAGCCTCGGACAGGTCGAGGCCGATGACACGCGATGCCCCGCGGCGCGCAAAGCCGATTGTGTCCGTTCCGACGTGGCACTGCAGGTGGATGACATCTTTGCCGGTGAGATCGCCGAATCGTTCGATATCTTGGGCCAGTTCGGTGCTAATGGCTGTCGGGTCCTCGAGAAGGCGCTGGTAGTCGCAGTAGTTGCCAGCCATGTGCAGCTCAGCGCGGTCGTCCCAGTTGTGCTCGTTATCGGAAAACCACTGCGCTTGTCTGCTTGTGTCACTCATATTGTCATTGTAGGTCGGTGGGATGTTGGGGCGGGGTGTCCATCCAGGCCTCGTCGAATCAAGGATCGCGCGGGAGGTGAATCGCAGTGTTGCCGCGGCCGCCGAGCGGGAACCACGCCTGCAGCGCGATGTCGGGCTCCTCAAGGAGCGTCCTGAGCTCGGTCTGCAGGAAGTAGGGGTGGCACTCGGCATGGATGAGTGCGGGCTTGATCTCGCACTCGCCGAGAAGGCAGCGGAGCTCCGCAACGGTGAGGTTCGAAATGCCGATTGCGTGAACCTTGCCCGCCTTATGGGCCTCCTCGAGGTGACGCTAGCCGGTCTGAATGTCCCTGGCGTGCCGGTGTAGGAGGAGCAGGTCGACGTAATCGGTGCCCAGGCGCTCGAGTGTCTCGTCGATGGCGGTCTCGCTATCGTAGGAGGAAGGCCAGATCTTCGTTTCCAGTAAGATGTCTTCGTGGGCCTTCGAGGAGGTGCCCATGCCGCGGCCGATACCACGCTCGTTGACGTAGAAGTTGGCGCTGTCAATCAGCTCGTAGCCGTTGTCCAGGGCGTAAGTCGTGGAGGCCTGCGCGTCTTCGGAGGACAGCTGGTAGGTGCCGAGGCCGACGAGGGGCATCCTGACGCCGTTGTTCAGGTCATGCGATTCAAGGGGGTTGTGCTCTCAGCGCATGTGTGTCCACGTGGGAATAAGGCGAGGATGTTAGTCGTTGGTGGGCGGGGTACGTGTGAGGTCTCGTTGTCCTCTTGACGCGTGCCCGGACAACCCTATACTGAACAGTGTTCAATATAGGTTGCGGCCCCGGGAGGTTGTGTAGATTCGTGCCGAAGCAAGTCATCGACAGAAAGACCCTCGTCGACGCCGCCTACGCGATCGCCGCACGCGAGGGAATCAGTGCTCTGTCGGTACGCAAGGTTGCCAGCGCGTGCGGCATCGCGGTCGGCTCCGTCTACGTCTACTTCCAGACGAAAGCCGACCTCACGGCCGCCGTGCTGACGCGCTTCTTCGAGGAGAACCTCTCGCGGGAGCTGTGCTCCGTGCGCCCCGGCGAACGCTTCACCTCCTACGCCCGGCGCTTCCGTGACGCCCTCGTTTCCGTTCGCTCCGCCATGAGCGTCGACTGGTTCGCGGAGATGCGCGGCCTGCCCGAGCGTGAACGCGACGCCCTCGAGACGGCCCGCGCCCCCATGATGGCGCACCTAGAACGCGGGATGTGCGGGGTCCTTGAGGCCGACGAGGCAGCCAACCGCGCTCGCCTCGTCGGGCCACTACGCCCCGAGCGGGTCGCCCGCCTGACCCTACGCACCATCTTCGCCTCCATGATCGACGAGGCCGACTGCGAGACGCTCTTCGCTCTGCTCGACGCCTCCCTTTACCCGTGCCCGACAGACCCCAACGAGAAAGACCCCCTCCGATGACCCGTTTGCACGTCAAGAAGCAACCCCTGATCGCCGTCGCCGGCGTCGTCTGGCTCATCGCGGGGCTGAACGTCGCCCAACTCGGTGTGCGCGCGGCGATCGGCATGCGCGGCGTCGCTGTGATCATCGTCCTTGCCCTCGTCGGAGGAGCGGTCGCAGTCTTTAGCGCGTTCCACCCGATGTTCTCCAGGCTCGTGAAGAAAAACGCCCAGCGGATCGCCGACCTGGAGGGAGAGCGCCACTTCGTCTTTCGTTTCTTCGACCGCAAGAGCTACATCATGATGGCCCTCATGATGTCCTTCGGGATCGGCATGCGCGCAGCCGGGTTCTTCCCCGAGTGGTTCATCGCCTTCTTCTACACTGGCCTGGGCCTGGCTCTCGCGCTCGCGGGTGCCAGCTACATCATGCGCGGCGTGCGGGGGCGGGCGTGGGCGTTCCACGGGAGCAGGGCAAACACGCGTGGGCAGTCGCTTCTCTGAACAGAAGAGAAGGCACCGACTGGCCCGAGGGGTGCTCGTCGCGGCTGTTCTGGCGTACGCGGCCGTCCGGATCGGCTTCCTGTACGTTGGTCTCCAGATGGCGTCGACGGCCTCCTTGCGCGAAACCGTGGATCAGTACAGCGGTCTGCTTAAGGCCGTGGACGAGCTGCTCGTGCTTTCGGCTGTCCTGGGCGGGTGGGCCTTCTACAACGCGCGCGGATCTCGAGTCCGCAATGGACGAACGTTGACCGGTCTTGCGGCGGCGAGCTTCGCCCTGATGATGATCGGATGGGTGGTGATCGCGCTCGGGACCGGCAGGCTCGTCTTATCCCGTCAATGGACTTTCTGTTGTCGCCGACGACGGCCTCCAGGCGGCTTTGGCTGGGATCTACAGCGCGTGGCACCTGTGCGACATCATGCTCGGGGTATTCATGATCGCCTGGGCAGGGTTGTTGTCCCGGCCCCTGTGGAAGTACAGCGGGGCAGCCATAGGGCTGGCGCAGATCCTCAGCACCTACTTCGGGCAACCCGTGAAGCCGATCCCCATGCTGGTGGCGATCGCGCTTTCGACGGCGTGGTTGCTGACGCGCGGCGTTTCCAGCGGGGCCCCGCAACCCGAGCCCTAGAATGGGAGGAGTGGGGAATCCTTTTGCCCGGGAGATGAAGGAGGCCGTGTCGTGGCGCGACCGACGAGCAAGAACGAGCTGATCG
>CALISI010000089.1 GCA_938041695.1 uncultured Actinomyces sp.
CGACGTGCTGCGCCTCCTCGAGGTCGGCGTCGACGGCATCATCACCGACCGCCCCATCTTCCTGCGCGACTTCCTGGAGGCTCGCGGTCTGTGGACCCAGCCTCCGGCCCCCGGTTCTTTTTCGGGCCCCAGGGACTGAGGTTATTACTTGGATTGGCGGGCGCGCACCGGCGGGTGCGCACCCGTTAACGCGTCCTCGTTCGCCATTGGGAGGCCCTGGAAGCTCTGGCAATGCCAGGCCACAGCCCCATGCGCCCTCACACTGGTCCGACAACCCACATGAGTAGAGACACGAAAGGGGCCCATGCAAGACAGCATCGTCACATCGTTGTGCCTCTTCGGCCTGTGGATCTTGCTCGCTGCCATCCTGTGGGTGGAGACGAACTCAACCGGCCGAATCGGCGTCGCCTAGCGCAACGCGAACATCAACAGCCAGGTCTCCAAGAATGTGCGCGCGATTTGCATCCCGGCGTTTCTGTGCCTGTGCTACCTCGCCGCCTTCATCAAGGTAGTGGCCTACTACGGTGCCTCGCCACGGGCGCTTTTCGGGCTCACTGCGCTCGAGATCGTCGCCGGGATCGTCATGGTCGGCGGCCTGTTACCGATCCGCTATCCTGCCGACTGGTATCCCACCTACCCCGATCCCCTCAGCGAACAGTGGCCCGACGAGGGAAACGAGGGGGAAACCGGCGAAGAGGAAGACAAGGAAGACTCTCCCTAGGGTCTGACACTACACAGCGTGGGGGCGGAGCCGCTTGGCTCCGCCCCCACGACGCGTGTTGTCAGGACCACTGGCTCACTCGTTGCCGCTGAAGTCGGCCACGGCCTCGTCCAGGCCCGCGCGGCGGATGTGCACGAGCGACAGTGCGATGATCTGTTGATGAATCCGACTCATGGTGGAGCCCTGCGTGTTGACAGCAGCTAGTCGGCGCACGACGGGCAGATCTAGCGCGCGAGTAGCCCCATCAGCATTGCCCAGATCGCTGCGCGTGGAGGCGCATCCAGCACCGGGTGAGACGGCATTCGTGCGAGAGCATTGTCGTCGAGCGGCGCGTGGATTTGTGCGTGCATGTGGTCGGTGACGAAGCAGTCGAAGTGCTGTCCCGTCCGCCACTGTCGACGCCGTATCTGTTCGCGTACGCAAGTCACGACGCTCCAACGCCCCGAGACGCAGTCCTGGGCGAAGTGCGACTCCGCAGGACCATAGGTCACGAGGTTGTTAAGTGCCTCCTGAGCGCCCCCGACATTCAGCGAGCGGATCGCTGAAACAAAGTCCGCGGAAATGTAAGGAGGCCCGTCGTGGATGGTAGGGCCGGCGTGCAGCAGGGAGGCTAAGGCAAGGATATGGGGGACCTCGCAGAAATCGACCTGGCTCAAGTGTACGCCGTCCACGTCGGAGCGCATGATGACTGAGCGAGGTGCTGTGGGCCAGATCTTCCAGTCGCGCACGGCACCTGGCATGGTGGGGGATACGGTGCGGATACAGATGCGGGTGTGGGCTGTGCGCACCGGCTCGAGAATGCGTGCGGCGTCGCCGGCCAAGCCGTTGGCGCCGGCAAGTCCCTGCGCGACCAAGCCACTGGTCAGAGCGGCGCTTGATATGCGGTTTGCCTTCTCGTTGCTCGCGATCATCTCGAGCAGGGCATCGGCCTGCTCGACGGTGACGATGAGCTGATCCGAGGTGTCCGGTTCAGCGGTGTAGGTGCTCATGATGGCACCTCCAGTGTTTGGACCATCGTGATGAAATCATCGATGATCGTTGGGAAGTCGTTGCTGGGGCACGTACACGTTGCTGTCCACAGGAAACGCTGGGCCGAGCCTGGCCCGGCGTACGGGGCGTGCGTGATCCAGGCGAGCTGACTGAGCGTCAGTGAGACATTGTCGAGAATGTAGACGCCTGTCCGCCATCGGGCACCGTTCGGGGCGAGCGGCCAGGCGAAGTCGTCAATGAGGTGGAATCCGGGCAGCGCTTCCCCCACCTGCCTGACGCTATCCGCGTAGATCTCATCCTCGCTCGCGTCGGTGGTGAGCTTCCCGCCGGTGACCACGAAGGTCGGAACGTTTCCCTCGTCTTTCGTCTTATTGATGGCGACGAGACGGACGCTGGGATCATCTGCCAGGGGGCTGAGCTGTGCGTATTCCTCAGGGGTCAGGAATCTCCATCCCGAGGCAAGGGTCATTGTTACCTGTTCGTTCACCAGAATTCCTTCCTGCCAGCATGTTTCT